>JBKJVF010000114.1:0-11083 GCA_046589965.1 Paracoccaceae bacterium
GTGCTGGCCGAGGCGCTGAACAATATCGTGGAACATGCCTATGCCGATGGTGCGGGTGAGATCGAATTGACGATCTGCCTGAACCGACAGGGCCTCACCTGTTGCATTGTCGATCAAGGCGCGCCGATGCCCCAGGGGACCTTGCCGAGCGGTCAACTCGCCGCACCGGAAGATTTGCCCGAAGGTGGCTTTGGCTGGCATTTGATTCGGGCGCTGTCGGAAGACCTGCGTTACGCGCGCGTCGCTGGACAGAACCAGCTGACATTTCGCCTGACGATGGAACAATCAGCGGCCTGAATTTCGATTGTTGCGTATCGCGCGATACTGTCTCTGAAACGCCGTCTTTCGCCCCCAATGACGCCCCGAGCCGCCGTCATACAGATCGGGTAGCTGCATAAAGCTTCACCTCGGCGCTGCGGTCTAAGCCCCCACCCAGTCGCGGCGCCGAGGTTCTGACCACCCCCCTCCCTACAGTCAAAGTCCACATCCCAGGTGCATTCGGGCCTTGCGCGTCCCTGCTTTGCGCTTAACATCGCCTACAAATCGAGCAGGGGATGTCGCGTCAGATGAGAGATTTTCAGCAACCAGGTCGCTCGGCAGTCTATGCCACCAACGGGATCTGCGCGACGTCGCACCCACTTGCCGCCAAAGCCGCCATTGCGATCCTCGAAGCGGGGGGAAATGCCGTCGACGCGGCCATCGCCGGCGCCGTCCTTCTGGGCATTTGCGAACCGCAGATGACCGGCATCGGCGGAGATTGCTTTGTGCTGGTCAAGCCAGCCGGGACCGAAGATATCATCGCCCTGAACGGTTCCGGGCGGGCACCCGCCGGGCTGTCCGCCGCCGCCATGCGCGACAAGGGTCACACCAAAGTCGCACCAACCAGCGCCGACGCCGTGACCATTCCCGGTGCTGTCGACGCCTTTTGCAGGCTTTCATCTGATTGGGGCCGCATTGGCCTCCCTGCCATCCTGGCCCCGGCAATCCGTTATGCGGATGAAGGCGTGCCAGTTGCCCCGCGCGTCGCGCGCGACTGGGCAATTGCCGAACCGGCGCTGTCAGGTATCGCACGGCGCTTTTATCTTCTGGATGGCAAGACGCCCATCCCGGGCCAGGTCTTTCGTGCCCCAGGTCAGGCGGAGGTTCTGCGTCGCATCGCGGATCAGGGCCGCGCAGGCTTTTACTCCGGCGAGGTGGCCGAAGACATGGTGGCATCGCTGCGCGCCGTGGGCGGATGCCATACGCTGGCCGACTTTGACGCCACCGCCAGCACCTACTCCGCGCCGATTTCGGGCACCTACCGTGGTCTTGAACTGGTGGAACATCCGCCAAACGGGCAGGGCGTGACCGCGATCCTGCTGGGGAACATCCTGCAAACTTTCGACATTGCGGCACTGGATCCGTTTGGCGCACAGCGCACGCATCTTGAGGCAGAGGCCGCAAAGCTTGCCTACAACGCCCGTGACCGGTTTCTGGCTGACCCCGATCACATGACCCGACTTGATCACCTGACAAGTCCCGAAACGGCCAGCAAACTGGCGGCCCTGATCGACCCCGGTCGGGCAGGCGATGACCCCATGCCCCGCACCGAGGCAATCCATCGCGACACGATCTACATCACCGTCGTCGACCGCGACCGGATGGCGGTTTCCCTGATCTATTCTGTCTATCACAGTTTCGGCGCGGGGTTGGCCTCGGACAAGTTCGGCATCAATTTTCAGAACCGGGGAGCCGGGTTCAACCTGACCGAAGGCCATCCGAACGAAGCAGCGGGCGGCAAGCGTCCGATGCACACCATCATTCCAGCCATGCTGCGCAAAAACGGACGTGTGATCATGCCCTTTGGTGTCATGGGCGGCGCCTATCAGCCGACCGGCCATGTGCGTGTGCTGTCAAATCTGGCTGACTTCGACATGGACCTGCAGACGGCCCTTGATGCGCCACGCAGTTTCATGGGCGAGGGCGACGGGCTGGAACTGGAACGCGGCTACGGCGCGGAGGTGCGCGCGGCCCTTGCCGCCATGGGGCACAAAGTCATCACGCCTGACACGGCTTTGGGCGGCGCGCAGGCGATCTGGATGGACGATACTGGTCTGTTGGTCGGCGCATCGGACCCGCGCAAGGATGGTTGCGCGCTCGGTTACTGAAACTTTGCGGCGGCGCGACCCGCCCAAAGTCCCGTCGCCAGGCAGCCGGTCAGAAGGTACCCACCGGTTGGGGCCTCCCAGTCCAGCATTTCGCCGCAGGCAAAGACGCGCGGGATGGCTTTCAGCTCCAACGTTGGATGCAGGCTATCTGACGTGATGCCCCCCGCCACGGAAATCGCCTCGTCCAGCGGAAGGGGTCCTTGCAACCGCATAGGCAGGGATTTGACTGCGTTGGACAGCCCCAGATCGCGCCCGAATTCCTGCGCTAGCGCGACCGAAATTGGCGAAAGACCCAGTTTGCGCAGTTGGTTGCTGCGGCTGTCGGATGCCTTTTGTGCCGAGATACGGCGCGCCAGGGTCTCCGGCGGGACGTCCGGCAGCAGGTCGAGCGACAACTTCGCGCCGTCGCGCAGCAGCGCCGAAACGGCATAGATGCCGCCGCCCTCGACGCCCTTGGCCGTGATGACGAACTCCCCACGATCAACACGCCCGCCCGCATGCAAGGCCACACCTTTGACCGGCTGACCAAAGTGCCGCGCCATATGCGGGGACCAATTGACGGCAAAACCCACATTTGCGGGGCGAAATGGCGCGATGCCAACGCCTTTTTCGCGAAGGAACGGCACCCAGGCGCCGTCCGACCCAAGCCGGGACCAGCTTGCCCCACCCAGCGCAAGCACGGTGACGCGGGGCGACACGATCTGCGGCCCCGTTGGCGTCTCAAACCCGAATGCATCGCCCGCAAACCCCGTCCATCGCCACCGCGGGCGTATTTCCACCCCTAGATGCCCCAGTCGCGCAAGCCATGCCCGCAACAACGGCGAGCCTTTCATGGTGACGGGAAAAACCCGCCCCGAACTGCCGGCGAAGACCTCTTGCCCAAGGGCGCGGCACCAGTCCTGGACCTCGGTCGGACCAAATTCGCGCAGGATGGGTTCCATCCACGCGGCCTCGAAAACCGCTGAAAATGCGGTAACAGTCTCATTTTTGGCGATGTTGAGGCCCGATTTTCCCGCCATCAGGAACTTGCGACCAACCGATGGCTTTGCCTCGCAGACCACCACGCGGCGCCCGGCGATCGCCAGCGCCTCCGCCGCCATCAACCCAGCCGGGCCCCCGCCAATGACCAATGCATCAACCATCCGTTGTCCCTTTGTCGGGCGGCAACAGCCAGATTGCTGCTGGCGGCACATGAACCTGCAAGGTCGCACCGACGGCAATTTGCGCCGCCTGGGCCGGCGGCACCAGTGCCTCGAGCCGCACCCCACCGACTTGCAGCTGCAACTGCGTCTGCGTGCCCATATAGACGCGCGATTGCAGCGTCGCCGTCAGGGTGTTCTCCGGACCTGGCCCAATGACGATCGCATCCGGTCGCAAGACCAACGTCGCTGGCCCGTCTTCAACCGTGCTGCCCTGAACCAACGGTCCCAGGGCAGAATGGAACTGATTGGCGCGCACCTCGCCCTTCACCACATTGCGCAGGCCAAAGAACCGCGCCACAGCTAGGGTCAACGGGCGCTGAAACAGGCTCTCGGCAGGCCCAAATTGGGCAAGTCGTCCGTCCAGGATCAGCGCGATGTCGTCCGCGATGATCGCAGCCTCGGCCTGATCATGCGTCACGAAAAGTGTCGTGACGCCGGTTTCGCGCTGCAGCGATTTGATCAACTCACGCATCTCGACCCGAAGATGCGCATCAAGGTTCGACAAGGGTTCATCCAGCAGCAGCAGTTTCGGCCGCACGATCAGCGCACGGGCAAGTGCAACACGCTGCTGCTGACCGCCCGAAAGGGCAACCGGACGACGGCCGCCCAAGCCCGAAAGCTGCACCATGTCGAGCATTTCGGACACGCGTGTGTCGACTTCTGCCCGCGACAGACCACGCATGCGCAGGCCAAATCCCACATTCGCCGCCACGTCCATATGCGGAAACAAAAGCGGGTTCTGAAACACCATGACCGCGCCGCGCTTTTCCGGCGGGTCGGCCAAAACCGATCTGCCGTCGAAAAGAACATCGCCGGATGTCGCGTCAATCAGACCGGCGATCACCTTCATCGCGGTGGTCTTGCCGCATCCCGAAGGCCCCAGAAGTGCCGTCATAGAGCCGCTTTTGACCGAACATGTCAGGCCCGCGAGTGCAGGGTGCGTCGCCCCGGGATAATGCTTGGTCAGGCGGGTTACCGTCAGTTCGGTCATGCGCGTCCCAGTCCCGCAATGGCCGCCGGACGCCCCGAAAGGAACCGCGATGTGGCCAACAGGATGACGATCCCGGGCAAGATATAGATCAGGGCGATGGCTCCCGTCAGGTCATTGCGCCCGGACGTCGCGAAACCGAAAAGCAACAGCGGCATCGTGACGACCCGGCCGCCCCCGATCATCAGTGTCAACAGAAACTGGCTCCACGAGATCAGGAACGTGAAGAGGCAGGCCACCACGATCCCCGGTAGGATCGCGGGCAAGGTCACATGCCACAGGGTCTGTAACGCGCTTGCCCCAAGGCTGCGGGCCTGATCCTCAAAATCCGCATCATGGGCTGCAAAGACCCCCGCCAGGATCAGGATCATGTAAGGCAGCGCCGGAACCAGATGCACCAGCACCACGCCAAAGATGCTGTTGGTCAGGCCCAGCACCAGAAAGACCCCGTGCAGGCCCAGCGCAATGGCAATCCCCGGCACCAGCACGGGCACCAAAAACAGTGTCTGCACCAGCAGTTTGCCGCGAAAGTCGTGCATCCCCAGCACGCGCGCCGCAGGCAATCCAATCACAAGGGCGGCAAGGGTGGTGGCCGCAGCGATGCCCGCCGTCAGACCAAGACTGGCCAGCACCCCGGATGCATCCGACCAGGCAAATCTCCACGCTGACAAGGAAGTATCGGCGGGCAGAATGTCGGGAAACCGCCAGCCACGCGCAAATGACCAGATCACCAGCGGCACCAGTGGCAAGACCGACCAGAGTGCCAGACCCCATATCGTCACCCGACGGAAGGTGCGACCGGCCAAGGTCATGTGCCTTGGCCCTGCCGTCGCGCGGTCCACAGATACATTGCCGCCATCGCGGCACTGATCAGCGTGATGACGACGGCCAAAGCCATCGCCTCGGACCGGGCGGCCAGGTCGACATCAGTGAACTTGCGATAGGCCAGAACCGGCAATGTCGCGGGCGCGTTCGGCCCAAGGATCAGTGGCACCTCATAGGCACCAAAGGTGAAGGCAAAGACCATAACCGACGCACCCAAGACTGCGGGCAGGATCATCGGCGACAAGACGTGCCGAAACGTCTGCCAGCGACTGGCCCCCAGCGCGCGCGCAACGCTTTCGTAATCCGCGCCAAGCGTCTGCATCTGCGCAAGGACGATCAGCGCGATGAAGGGCACCTCTTTCCAGACATATTGCAGGATGATGCCCACGCCCCAGCGGTCGTAGACAAGTGCTGGAAAGTCCGAAGACTGGTCGATGGCCCCGACACCGAAGGCCAGCCGCGCGATCAGACCCGATTGCGACAACAGGTACAGGATTCCGATCGCGCCGATGAGGTGCGGCAAGGTCAGCGTCAACTGGAACAAGAAGGCCAGAACCCCCCGTCCGGCAAAGCGCTGACGCAGCAAAAGTGCGGTCGCAACGGCAAGGATCGTCGAAAGCAGGGTCGCGGTTAGTGCGATATAGAGACTGAATCCAAGCGACTGCAGAAATTCTGGCTGGCCCAGCATCGCCCGATAGCCAGCAAGGTCTGGCGTGCCTGTGCCCGACAGGATTTGTACGTTGAATGACCGGAAAACGGCAACACCCAGCCCGCCAAGGCAAAGGCCGCCCAGCACGATCACCGCCGGCGCCAGCATCAGCATGATCTTGCGGTCTGGCATGGCTCTCCCAAGGGTAAGGCGCGTCAGGGTGCCTGTTACAGCAGCCACCTACTGGCCGACATTGGCGATCCAACCCTGTTCGATGGCAGAAATCCAGTCAGCTTGGAGTTCGGGCAGGGCATTCTGCCCCAGCACCGCAGCCGCAACGACAGATGGATGGGCGGGAATGGCGGCGAATTTCGCCTGCATCTGCGCAGAAAGGCGGTCGATCTCGATGGCCGGCTGCGCACCCCACACCTCGGGGCGTGCCTTTTCAAATTGCGCCTCGGCCGACAAAAGCAGGTTTTGGACCACCATCGCCGCCGCCTTGTTGGGCGAATTGAAGGGGATCACGGTGTAGTTGGTGTTGCCGATGGTGCCGTCTGTCAGACCATAGGACCGCGTCGTGTCGGGATAGATGCCGTTCTGGACCGCGATGCCGAACTGCGCGGGTTCGTAGTTGAAGGTCAGCGCAACCTCTCCATTGGCAAAAAGGTCGTTCATCTGCACGACCGTGGTCGGATAGGTCTGACCTTCGCGCCAGAGATAGGGTTCGAGGTCATTCAAAAGCGCCCATGTCTTTGTGGCGACCGCGTCGAATTGGGCCTGATCGAACGGGCCAAGCAATGCCTCGGGACCCCCCGCGACATGATAAAAGACGTGCCGCACAAACACCGATCCGTTGAAGTCCGCAGGCGCGGGATAGGTGAACTGGCCGGGATTGGCCTTGGCCCATGCAATCAAATCGGGGATCGACATCGGAGGGGTGGGTGTCCGCGCCAGGTCATGCGCAAAGGCAAACTGGGCCTTGGACCAGGGCACTTCACAGCCCTCGACGGGAACGCCAAAGTCGTTCGCGATGGCTGGGTTGTCCCAATTGATCAGCGCATTGTTGGGCAGGACGTCGGTATAGCCGCAAAAGGCAAGGCCCGCCTCTTTCATCGTGCGAAAGTTCTCGCCGTTGATCCAGATCAGATCGACCGCACCGGTGTCGGCAATCCCGGCCTCTTTCTCGCCCAGGACAATATTGACGGCCTCGACGGTGTCGGTCAGCGCGACACGGTTCAGGGTGATCCCGTACTGCGATGTTAGCATGCCGCCGATGGTGTCGCTGACATAGGCGTTGATGTTGTCAGCGCCGCCCCACATGAACATGTTGACCGTGCCGCCTTGTGCCGCCTCGGTGATCTGGTCCCAGGACATGGATTTCAGGGCGGCGTCCTGGGGTGTTTCAGCCTGCGCCAGATGTGCCGCAAATGTGGCAGCCAGGGTCATGGCCAAGGTCCAAGTCTTCATTCCGATATTCCTGCCTTGATCACGCAGTCTGGCAAGTCCACCCCGCGCGTCGGCGATGGATGCCCGAGCAACAGCGGTTGCGCCAGACACTTTTTTGCGAAGCAGGACGTTGTCCTGAACCTCTCATCTGGAAAAGCGACCCCCCTGCGCGATGACAATCGCGTTTGCCGTCACGGTCCATGCCCGCAAAGCTCTTGACCAAAGCTGTTCCGGCAGTGACCATCGCGCATCAATTCATCCAAAAAGGTGTCTCAATGGCAAGGATCTATTTGGCGGGCAGTACCGCAGTCGCGCTTTGGTTCACAGCCTCAGGCGCGATGGCGCAGGTCACCGCAGAAGACGTCTGGCAATCGTGGAAGACGATGTCGGAAAGCGTCGGGCAGACGATCACCACCACAAGCGAGGCGCGCGAGGGCGACACTTTGGTCGTGGAGGGCCTGTCGCTGTCCATCAATGAGCCGACCGGACTTATCGGCGAAAGCGCCATCGGCACGGTGCGGTTCCGCGATACCGGAACCGGCACGGTCGAAGTGACGATGCCCGAAACCTATCCGATCAGCATGACCATCCCGCCCGACGGAAGCGATAGCGATGGCCCCACGACCATCAAGATGACAATCAACCAACCCGGCATGATGATGACGGCAGGTGGCAATGCCACCGACACCTCCTATGATTTTTCAGCGCCGACGATTGGCATCGACGTCACCGAAGTGGTGAATGCCGAAGGTCCAGTAAACGTCAAGTTTGATGTCAACCTGACAGGCGTGGCCGGGCGCTATCTGATGACCGGTGCGACCGGTGCGAAAGACCTCGACTCCACCTTTAGCGCAGCGTCGGCCGTTTTCACCGGAAGCGGGACCGAAGAAGCCTCCAACTTCAATGTCACTGTCAGCATTGCTGACGTGAAAGGGGCGACCAAGGGCAGCTTTCTGGGCGCAGACATGATGGCCAACATGGCCACTGCGTTGAACGCAGGCTTTGCCAGCAACGGCGGGATGTCCTACGGCAAAACCAGTTTTGACGTGAACATCGACGACGCCGGAGCCCAAAGCAAGATCACCGGCACCATGGACGGGGGCAACTTCGACTTTGGGATGGACAAGGTGCAGTTGACCTATGCCATCGGCATGAAGGCGGCCAATTATTCGATTTCGGGCAGCACGATCCCGTTCCCGCAGGTCGATCTGGGCTTTGGCGAATTTGCCTTTGACGTGCTGATGCCGGTGTCCAAATCGGACACGCCGCAAAATTTCAGCTTTCTGACCAAAATGGTCGATCTGAAGATGTCTGACGACATTTGGGCGATGTTCGACCCGATGGGCCAGTTGCCGCGCGATCCGGCGACGCTGATCATCGATACCAAGGGAACCGCGAAGTTGAACGCTGACATCATGGACCCGGCATCAACCGCGACGATGCAGGATTCCTTTCCGGGAGAGCTGAACTCGTTGGACCTGACTCAGTTGCAGCTCAAGCTGGCGGGTGCCGTTGTGGACGGAAAAGGCGCGCTGACCTTTGACAACACCGATCTGACGACGTTTCAGGGCATTCCCGCACCAACCGGCCAGATTGATGTGACCCTGACGGGTATCAACGCATTGTTGGACACGCTGGTAGCGATGGGGATCGTCCCGGAGGATCAGATCATGGGTGCACGTATGATGCTGGCGATGTTCGCCAAGCCGGGCGATGCGCCGGATACGCTGGTGTCCACGATCGAGTTCAAGGACAAGGGCCTGTACGCAAACGGACAGCGGCTGCAGTAACGCCGCGTTGTGCGATCAAAGGCCCCGGGTCATCCCCGGGGCTTTTTGCTGTCAGACCATCACCGTGTGATCGGCAACCATCTCTTGGACCATCGGGATGACCTTTGACCCGTAGAATCCGATCGATTCCAGCAATTCACCATGCGGCATCGGACCGGTGGAATACTTCATGTCAAACCGCTGCACACCCAGTGTCGTGACCGTCTTGGCAATTTTGCGCGCCACGGTTTCGGGCGATCCGACATACAGCGAGCCATGCTCCACCTCTGCCAGATATTTGTCCTTGGTGACGGGCGGCCAGCCACGTTCACGCCCGATGCGCCCGAACATGTCGCGATAATGCGGCCACATCGCCTCACGCGCGGCCTCATCCGTCCTGGCGATATGGCCGGGGGAATGCACCCCGATGGGGCGCACCTTGCGGCCAAGCTGTGCCACGGCACGATGATAAAGGTCGACGTAAGGCGCAAACCGCGCCGGGTCGCCGCCGATGATCGCCAGCATCAGTTGCAGGTCCTGGCGGACCACGCGCACCACGGATTCCGGACTGCCGCCGACGCCGACCCAGGTCGTCAGCCCCGATGGACCAAGGGGCGGATACACCACCTGATTGGACAGGCTTGACCGATGCTGTCCCGACCAGGTCAACGCAGGCGTCCGCACCAGCTTGGCAAAAATGTCCAGCTTTTCCTCGAACAGCATTTCGTAGTCGTCCAGCGCGTGGTCGAACAGCGGATAGCTTTCGGTGAACGATCCCCGGCCAAGGATCACTTCGGCCCGGCCGTTGGAAATCGCGTTCAGGGTCGAAAACCGCTGGAACACCCGGATCGGATCATCGGTCGACAACACCGTGACCGCAGTCCCGAGGCGCAGACGTCTCGTTCGTCCCGCGATGGCGGCCAAAACGATCTCGGGCGCGGAAACGGCGAAATCGGACCGGTGATGTTCACCAAGACCCAGAAAGTAGGCCCCCGACTGATCGGCTACGACGCCCTCTTCGACCACATCGCGCAGGACCTGGTCCATGGGTTTGAGCTGCCCGTCGGACCCCTGCGTGACATCGCCAAAGGTATCAAGGCCAAGTTCGATCTGGTTCATAGCATGTGGTCCCGTCATCGATGTTCGAACCCTTACATAGTCGGCAGCGTCGCGCGAAAGAAGAGGGGGTAGACCGCACAGAAGCTGTTCGCCCACGAACCGCGCCCCAAACGCCCCTTTTCGCCTGATAGCAAAGGCTTTAGCCTGCCGCGAACCGGTCGCACTGCAGGAGAACGGGCACAATGGGAAGACTGACGGGAAAGACCGCGCTGGTGACTGCGGCCGGTCAAGGCATCGGCAAGGCGTCGGCGCTGGCGATGGCACGCGAAGGGGCGCGCGTGATCGCGACCGATGTGAACGAGGTGGCACTTGCCGCGCTGGCTGTTGAAGGTCTTGGCACACGCGTCCTGAACGTCCGGGACCCTGCCGACATTCTGGCAGCGGCCAAGGACATCGGCACGGTGGATATCCTGTTCAACTGCGCAGGTTTTGTGGCCAATGGCACCATCCTGGATTGCGAAGAGGACCAATGGTCGATGTCGTTCGACCTCAACCTGACCGCGATGTACCGGATGTGCCGCGCCTTTCTGCCCGCGATGCTGGACAACGGTGGCGGGTCGATCATCAACATGGCGTCCGTCGTATCGTCGACGATTGCCGCCCCGAACAGGTTCGTCTACGGCGTCACGAAGGCGGGCGTGATCGGTCTGACCAAGGCCATCGCGGCCGATTTCGTAACAAAGGGCATCCGTTGCAATGCCATCTGCCCCGGCACCATCGAAAGCCCGTCGCTGAATGATCGCATGCGGGCCACCGGGGACTATGACGCCGCGCGCAAGGCGTTCATCGCGCGCCAGCCGATGGGTCGTATGGGCCAACCCGAAGAGGTGGCTGAACTGGTGGTGTATCTGGCATCGGACGCGGCTGGATTTACCACGGGCACCACGCATGTCATCGACGGCGGGTGGTCGAATGTCTGACGGCGCGTCGCATTCATG
>JBKJVF010000050.1:0-5690 GCA_046589965.1 Paracoccaceae bacterium
ACAGCAAGGGCCCGCCGTTCTGCTGATAAGGCTTCGCGGGGTCGGTCGGCACATTCTTGAACTGATAGACTTCGCCGTCGTGGTTGATGGTGTCGCGCGTCCATGCCTGCCGCAGAACCTGCACCACTTCGTGGCTGCGGCGGTAGCGAAAGGCGCTGTCGGCGATCTCTCCGGGAAAATCCGAGGATATGACGTTCAGTGTCAGCCGCCCTTTCAGCATGTGGTCAAGGGTTGCCACCGTGCGTGCCAGCATGACGGGCTGCATCTCGCCGCAGCGAATGGCCGCCAGCAGGTTAATGCGATCCGTGATCGGCGCGCAGGCTGCCACGAAGGACAGCGTGTCCTGACCCACTTGATACGACGAGGGACACAGGATGTTACGAAAGCCCAGCGCTTCGGCGGTCTGCACGAGGGACGAACAATGCGCAAAGGAGGACCGCAGCCTGCCGTCAGGGATGCCAAGGTATTCGTAATCATCCGAACAAAGTGCTGCAAACCACGACACCTCAAGGGCGTCCAGATCGGGCGATGTGATGGGAACGATGGTCATGCGGGGGGCCCAGACTCATGCGGATTTTCACTTGCGTAGCATCTGAAATGATGTAGATCAATACTGTATCAATTTTGGCGCCAGATGCCCCGCCCCGGATCGCTTCCGCTTCACATGCAGGTCTCCGAAGGCCTGATCCGCGACATTGCCGCCGGCAAGCTGGCCGATGGTGCGCGCCTGCCGCCGGAACGCGACATGGCCGTCGACCTTGGCATTGCGATCGGCACGTTGCGTCGGGCGCTGCATACGCTGCAGCAGCAGGGTCTGCTGCACAGGGTGCAGGGGTCGGGAAACTATGTGCGTGCGCGGGCGGATGTCGCATCGGTCTATGCCCTGTTCCGGCTGGAACTGCTGACCGGCGGCGGACTGCCTACGGCGCAGGTGCTCTCGGTGGACCTGCGGCCCAAGGACCCCGCCCTGCCCGCCTTCGGCCCCCATGCGAACGGCCACCGCATCCGCCGGCTGCGGTTCCTGTCGGGGCAGCCTGCGGGGGTAGAAGAAATCTGGCTTGATGCCACCCGTGCCGACACGGTCACGGCCGACGACCTTTCGGACTCGCTTTACCTTTTTTACCGTGAACGTTTGGGCTTGCGGATTGCGCGCGCCGAGGACCGGATTGGCATAGGCAGCTTGCCCGACTGGTCCCCCGCAGCCTTTCCCGTGGTCTGTGGTACCCTCTTGCCCCTCATCACCCGCCTAGCCGTCGCTGAGGATGGCAGCCCGGTTGAGGCGTCCTGGACATGGTATGACCCCACGATCTGCGCCTATGTGGTGCGACTGGCATGAAGGAGACGGCATGACACCCGTGCGGTATGGCATCATCGGATGCGGCATGATGGGCCAGGAACACCTGCGCAACATTGCGTTGATCCCCGAAGCCTCGGTTGTGGCGATCTTTGAGCCAGACGCCGGGATGCGCGCGGCGGCAGCAGCACTTGCGCCGACTGCGGTCTTTCATGACAGCATGGAGGCCGTCATCGTCGATCCTGCGGTGAATTGCCTGCTGATCGCCTCGCCCAACCATATGCATCTGGCTCAACTAGAACGCATCGCCGCGCTGCGCCCGCTGCCGGTGCTGGTAGAAAAGCCGCTTTTCACCAACCCGGCCGATGCTGCCCGCGTTGCGGCGCTGGCCCGCAGCTACCCCGCGCCGGTCTGGGTGGCTATGGAATACCGCTACATGCCCCCCGTTGCCCATCTGATCCGACATGCGCCCGAGACGACCGGCGGCGTCAGGATGCTGACCATCCGCGAACACCGCTTTCCCTTTTTGGAAAAGGTCGGTGACTGGAACCGGTTCAACCGCAACACCGGCGGCACATTGGTGGAAAAATGCTGCCACTTCTTTGACCTGATGCGTTTGATCGCGGGGTCGGATCCGGTGCGTGTCATGGCCTCGGGGGGACAAGCGGCGAACCATCGGGACGAAGCCTATGGCGGGGAGACGCCCGACATCTGGGACCACGCTTACGTGATCGTCGATTTTGCAAACGGCCTGCGGGCGATGCTGGAACTATGCATGTTCGCGGAAGGCGCCCGCTATCAGGAAGAGATCAGCGCTGTGGGACCAGCAGGCAAGATCGAATGCCATGTGCCTGGGCCAGGGCGCTTCTGGCCCGCGCATCTGGGCGCGCCGCCGGTGCCACGCGTGGTCGTCAGCCCGCGAAAGCCAAAGGGACCGGTTGAACTCGAGGTACCGGTCCATCCGGCCCTGTTGGCAGCGGGCGATCATAACGGATCGACCTGGTACCAGCACCGCGGCTTTGCAGACGTAGTGATCGGCCTTCGTGACCCTGAAGTAACTTTGCAAGACGGGTGGTGGGCGGTGGCAACGGGTCACGCTGCACAACTGTCCGCAGCCATAGGGCAAAGCGTTAAGCTTGAGGCGCCCTTTTCGAACTCCCTTCTTTCATCAGCGCGCTCGTGATTGCCGATCCAAGGCTGTATTGACCAAGGGGATTCACAGGACGCGCTGATCGTGTTCCAAGCTGGTATCTACGATGGAGACCAGCTTGTCATGAGACCAGATGAAGACGACAAGTGAGCGTTTCATGTACGCGCCATTCTGGCTGTGCGCGGCCCGATCGGACGCAGACCGCTGAATTGTCGCTCTGTTCTGGATAGGATTTTCTGCATCGCGCGGACGGGGTTGCCGTGGCGTGACCTGCCGGAGGCGTTCGGGAAGAGGTCATCTAACTGCCGCCAGTTCCGGCGCTGGACCCTAGCCGAGCATTGGGAGCACATCATGAAAGCGCTGGCGCCCGCGCTATCAGACCAGCCAGGGCATCATCAGCGTCGCAAGACTGAGCACGAAAAAGAAGCCTGCCATGTCCGTTACGGTGGTCAGAAGCGGCCCACTGGCCACGGCTGGGTCCTGGCCGATCCGTTTCAGGACCAGCGGAACAACGCCCCCGATAGATACGGCTAGCATCGTGTTCAGCGCCAGTGCCGCACCAATGACGAAGCCAAGCGCGGGGCTTCCCTTCCAGATCCAAGCCACAATGCCGATCATCAGCCCGAGCGCGATCCCGTTGATCACGCCGATGCTTATTTCCTTGAGCCAGACCTTAAAGGCGTCGCGCGGCCGCACGAGGCCCAGGCTGAGTTCCCGCATTGTCACGCCCACTGCCTGATTTCCCGAACAGCCTGACATATCCGATACCATGGGCAGAAAAACCGCGATGGCGATTACCGCAAGCAGCGTCTCTTCATAGGCCGAAATCACCGAAGCCGCGATCATGTTCAATACGATATTGGCCGACAGCCAAGCCAGCCGGCGCCGCGACCGGAGCCAGAGCGGCATCGAGCGCAACTCGTCGCCAACCACACCCTGCAGTTTCAGATTTTCGCTTTCGGCGCGGTCAAGCAGCGCCAGGGAAACCGCGTCGCGCGACACAACACCGACCAGACGGCGATCAGCGTCAACTACAGGAACACTGCGGAAATCGTACTTTTCAAACACATCTTCCAGGTCAGACAGTGAAGTTCCGACATGGACCGACAAAGGATCGGTCATGATGCTGTTTAGGGGTGCGTTGCGCTGGGTAGCCAATAGACCGCGCAGCGAGACGACACCCACCAGCGTGTCGGAAGCATTGACGACATAGGGATATTGCGCGCGGTAGCGGTCTACATCCTCGTCGTCCTTGGCAAGCTCCTTGATCACGGCCCCGACCGTCATCGTGCTGGCGCATCGGAACACTTCCGACATCATCAGACCACCGGCGGTGTCGTCTTCGTATTCCATCAGGCGCCGCAGATCGGCGGCTTCCCCGGCATCCATGCCAAGCAGGATTGCCTCGGCCTCAGCGTCGTCCATGTCACCAATCAGGTCGGCCTGAACGTCCGAATCCATCTCGTCGATCAGCTCGACCGCGCGGGCGGTTTCGAGGTCTTCCATGAGGTCCACAGCAATTTCGTGGGGGGCCTCTTCGATAAGCGCGGCCGCAAGCTCCGATGTAATGAGTGTCAGCACGATCCGCCGGTCGTCTGGCGACAGTTCAAGCACTTCGCGCAGCGCTTCCGCGCGCGACAGCAGTTCAAGGACCGCGCCAAGCGCTGCGGCGTCCCGGGCGTCGGTCGCGGCCCGCAATTCTAAGATCAGGTCCGGATCGGAGTCGAAACTTGGGCTATGCTGGGTCATTATTTCCCCTTTGACGCGTCTGTTTTCAACATCTTGCTCGTGTCATGGGCGTTCCAGTGCCTGCGCTTGCCTGAACCGCAAGGCAACTCTTGGCCGGTCTCCATGGTGGTGCCAAGGACAAAGGATATGCCGCACCATCGGGCAATCCGCTTCGGAACTGTGACCAGTGCGACGGCAATGTGAGGCCCGACAAGCGACGCGGCGAACCTTGACGCGGAAGGCGCGGTCAGCCGTTTGAGCTGATCGCGGCTCATCCCGCCATACTGTTGATTTTCACGCAGAACTGAGCCGGGTTTTTCACCGAGAAGTGTGCCATGTGGTTCACTCCGTTGCCCCCGCCGCGCAAATCTTCGGGGAAAGGTTCACATGGCTCAGGTCTCAGTGAAAATAATGCGCCTAACCGGCTCAGTTCTGGCTGAAAATCAACACAAAGGCTTTCGCACGGTTCATGCGTTGTCATGCTTTCTAAACACGCGTCTAATCTTCAGCCAATGAAATGATCTTAGTCAGTTTTGTCCATACTGCGGGGGAAGAGGCCAGAACCGCACCGCCGGACGACAGGCCGACCTGCGGCGCGAACGGCATAGTTCGCCCTCCGGCTTCGCGAACCATCAGAAGGCCCCCGAGGCAATCCCAGCTGTTCATATAGGGTTCGTAATATCCACCAAGGCGCCCTGCAGATACCGCAGCGAGCATAATGGCCCCCGACCCATTGCGATAGAAAGCTCCGCCAGCCTGCAAAACACCCTTGATCACACTAGCTACATGGGTAGGGCTCGAGCGGTGGCTGGCACCTATGCCGGTCAGCGAATTTTCCATCGTGGACTGACCGTCAAGCAATAGCTTTCTTCCGTTCAGCCAGGCTCCAGCATTCCTGCGTGCAGAAAATACCTCTTCGGCCATGGGGATATGCGTGATGGCCGCAACGGTCTCACCATCCTCGATGATCGCAATGGCAACACACCAATGTGGTAACCCAGCAAGGAAGGGGCTGGTGCCATCAATCGGATCGATGACCCACGTGAAGCCCGATGTCCCAGTTGCCAGACCGTGCTCCTCTCCCAGCAAACCATCGTAGGGGAACACTTTGGCGATTCGGTCACGGATGAGGTCCTCGACCTCTCGGTCAGCCCTTGACACCACGTCCTGGGGGCTAGCCTTAGTTTCTGCGACTAGGTCACTGCGGCGGTTGAAGAACGCCAGAGCCAATTCTGCCGCTTCGGCCGCGATCTGTTCGGCAAGCTTTTGGCGGGCAAGCACTTGGTCGGACATCGAGTGACTCTCAAACTGCGGGCCCCGCGCTCCACATGGAACGTGAAGGTGACAACTGTCGGATTCTCTTGTTCGACAAATGTGAAAATGCGGCTGCCCAGACGAAACCCTCGCCACTGATGAAGCATCCAACAGGTCCATGTAAAGAGGCTAGGCAAAAATTTGCACACGTGTACACTGTTTGTCACAAAACTGAATCAGCGGTTCCCTAGGGAGGGGGCGTAG
>JBKJVF010000199.1:0-4973 GCA_046589965.1 Paracoccaceae bacterium
CATCGCGACAAACTCGGCCCCGAGCAGCACGAAAAGGCCCGATGTCGACAGGAATGCGAGGATCAGCCACAGCACCGAATGCACCGGGTTGCGGCTGACCGTGACCATCAGGCCCGCCGCGACCGTCACGATGGCAAAGACGTAAAAGGCGAAGGCGGCGACGGTCATGCGGGTTTCTCCCCAGATTTCTCAGGCGTCTCGGCAAAAACGAACTGCGCCAGTTCCAGCGCCTTTTGCGTCGCGGGCATACCCCCAAACATCGACATCTGCCAGATCACTTCGGCAATCTCGCGCCTCGTGGCCCCGGCGGACAGCGCATTCTTGATGGTCAGGCGCAACTGCGGCTCACCCAGGGGGCCCAGCACCGTCTGCGCCGCGATGGTCACCAAAAACCGGGTCCGCGCGTCCAGACCTTCGGGGTTGAAGGTCTTGCCGAACCACATTTCCAAGAGGTCCTTGGGCATTGCGGGAAACAGCTTTTCGAATGCCTTCACATCAAGGTTTTCCATGCCGGGTGCGAAGGCCTTGGCCATCTTTTGCCCCTGCTCCATCATGGTTGCGAACATCTTGGTGAAGTCGTCGGTCATCCTCAGGTCCTTGTGCAGAGGAAGAAGTTCACGTTCGACCAGTCAATGGTCGCAGAGGAATTGACGCCCGGGTTGCTGAGCGACTGTTCCGTCGACACAGGAAATTCGGGCGAGGTCAGCATCATCACCTGTCCGCCCGCGACCCATCCCGCTGGACAGGATGCGGACCCGCGCACCAGGATCACGGCGTCGGCCCCAAGGTCGCCCGGACCAGCGGGCCCTTGCGGTCCGGCTTCGCCCGACGCTCCGGCAACGCCTGCCATCCCATCCGCACCAGCGACCCCCTGAGGTCCGGCTTCGCCTTGTGCACCGGCAGGGCCTGCGACGCCTGCCGCTGCTTCTGCGCCCGCCGGGCCGCGAAAGTTGTCAGGTGCCAACAAAAGCGCGCCCGACAGCACGATTGCGCCGCCCAAGATACCGTACAGTGTTGATAACGTTCCGCTCATCGCAAGTCCCCCTCTTGCCAGTTAACGATATGGCGCGTCGATTTCGAGGTTGCGGGCAATCTCCGCCTCCCACCGCTCGCCGTTCGCCATAAGCTTGTCCTTGTTGTAGAACAGCTCTTCGCGCGTCTCGGTCGAAAATTCGAAATTCGGCCCTTCGACGATGGCATCGACCGGGCAGGCTTCTTGGCAAAAGCCACAATAGATGCATTTCGTCATATCGATGTCGTAGCGGGTGGTCCGCCTGCTGCCATCCTCGCGCGGTTCGGCGTCGATGGTGATCGCCTGCGCGGGGCAGATCGCCTCGCAAAGCTTGCAGGCAATGCAGCGTTCCTCGCCGTTGGGATAGCGGCGCAGCGCGTGTTCGCCGCGGAACCGGGGCGACAGAGGGCCCTTTTCATGCGGATAGTTCAGCGTGACCTTGGGGGCGAAGAAGTACTTCATGCCCAGGCCAAAGCCCTTGAAGAAGTCGAACAGCAGAAAGTACTTCGCCGCGCGGGTATAATCGGTTGTGCGTGCCGGACCCATGGTCAGCCTCCTATCGCCCAGCGGGCCCAGAACCCGCCGAACACTTCAAACTTGGCCAGAAACGCCACCAGCACGACCCAGCCCAGCGACATCGGCAAGAACACCTTCCAGCCGATGCGCATCAACTGGTCGTAGCGATAGCGGGGCACGATGGCCTTGACCATCGCAAAGAGGAAAAAGAAGAACGCCATTTTCAGCACCATCCACAGGGCGCCATCGGGCAGACCAGGAATGGGGGAAAGCCAGCCGCCAAAGAACAAGAGGCTCATCAGCGCGCACATCAGGAAGATGGCGATATATTCGCCCGCCATGAACAACAGGTAAGGGGTGGAGGAATATTCGACCATGAAGCCCGCGACGAGTTCGCTTTCTGCCTCGGGCAGATCAAACGGGGGGCGGTTGGTTTCGGCCAGCGCAGAGATGAAGAACAGCGCCACCATCGGCAAATGCGGCAACCAGTACCAGTTGAACAGGCCGAAATCGCCGCGCTGCGCCTCGACGATCGCGCCGAAATTCATGCTGCCGGTGGAGATGATGATGCCGATGATGATCAGGCCAAGGCTAACTTCATAGCTGATCATCTGTGCGGCGGACCGGAGCGAGCCGAGGAACGGGTATTTGGAGTTCGACGCCCAGCCGCCCATGATCACGCCATAGACCTCAAGGCTCGACACCGCGAACACGAACAGGATGGCGACGTTGATGTCAGACAAAACCCAGGTGGAATTGAACGGGATCACCGCCCAGGCCAGGATCGCCAAGACAAAGGACAGCATCGGGGCCAGAAAGAACACCGGACGGTCCGCACCCGCAGGCACGACGATTTCCTTGACGACGTATTTCAGCGCGTCGGCCACCGATTGCAGCAGACCGAAGGCACCGACCACGTTCGGACCACGCCGCATCTGCACCGCCGCCCAGATCTTGCGGTCGCCATAAACAAGAAAAAGCAGGCTGATCATCACGAAAGCGGTGACCAAAAGGCATTGCGCCACAATGATCAGCGCCATCCCGGTGCCCGTCGACATAAACCCGTCCATCACGCTTTTCCTTATCCTTCAGACCGTCGGGATACCCTGTTCGCCGCAATCGCGCACTGTGACCTCGGCGTCAATGGTGCGAAAGCCGCGCGGCAGGGCGGCCGAAATCGTATAGACCGCATCGCCGGTCCAGGTGTCACCGGTTTGGTCGACCGTCGTGCGGACCAGGCGCGCAAAACCGAACCCGCGGATCAGCGCATATTGCGCTGCGGCACAGCGGGCATAGGTCGCCACGTCGGCGTCATTGCGTGCGCCTGTCATGGACACCCGGAAATTGACCAGATCACCGTCCAAGAGCAGGGTTTCGATCCCCTGATAGGACGGGTTGAACGCCTGACCTGCGTCTTGCGCTGCCGGCGTGCAGGCGCCCAGCGCCAGCAGCACCGCCAGACAACCGGCAAGGGTCAGCGCATGGTCCATGCCTATTCCGCTGCCATCGGGCTTTGTGTCAGGGTGGTCTGCAGGGCCGACACCTCCGCCATGACCTGGCTTGCCCGCGCAATCGGGTTGGTCAAATAGTAATCCCCTATGACATTGCGGAAGGTCGCCTTGCCCATGTCGCGCACTGGCAAAGGTGTCCAGCCATTGTCTGCCACCGTATCGATGCGGCCCAGATGCGGATGCGCGGCGATCAGGGTCGTGCGCAATGCCGCCAGACTGTCCCAGGGCAAGGTCGAACCGAGTTCACCCGAGAGCGCGCGCAGCACGGCCCAGTTCTCCTTGGCCTCGCCGGGGGCAAAGCCTGCACGCATTGCCAGTTGCGGGCGACCCTCTGTGTTGACGAACAACCCGTTCTCTTCGGTATAGGCAGCCCCTGGCAGGATGATGTCGGCGCGGTTGGCGCCGCGGTCGCCATGGCTGCCCTGATAGATCACGAACGGGCCTGGCGCGATGTCGACCTCATCGGCGCCCAGGTTGTAGATCACATCTGCGCCCTCGGTCGCCGCTGCAAGTCCACCCTCGGTCACCGCGCCCACATCCATCGCGCCCACGCGGGATGCGGCGGTGTGCAGGATCAGAAGCTTGGAGTTGGAGTTTTCTGTCAGCTTCATCGCATGGGCCAGAACTGCAGCCCCGTCAGCCTCGCTGATGGCCCCTTGTCCGACGATGACAAGCGTCGGTTTGGCCTTGGATTCGTCCGAGATCACCTGCGACGACAGCATTTCCAGCGCCGCACGGTCAGTGCCGACATGGACATAGTCATAGGTCAGATCGACCGCCTCGCCCACCAGCCCGATCTTGGCGCCGTTGAGCCAGGCCTTGCGGATCCGCGCGTTCAGCACGGCCGCCTCGAGGCGCGGATTGGTGCCGATCAACTGGATCATCTGGGCGCTGTCGATGTCCTCGATCGCCGCGTTACCGACATAGGCCGACCGGTTGCCGATGGGCAGTTTGGCGCCATCGGAGCGGCATTCGACGTGACCGCCCAGACCCTCGATCATCATCTTCAGGCTGTAGGCTGCTTCGACAGGAACAAGGTCACCCACAAGGGCGGCAACCTTGCGGCCTTTCATTGCCTTGACGGCGGCGGCAAGCGCCTCGCTCCAGCCGGCTTTGCGCAACCGGCCATTCTCGCGGATATAGGGCGTGTCCAGCCGTTGACGGCGCAACCCGTCCCAGACGAAGCGGGTCTTGTCGGAAATCCATTCTTCATTCACGCCGTCATGGTTGCGCGGCAGGATGCGCATGACTTCGCGCCCCTTGGTATCGACCCGGATGTTGCTGCCCAGCGCGTCCATCACGTCGATGGATTCAGTCTTGGTCAATTCCCAGGGCCGCGCGGTAAAGGCGTAAGGCTTGGAGGTCAGCGCGCCCACCGGGCACAGGTCGATGATGTTGCCCTGCAGGTTCGATGACAGCGTTTCGTTCAGATAGCTGGTGATCTCACTGTCTTCGCCGCGCCCGGTCTGGCCCATCTGGGTGATCCCGGCGACTTCGGTGGTAAATCGCACGCAGCGGGTGCAAGAGATGCAGCGCGTCATTTTGGTCTCGACCAAGGGGCCAAGATTCAGATCTTCGGTCGCGCGCTTCGGCTCGCGGTAGCGCGAAAAGTCCACGCCATAGGCCATCGCCTGATCTTGCAGGTCACATTCGCCGCCCTGATCGCAGATCGGACAGTCGAGCGGATGGTTGATCAGGAGAAACTCCATCACGCCCTCGCGGGCCTTCTTGACCATCGGTGACTTGGTCTTGACCAGCGGGGCCTCGCCATTCGGGCCGGGGCGCAAATCCTTGACCTGCATCGCACAGCTTGCGGCAGGCTTTGGCGGGCCGCCCACCACTTCGACCAGACACATCCGGCAGTTGCCCGCGATAGTTAGCCGTTCATGGTAACAAAAGCGCGGAATCTCCACCCCGGCGACCTCAGCCGCCTG
>JBKJVF010000261.1:0-10567 GCA_046589965.1 Paracoccaceae bacterium
GAAGGGCGAGGCGTCATTGGGCGCATGCAGGCAGAGTTCGTCGCGGAGACGGGGATTTCGAGCCTGAAGATCAAGCACAATAACGTGCTTGGCTATTTCATCGAGACACCGTCGACACATGCCGAACGCATGCTGTCACCACCACTGAACGCAACCTTTATCCACCGTCAGACCACGGCAGGTCAGGTGCGGTTCACGACTGTGGACCTCTCGACGCTCGAGACGAAGATCCTGAATGCCGGAAACCACGCAGTTGCCCTTGAAAAGCGTCACTATGAAAGCCTGAAGGGCGCTGTGCTCGCGCATGCAGGCCCAATCGGTGCTACAGCGCGGGCCTTGGCCGAGGTCGATCTTTCAGCCGCATTTGCCGACCTTGCGGCGGCCGAGGATTGGGTCGCACCGGTGGTTGACGACAGCCGCGCCTTTGTGGTCATGGGTGGCCGGCATCCCGTGGTGGAGCGGGCCTTGCAACGCCAGGGGGCGGGGCCATTTGTGGCCAACGACTGCGCCCTGACCGATATCGGGACACCTGCGATCTGGCTTCTGACTGGGCCGAACATGGCGGGAAAGTCCACGTTTCTGCGGCAAAATGCGTTGATTGCGCTTCTCGCCCAGGCGGGGTCTTTTGTGCCGGCACGCGCGGCCCATATCGGCATGGTCAGCCAGATCTTCAGCCGGGTCGGGGCGGCGGATGACCTTGCGCGCGGGCGGTCGACCTTCATGGTGGAGATGGTCGAAACGGCGGCGATCCTGAACCAGGCAGATGACCGGGCGCTGGTGATCCTGGACGAGATTGGGCGGGGCACGGCGACCTATGATGGTCTTTCGATCGCCTGGGCCACGCTGGAACATCTGCATGACGTGAACCGTTGTCGCGCGCTTTTTGCCACGCATTACCACGAGATGACCGCGCTGGCGGGGAAACTGGCTGGAGTCGAAAACGCAACGGTCACCGTCAAGGAATGGGACGGCGACGTGATCTTTCTGCACGAGGTGCGAAAAGGTGCCGCGGACCGGTCCTACGGCGTGCAGGTCGCGCGGCTGGCAGGGCTGCCTGCGGTCGTGGTGGACCGCGCCAAAGTGGTGCTTGAAGCCCTGGAAAAAGGTGAGCGCGAAGGGCCCGGTCGGCAAAGAACGCTGATCGACGATCTGCCGCTGTTTCGGGCGGCCCCGGCAAGCGTGGCGGCCAAGGCATCGGAAGTGGAGGCACGATTGAAGGGTGTGGAGCCAGATGCGCTGACGCCGATCGAGGCGCTGCGGTTAATCTATGAAATGAAGAAAATATTGAATGGTTAGGCTTCAGAGCCAGAACACGCACCCTTTCACGCAAAGCCAAAATGTTTGTGCGTCGTTTCGATAAAGTTACGTACCGACTGCACGCCGTCGCCTTCAAGCTTTTTCAAATAGTCGGCGACTAGGTGGCGGGTGGCGATAGCGTGCGGTATATTTTCCTCGCCGTAGGCGACGCCGTAGCGCGACAAGGGATATTCTTCGATGAATTCTGCCTGATCCTTGAAGTGCTTTGGGATCACAACGCTGGTACAGCCGCAAACTGCGGCAAACTGCGAATAGCTTGAAAGTTCGTCATAGGAATAGAACACCTCACGCTCGTTGAAAATCCGGCTAATTTCTTCGTGATTGAGGTTGTCGATCTTGATGGACCCTTGCAGGTTGTGAACCATTGGCCTGCCAATACCTTTTCTGATTAGATAGCATGAGCCTTGCCGAAGTCCGAAATTTGTCTGCTGATAGGTTTTATTCACAGAAAACAGGAACAGCGTGATCGCCTTTCCGCGTGTGAGTTCCGGTTCGTCACAGCGGTCATCATACTTGAAAAAGAGATCGCGGGGGCCTGGAGAAAGCTTCCGGTTGGTAAAGCTTGGGCGATTGAGCAGCCAATAGACGACGTTCGTGGCCTTGAGGGGATTATCCACCACCAATTCCGGATAGACGACAATGTCGGTTTTCATGATCCGAGACTTGGCAATTAGAGGTGTCTTATATACTGGATTGCTTGTGTATGGTGCGGGAAAAAGCCAGTCCAGAATGCGTTTCCGAATGCCGCCCCACCGCAACGGGGGCATCGGGCAAATCACGGCATCCTCGCCCAACTCGTTCAACTTGTGGCAAAGCTGATGCATGACTATTGCGCCGCCGTTTGCGGATTCATAGGGCGGTGTGTAAATTACATAGCGCGGGGCTGGCATCGACGCTCAACAGCTCAACAGCTGTTGAGCGTTTTCAATAATATAGCCCAAGTTTTCGTAGGTCATGTTGAAGAATATCGGAAGCCTGACAAGACGATGGCTTTCGCGCGTGGTAAAATCTTCCTTTCCGTGCAGACGGCCCATTCTGACACCGGCCTGCGAGGAATGAAGCGGCACATAGTGCGATACACAGTTGATGCCCCGAGCTTTCATCGCAGTCATGAAGGACGACTGGTCCGCCTCATCGCGACACTTCACATAAAACATGTGTGCGTTATGGCGAACATGCTGCGGGATATATGGTAGTTCAATCCGTCCTGACTCCGCCAGCGGTGTCAAGGCTGTCCGGTAGGTTTCCCATATCTGCATGCGCCGGGCCTGAATGGTATCAATGGCTTCAATCTGCGCCCAGAGATAGGCCGCGCTGATTTCGTTCATAAGATAGCTGCTGCCGATATCGACCCAGCTATACTTATCGACCTGCCCGCGGAAATACCGACTGCGGTTGGTCCCTTTTTCGCGGATGATTTCCGACCTTTCGATCAATTCCGGATCGTTGATCACCGTCAGGCCACCTTCGCCGCCGCTGGTGATGTTCTTCGTCTCGTGGAAACTGAAGGCAGCTACAGCCCCGAATGTCCCCAATGCCCGCCCCTGAAAGGTGCTGCGAATGCCTTGCGCGGCATCTTCGATCACGACGATACCGTGTCGCTCTGCGATGTCCCCGATCACATCCATCTCGCAGCCGACTCCGGCGTAGTGGACAGCCACGATCGCGCGCGTTTTCGGTGTGATCGCATCTTCGATCTTCGTCTCGTCGATGTTCATAGTGTCTGGGCGGATGTCGACGAACACGATTGTCGCGCCGCGCAAGGCGAAGGCATTGGCAGTTGAGACAAACGTGTAGCTGGACATAATGACTTCATCGCCGGGCGCGATGTTGATCAACAGAGCCGCCATTTCAAGCGAGTGCGTACAGGACGGCGTCAAGAGAGTTTTGGGCACGTTGAGGTCCGCATCAAACCAAGCTTCGCATTTGCGACCATAGGTCGCATCCCCCGAAAGCTTACCGCTCTTCAGTGCAACACCGATAAGAGCAAGTTCGTTGCCACTAACCGGCGGGGAGTTGAATGGGAGCACGTTTGATACCTAACTGAACACGCACAAGATGCTTTGACATTGTGGCGACTTTTTGTGCTTTTGGCGAACAAGGGGACAGGTTGCCATCGCTTTCGTAACCGTGTCAACGATGGGTCAGCTTTCACTGTAGGAATATTCCATGGGGCGCAACCATAGGATGGATCGTATCCAAGCGCGGATTTTTTTCGCGTGGTTCGGCTGCTTTAAGGCGAATCTTCTGTCCCTTGCATCTTTCATCACCATCTTTGCTGCCACGTCCGTTGCTGGCAACCCGCATGTCTACTTCGACATGCGGTCACACGTCTTTGGGCCATGACATTTTGGGCAGAGATCGCTAAGCCTGATGGGTGATGGCTGTTGATTGGCGCAAGACAATCGGAAAAGGTTTGTGACAGAGTGGTGACGCTAAAACAGGTCGCTGAACGCGCCGGAGTGTCGCGTGCGGCAGTGTCGCGGACCTATACCAAAGGGGCGTCGGTTTCGCCCAAAACCCGTGCCAAGGTCGAAGAGGCAGCGGTGGCGCTGGGGTACAGTCCCAACATCCTGGCGCGCAGCCTGACAACGGGACAGACGCAGCTGATCGGGCTGGTGTCGAACAATTTCCACAACCCGGCCTTTCTGGAAATCTTTGATTTGTTCACGCGCGGCCTGCAGGACCGTGCGCTTCGCCCGCTGTTGGTGAACTTGACCGAAGAGACCGATCCAGCCCGGTCGGTACAATTGCTAAGGTCCTATTCGGTGGATGGGGTCGTCCTTGCGTCGTCTGAACTGCCGGCGGGTTTTGCAGCGGCGTTTGCGGAGACCGGGCTGCCAGTCGTTCACGCCTTTGGTCGGGCAAGTCCGGTTGGCGACTTCAACGTGGTCGGGATCGACAATGTGCAGGCAGGGCGGATTGCTGCGGCGACGCTGATCGCACGGGGCTATCGCCATATCGGATTCATGGGCGGGCCCGAGGCCGCTTCGACCTCTCAGGACCGGCTGGCCGGATTTCTGGCCGAAGCACAGGGTGCGCCAGGTGTGCGGGTGAGCCACTCCTTTGCCGGGGCCTACAGTTTCGAGGCCGGGCAGCGGGAAATGGCACGGCTGCTGGGCGGCGATGCGGCGGAGGCCTATTTCTGCGGTGATGATGTGCTGTCGATCGGCGCGTTGTCCGCAGCGGCGGAGGCGGGTCTTCAAGTTCCGGACGATTTGGGCGTGATCGGGCTCAATGACATGGCGATGGCCGGGTGGGGTCGCATCGACCTGACGACCATTCATCAGCCATTCAAGGATATCATCGCGGCCTCGGTTGATCTGATGATGGCGACATTGGCAGCGCCAGACCGCGCGCCAGAAACGCGGGTCCTGCCCTGTCACATCGTGGAGCGGGGGACTTTACGCCCCCTGCCTTAGCGAAAGAGTTTCGGGCGCGCGTCGACCCAAGCGCCCTTTTGTCCGGCAGAAGCAACTGCGGCATGAATTGCCGCAATGGATCGCAGGCCATCCTCCGCCCTTGGGAAAAGGTCGATTGCAGGGTCAGGCTTGCGGTTGTCGCGGTTCGCGATCAGGGTTTCGGCTAAATCACGGTAGATGTTGCCGAACGCCAGCGGCATCCCCTCGGCATGTCCCACGGTGACGCGACTGGCACGGTCAGCCTCAGGCGACAGGTTGCCCTCGCCGCGTTCGATCACCTGCAAGCGCTGGCCCAGCGGCATGTAGTAAAGCTGGTTCGGTTGTTCCTGTGCCCAACGCAGACCGCCGGTTTCGCCAAAGACCTGCAAGGTCAGGCCATGCTGGCGCCCGATGGCGACGGACGATGTCCACAGCCGCCCGACGGTGCCCTGATCCATGCGGAAATTGACCATCGCGTCGTCTTCAAGGACGCGCCCGGCCAGGCATGACGCAAAGTCAGCGGACAGTTTGGCGACCTCCTGCCCGGTCACAAAGCTGGCCATGTGCAGGGCGTGGATGCCGCAATCGGCAAACTGGGCCGAAACACCGGCTTGGGCGGGGTCATAGCGCCAGCGAACGCGCGGGTTGTCCATGTCGGCAGCGTTGGCGTGATGCCCATGTGCAAATTCTGCAACGACCAGCCGGACCTTGCCCAGGTCGCCGCGTGCCACCATGGCGCGCATGTGGCGCACCAGCGCATAGCCGGTATAGCCATAATTGACGGCGCAGATCTTTCCCATGCGCCGTGCGGTCAGGACCAGATCCTCGGCCTCGGCCTCTGTCACTGTCATCGGCTTTTCGCACAGTACGTTGATCCCGGCCTCCAGAAAGGCCTTGGTGATTTCGTAATGCGTGGAATTGGGGGTGGCGACAGTGACAAGATCAACGCGGTCCGGGCGGCCGGCTTCGCCTGCCAACATCTCGCGCCAGTCGCCATAGGCACGGTCTGACGCAATCCCGAGGCGTTGTGCAAATGCCCGGCCCCGGGCAGGGTCGTGATCCAACGCACCCGCGACAAAGTCGAAATGTGCGTCAAGACCTGCCGCCAGGCGATGCGCCGGGCCGATCTGGCTGCCGTCACCTCCACCGATCATGCCCCAGTTCAGTTTTGTCATGCCAAGTCCCCTAGAATCCGATTGAAGTGAGATAGCTCCGGTTGGCCGTCGCGTCGTCCACGGGTGAGGTCGGACCAGCCGGGTCGCAATCCTGTTCCACCGTACACCAGCCGTCAAAGCCCGCATCCGTCAGCATCTTGCGAACGGCCGGAAAGTCGACGTCCCCCTTGCCGAGGTTGCAAAAGATGCCCTCGGCGCAGGCGTCGTAAAACCCGGTCCGGTTGGCAACGGCTCGCGCTTTGACCACTGGATCGATGTCCTTGAAGTGCATATAGGAAATGCGCCCAATGTGGCGGCGCATGAAGGCCACGGGATCGTATCCCGCATAGGAATGATGCCCCGTGTCAAAGCAGATTTTCAACAAATTCTCATCGGTTTCGTCCAGCAGGCGTTCCAGTTCCGGCTCAAAGTCGATGAACCCTGCCGCATGCGCGTGAATGCCGACAGTCAGGCCGTGATCAACGCCCAGTTTTGCCACCGTCCTGATGCGATCGGTGAATGCGCGCCATTCGGCGGCGTCCATCTGCTCTGCCTCGGTTGCGCGACCGGCCGTGGGGGCGCGGCGGGGCGAAATGCTGTCGATCAGGACAAGGTGTTGTGCGCCATGGGCAACCAGCGCCTTGCAGGTGCGCATCGCGCCGTCCCAGACGTCGTCCCAGGCTGCCGGATCGTGGAAAGGCCGGAAAACAACGCCCCCGATCAAGGTCAGATCGTTTACGGCCAACGCCTCGCCCAGAATGGCAGGGTCTTCGGGCATGAAGCCGACGGGACCAAGTTCGATCCCTTTGTAGCCCGCCGTCGCACAGTCCGACAGAACACGTCGCCAGTCGGGGTTGCGAGGGTCGCCTGCGAATTCCACACCCCAGGAACAGGGGGCATTGCCGATGCGGATCATGGTTGCTCCTTTTACAGATTGACCCATTGGCCTGACGCAGCAGACGAAAGAGCGGCGGTGACGACGCGCATCACCTCCAGCCCGTCGCGAAATGTCGGCCAAACGGGGGTGTTGGTCTCAATCGCGCGCAGAAAGTCGCGCGCCTCGATAATGATCTGATCCTGATAGCCGGTTCCGTGGCCAGGTCCCTGGCAAAAGGGCAGATAGTCGGGATGGGCCGGGCCAGTCAGGACCTTGCGAAAACCGCGCTGAGCCTCCGGGCCTTCGGCCTTGTATAGCCAGAGCGCGTTCTGATCTTCCTGATCAAACCGAATTGCACCCTTTGTGCCTATGATTTCATAGACATAGCCCATCTTGCGTCCTGTCGCGACGCGGCTGAACGACAGATGGCCCATGGCGCCGTTCTCGAACCGGCAAAGGAATTGCCCTATGTCGTCATTCGTGACGGTGATCGGACCGTCGGGGCCGGGGCGGGTCTTGTGCACGGTCGCGACATCAGCAGTCAGGCGGGCAATCGGGCCGATAAGGGCGAGGGCTGCATTAATCATGTGGGGGGCAAGATCGCCCATCGTGCCATTTGCCTGTCCATGACTGCGCCAGGTCGCTGGCTTGTCCGGATCGCTGTCGAAATCTTCGGTATGTTCGCCGCGAAACCAGGTGACGTTGCCGATATCGCCCGCTGCCACCAACGCACGGGCATATTGCGACGCCGGTGTCCGGATGTAGTTGAAACCAACCATATTGGCACAACCCGACCTTTCGGCAGCCGAAACCATGGCAAGGCTGTCGTCCAGATCGGCGCCAAGGGGTTTTTCGCAAAAGACGGGCTTGCCAAGCGCAAAGGCCGCCTCGGCAATCGCGCGGTGGGTGTCTTGGGTGCTGGCGATCACGACGGCCTCGACCAGAGGGTCGCCAACCAGCTTGCGCCAGTCGCCGGTGCCACGGCGAAAGCCGTAAGCGCGGCGATATCGTTCGGCGGATGCGTCTGACGTTGCCGCAACCATTTCGAGCCTTGGGCGAAGTTCTGTCTCAAACACCGCACCAACGGCAGACATCGCGACCGCATGGGCCTTGCCCATATAACCGCCGCCAACAATTCCAATGCCGATTTCCCGCATGGGGCGCCCCTTGTTGAAACCGTTTGCAACCGGTTGCAAAATGAGTATCGTCAGGTCATGAGAAAGGTCAATCGCAAATCTTGGGATGGCTGGAGGCAGTTGTGATGCAGCGGCTTTGGGATCGCATGCGTCTTGCACGCATTCTGGTGCTCGGACGGGTCGGCATGGACCTTTATGCCGATCCTGTCGACACGCGAATCGAGGATGCGACGCGCTATGTGTCGGCCATCGGCGGCTCTGCGGGCAACATTGCAGCCGCGCTCGCGCGGCAGGGGATCGATGTCGGGCTGTTGTCGTGTCTCTCTGACGACGCTGTCGGACGCTATTGCCGGAACGAACTGGCGCGGTATGGGGTCGGCACGACGCATGTAAGGTCGGTTGCTGGCGGCGTGCGCACATCTCTGGCCGTAACCGAAACCCGGGCGGAGGGCTGCCAGGCCGTCCTTTACCGCAATGGTGCTGCCGATTTCGAACTGACCGAAGCAGATGTGATAGCGGTCGATTTCGCCCCCTTGGCCGCCCTTGTGGTGACGGGGACGGCCCTTGCCGCAGAACCATCGCGCGCGGCAAGCCTTTCTGCGATCGAACAGGCCAGACAGGCCGGTGTCCTGGTCGCACTGGACATCGACTATCGCGCCTATTCCTGGGCCAATCGCGACGAGGCGGCCGAGATCTGCCTGATGGCGGCGCGCAAGGCAGATATCGTGGTGGGCAATGACGAAGAGTTTGATCTGCTGGCGCGGGGTGCGGATGGCCTGGCGCTGGCGCGGCGGATCGCGCAGGACAGTGCCTTGCTCGCTGTCTACAAGAAAGGTGCGGCGGGGTCGGTGACCTTGACCGCAGACTATGAATTTACAACCGGCATTTATCCAGTGGCGGCGCTGAAACCGACCGGTGCCGGGGATGGGTTCATGGGCGGATTACTGGCGGGGCTGGCCAGAGGCCATACAATTGATGCAGCCGTCAGGGGTGGTTCGGCGACTGCCGCGATCATTGTGTCGGGCATCGGTTGCGCCCCCGCCTCACCTGATTCCGCTACGCTAGAGACGTTTATGGCCAAATATTAGGAGATCCGATGCACATCGCTCCACATGACAACCACAACCTGGCGATCGTCGATGCCGACCATCCGCTGGTGCCGCTGGTCTATTTCAACATCGTCAAACTGAAACGGGGCGATGAGTTCCTGTCCGTCGTGCCTGGCTATGAGACCTGCATCGTTCCGGCGACAGGAACCATTGATATCCATGTCGACGGGACAGACTTCGCGGATATCGGAAAGCGTCGCCTTAATGTCTGGGATGGCGAGCCGGAGGGCGTGTATGTGGGATCGGGCCGTCCAGCACGGATCACATGTATGTCCGATCAGGCCGAGGTGTTTGTCGCCGGGGCGCGGTTTGATACCGCCCTGCCGTCCTTTGCGATCCGCGCTGATGAAATAGACCCGGTGCAGTACGGCTCTGACGACACCAAGACCCATCGCAAGATCAAGCATATCTTGGGGCAACGTTATCATGACCGGGTCGGGCGATTGCTGGTGTCGGAACTTTACACCGTGGGCGCGGGGGGGTGGTCGGGATTTCCCAGTCACAAGCATGACACCGACCGGCTGCCGACGGAGACGCGACACGACGAGGTCTACAATTTTCGGTTCAACCCGCCGCATGGATCGGGACTGCAGATGCTACAGCGCGAGGACGGCAAGGCGGGTGACGCCTACCATATCGTCGACGGCTCCACGATCGGGATCGACAATGGCTATCACCCCTGCTGCGTCTTGCCGGGGTATGAAATGTACTATTTCACCATTCTGGGCGGCCTCAGCCAGCGGCCCCTGGTGCAGTATTTCCAGCCCAGTCACGCCGATCAGATCGAAACGATCCCAGGCATCAAGGACATGATCGCAAAGTTCAAATGACGCGCGCAACACTGGATCAAGTGCTGCGGCCGTGCCTGGCCGATGGAACGGCAGTTGCCGGACCGGTCGTCCTCGGGTGGGAAGACGCGCAGGCCTTTGTCATGGCAGCCGAGGCAGAGGGACGGCCCGTGATCTTGCAAGCGGGACCGGGTGCCCGTGCGCACACGCCGCTGCCGGTCCTTGGCGCGATGTTCCGGTATCTGGCGGAACATGCGACGGTTCCGGTCGTGGCACATCTGGATCATGGCGAAAACCTGGAGGTCTGCCGGGCCGCGATTGATCACGGCTTTACCTCGGTCATGTATGACGGATCCGCGTTGCCGTTTGCAGAAAACGTCTCTAACACTACGGAAATCGTCCGCATGGCACATGACGCGGGCGTCTCGGTTGAGGCTGAGCTTGGCTATGTCGGTTATGCCAGCGGGGCGCAGTCCCGGGGAACGGACCCCACAACCGTGGCGCAGTTCGCGTTGGAAACCGGCATCGATGCGCTGGCCGTGTCCGTCGGCAACCAGCACTTGATGATGGAGGCAGGCGCCGAGATTGACATTGAACTTTTGCTTCGGATCGCGGCCGAAGCGCCGGATTTGCCACTTGTCCTGCACGGTGGATCTGGAATCTCTTCCGAGATGCGTCGGACATTGGCGCGACAAACAACCGTCTGCAAATTCAACATCGGAACCGAATTGCGTCAGGCTTTTGGTGGGGCGCTGCGCCAAGCGTTGCTGGCAGACCCGGCCCAA
>JBKJVF010000245.1:0-6390 GCA_046589965.1 Paracoccaceae bacterium
AAATCGGCGTACCGCCTCGGCTGTACAATCAGATTGCGCGCGCCTGGCTGGACAAGCACCATCCCGGCGACATCGACAAGGCGGCCCGACTTTTGGGAATGTTGAACGCAGGGCTTGCCGATGCGGCTATCGACGCCTGGTACCACAAATACGCTTACAATCTGTGGCGTCCGGTGCTTGGCATCCGCGAGGCGGCCAAATCAACCGGGCCCGGCGCCGTTGCCGGACCCAAGGCCGTCACGACGGCCGGTCCGGATATGGGTGATCCCGCATGGGCACCGCTGGGTCTGCCCAAATCCAATGAACCCGGACCGCGCGCCCTCAGCCTGACACCGCCTTTTCCGGCCTATCCATCCGGACACGCCACCTTCGGGGCAACGCTGTTTCAGATCTTGCAGCGGTTTTCCGGCGGCGTGCCAATGACCCTACAGCAAGTTCTGGATGCATCAGGGCCACAACCTGCCGTCGCAGGTCAGGAGTTTGACTTTGTGTCCGACGAACTGAACGGCACCTCGGTCGATGCAGACGGATCGCTGCGCACGCGCCATCTGCGGCGATTTACAGACTTTGCGCGGCCAACATGGGAAAACGCGATAAGCCGTGTCTACATTGGCGTCCATTGGCGCTTTGACGGAATGCCGCGAACCGACGTGGCGGGAAAACGCTATGGCGGCGTGCCACTGGGGTTGACCATCGGCTCACAGGCGTTCGATTTCTTTTCGTGACATGACCTGACCAGAACTGGGCCGCCCGTCGCCAAGCGCACGGGCGGTTTGGACACTTCGTATAGGAACTGCGGCCTTGCGTAGGGCAAATTGCTCGAGTATACGCCGCTCACTTTCACAGGCAGGGCTTGGGCCATCCGGGGAGAAATCCCGTATGGTCCGCCGGTTGGGGGAAACCCTGAAGACGGCTCTGCCGAGGTTCAAACCGGAAAAGGATAAGGCATGGCTCTTCCCGAGTTCACCATGCGTCAGCTGTTGGAAGCTGGCGTTCACTATGGCCACCAGACCGCACGCTGGAACCCCCGCATGGGCGAGTTCATTTACGGCGACCGCAACGGCATTCACATTCTTGACCTGACGCAGACCGTGCCGATGCTGGACACGGCGCTGAAAGTCGTGCGCGACACCGTCGCCAAGGGCGGGCGGATCCTGTTTGTCGGCACCAAGCGTCAGGCGCAAAAGCCGATCGCCGAGGCGGCCGAGAAATGCGCGCAGTTCTACATGAACTATCGCTGGCTGGGCGGCACGCTGACGAACTGGCAGACCGTGTCCAAATCGATCCAGCGGCTGAAGCATCTGGACGAAGTTCTGGGGCAGGGCAGCGAAGGCCTGACCAAGAAAGAGCGTCTGGGCATGGAACGCGACCAGTCCAAGCTGACGGCGTCGCTTGGCGGCATCCGCGAAATGGGCGGCACCCCGGACCTGATCTTCATCATCGACGCGGGCAAAGAGGATCTGGCGATCCTTGAGGCGCAGAAACTGGGCATTCCGGTTGTTGCGGTCGTGGACACCAATTGCAGCCCCAAGGGCATCGATTACGTGATCCCCGGCAATGACGACGCGGCCCGTGCCATCGCACTTTACTGCGATCTGATCGCACGTGCGGCGCTGGACGGCATGTCGGCCCAGCTGGGAGCCGCAGGCGTTGACCTTGGCGCGCTGGAAACCGCACCCGAGGAAGAGGCCGTGGCCGAAACCGTTGCGGCAGAATCCGACGCCTGATCCTGCGGGCTGCGCGTATGTGCGGCCCGACCCGTCACAAAACGGAGAGCTGGCGGGGGTAAGCCCCGCCAGACCCTTTTCAGATAATGAGGAGAGCGTGACATGACCGTCACCGCACAAATGGTGAAAGAACTGCGCGACAGCACCGGCGCAGGCATGATGGATGCCAAAAAGGCGCTGGTCGAGGTCGATGGCGACATGGAGGCTGCGGTCGACTGGCTGCGCACCAAGGGCCTGGCCAAGGCTGCCAAAAAGGCGGACCGCGTTGCCGCCGAAGGACTTGTCGGCGTGGCAGTTTCTGGTGGTCGTGGCGTCGCGGTGGAGGTCAACTCGGAAACCGACTTCGTTGGCAAGAACGCCGATTTCCAGTCAATGGTTCACAACATCACCAAAACCGCGCTGCGCTGTGCGGACGTCGACGCCTTGAAGGCCGCCGATCTGGCCGGTCAACCGGTCGAGATCGTCATCCAAGAGGCTGTCGCCACCATCGGTGAAAACATGACCCTGCGCCGTATGGCGTCGGTCGAAGGCGATTACGTTGCGGCCTATGTCCACAACGCAGCCGCCGACGGCATGGGCAAGATCGGGGTTCTGGTGGCCATCAAGGGCGCGGATCACGGCATCGCCAAACAGTTCGCCATGCATATCGCCGCGACCAATCCTTTGGCCCTGTCCGAAGCCGACCTTGACCCCATGGTGGTGGAGCGTGAACTGGCCGTGCAGACCAGCAAGGCGCTGGAAGAAAATGCAGCCTCGGCCAAGCCCAAACCCGACGCGGTGATCCAGAACAACATCATCCCGGGCCGGATGAAAAAGTTCCTGGCCGAAAACACCTTGCTGGGGCAGATGTTCGTCATCAATCCCGACATCACGGTGGCGCAAGCCGCCAAGGATGCCGGTGTGGAAATCACCGGCTTTGTCCGCATGGGCGTGGGCGAGGGGATCGAGAAGAAGGAAGAGGACTTCGCCGCCGAAGTCGCAAAGATGGTTCAGGGCTGATCACAGCCGACTTGAGGGATAAAAAACGGTGCGGTCAGGAATGACCGCACCGTTTTCCTTTTGGGCGCGCCTCGGGGAGAAAGGCTGCACCCGATTGAATGAGCCCGGGCGGGTGGGGACAACCCGCAGGCTCCGGTCGATGCGCTTGGAAATACAAGCTAACAGACCGCCGTAAACGCCTTGCGCCCAGAACGTGGTTGCAGTCGCGTCTGATGTTCCAGCGATTATGACTTTGTTTGGAACGCGCTTAGGGTGTCGCAGATTTTCAACCGCCGATAGTAGGGGAAACCTGACCTTTTGCGCCAACGCATCCATGCGCGCTAATTGGCAATCTGTGTCAGTTCTGGCAGAAACAGCATGTTCAGCATCGCGCCCTTGGCCACCGCCTGCGCCGTCGTTTCGACATTCAGCGCCTCACGAGCCAGCCGCAGATGCTTTTCGACCATCGCAGGCGTCACACCCATCAAAAGCGCCACATCCTGCATCGTCTTGCCATCCGCCACCCATTCCAGTGCCTCGCGCTGTCGATGGGTGAGGGCGCGCCGACGCGTCGCTTGGGGCAGCAACATGATCTTGAGGTTCATCGCATGCGCGACCGCCAGCAAGGCGTCATGGTGGCGGGCAAAGATGCGGTCGACATCGCCGTGGTCGAGGCCGAAATCGGCAATCAGACCCAACGCGCCTTTGGTCCGCGAAGTTGCGGGGGGAAAGCTGATCGAAATTCCCGCAACGATGCCCATCGCAGCGTTCTGGCGCACGGCATCTGCCTCTTCGGGCGTCAGACGTCCCGCATCGAACGCCTCACGGACCCAGGCCCAGGTGCAGGCCCCAACATTGCGTTCGGCCCAGCGGAAAATAGGGGTCCGGGCGTAAAACCCGCCACGAAAATAGCGTTGCGCATAGTCATCGCCCAGGGTCGTCAGGAACAGGGCATCGTCCGGGTCGCCGATCGTCTTGTCATGATGGAAGCGGGTAAAGCCATAATTGACGCGGCCAAAGCCGATGCCGGCGAAATACCCGGTGCCAAGCGCCCAAGCCTCGTCGATCGACTGCGCTTGGGCAATCTTGGTGATCAGTTGCAGAATATCCGCCACGATGTCCCCAGCGCCCTCAGATCCGTGCGATGCCAGCCAATTGCATCCCGACCCTTGGCAGCACCGTTAATAGCGGCATTACCCCGTGTTTGTCGAGATCAACCGCGGCGTGTGTTCGCAAGGCTCAATACGTCGGCAAGGGGTGTCAGGGGCAGGGGGCTTGCTACCCTGCCGCAGCCCGCAAGGCCGCGATGTTCTGGCCATAAGCCTCGGGTGAGGTCGGCGATCCGCCGCGAAAGATGCAAGACCCCGCCACGAACACATCTGCGCCCGCCGCCGCCGCAGCCCCGATCGTGTCCAGGTTGATGCCGCCGTCGACCTCCAGATGGATCGGCCGATCACCGATCATTTTGCGCACGGCCCTGATCTTGTCGAACTGCGACACCAGAAAACTTTGCCCGCCAAACCCTGGATTGACTGTCATCACGCAGATCAGGTCCACCATATCGATCACTGGCAGAACAGCTTCGGCCGGGGTGCCGGGATTGATCGCCAATCCTGCCTTTTTTCCTTCACCGCGAATGGCTTGCAGTGTCTTGTGAAGGTGCGGCCCAGCTTCGGCATGAACGGTCAGGATATCTGCGCCAGCAGCGGCAAATGCGGCGATGAACCCATCAACCGGTGCGATCATCAGATGCACATCCATGACCGTCTTGATGTGCGGACGAAGGGCCGCACACATCTGCGGGCCAAAGGTGATGTTGGGCACGAAATGTCCATCCATCACGTCGACATGAACCCAGTCAGCGCCTTGCGCCTCAACTGCGCGACATTCAGCACCGAAGTTGGCAAAGTCCGCTGCAAGGATGGATGGCGCTATCTTTAGGGGGCGGTTTGGTTGCATCACTGGTTTTCCGTCTTGCTGTTGCGACCGGTGATATGTCTGATCCACAGGCTTCACCAGCCATAGGTTGATTACATAATACTGATTATAGGATTGTTTGATACCAGGTAAGGAAAGCCCTGCATACAGAATATCGCGATCTGATTTCAGCATTGGAACATCGCGCACCCACAATACATCTTGCGGCCTTAGAGTTCATGGAACGACCGTTCCCGGAAATATCAAAGCCTACGGTACGGCCTATATAGCATTGTATTTATTCTACTATTCGTAAATTGAACCCGTTGTCTAAAAGCTTGAAGACTTTGCCATGACTGCGGAAAGCAGATGTGTTTTGCGCAGCCGCGGCGAAGACAACATGTTCGGCGGCCTAACAAGGCGTCGGCAACACATCGCTGGGTCAGCGCAGAACAAAGTACCTGACCGGGCAGAGGCGCCCTCCCCTACCCCAACCGGTTAATCCGGGCAGATCAACGCCAGCGTGGCGACGACAAACCGGTCTTCACAAGCAGTCAGCAAGACCGGCGTGGCGCAACTGATGTCTTCCCTGCGGCCGGATCGCCTGCTGCAGAAGGCTGGCGTCTTCGCCAAAGCGGACGAACTGCTTGGGCATGCTGTTGCGCAAGGTGGGCCAGAGGCGGTTGCCGAAGCCACCACTCAGAATAACGGAATGGACCTTGGGCAGAGACATGAGAAGTATCCTTATGCGTTGGAGGACAGAAGCGGCAAAGATGCGGCGGGGACAGAACGCCGGGTGACGCGGATCAGCAGCAGACCAGCAAGGGCGAGTTGACAAAAGAACTTCGTGGTCACGAGGGCGGCGAGGCTGTCAGTCGACTGCGCAAGGGCTGCAAGCTGCAGCGGGCAAGCAAGTGCGATGGCCCATATGCCCCAGCGGTCACCGATCGCGGCAAGGTAAGTGGCCAGCAAGTAGCTGAGCGTGAAGGCGGCGGCAGCGGCCGAAATCATCGGCAATAGCGGCGCCGCAGGCTGAAAGCTGGCGCCAACCAGGGTGGTCAGGACCTGACCGGGCAAAGCACAGGCCAGACCAACAAGAAGCGCGGTGACGACGCCATATAGCGCAAAGACCGGCAAGGCGGCGGTCAGTGGAGGACGCCCTGTCGAGACCTCGGTGACGACCGCGGGCAAAAGCACGAGGGCAAGGCTGAAGCAACCGAAGAACTGGATGCGCTGGAAAAGACCAAGTGCTGCCAACTGGCCAGCTTCGGCCGGGCCAAGCAGGGCCTGGGCCAAAAGCACATCGCCGTCCATCAGGATGACTTGCCCCGCCTGCAGAAGGGCAAAAGGCAACGCCGCTATGACCACTCCCCTCACCAGGACGGCAGTCGAGGCGGTCCGGACGCGGGGTCGCCCGAAGATCGAGCGCAGCGGGATCCAGCCGGCGACGACCGACAGCGCGATAACTGCGGTGACGCCCGCAAGACCAAGACCGGCCTGCCAGGCAAGGACCGCACCGATCAGGCGGACCAACATTTCGACCTGCGCCGAAAGGATGACGCTGCGGGCGGCAAGCCGCCCTGTCGCGACGCCGCGGGCCAAGGCCAACGGCAAGGCGAAAGGCAGGCACAACAAAAGCAGCGGCAGCAGAACGGACGAACCAAGGCCGAGAGCCGGACCGATGTTCAGCGCAATACAGGCTGCGACAAGCACCGGCAGCGCCACAAGACCCGCAACAAACCCTTGCCGGGCAAAGCGCGCAAGACCC
>JBKJVF010000162.1:0-21630 GCA_046589965.1 Paracoccaceae bacterium
GCAAGCGCATGGTTCGGGCGGCTGTTTGTGACGTAGACTGCATCGACGTCGTCACGGGAAACAAGCGCCTCCACGTCTTGGCAGGATACCGCGCCAAGTGGGTCGGACAGCGGGGCCGCAGGTCCCTGCGAGGTGGTCGCGATGGCAGTGATAGTCACATCTGCAAGTTGAGCCACGCATTTGATCATACGCGCGGCGATATGGTCTGTGCCGACAATCCCTAGCCTAATCACCACGGCTTACCCCTACATGTTCTCAATAGCAAAGCCAACCGCCGGCGACGGCGCGTTGTTTTCCTTGACTGTTATTCACCTTTCTTTCATTCGAGCGCAACGCCCGCGTGTCATTGCCGCGGATAAAGACGTCATTTCCGCGGGGTGTTGCCGCCGACACACAATCGTCGCATCGGCGATTTAAGCGAAGCCGAGGAGACACAGCCGCCAGCAGCTTCGGTCGCGGAATTGAATCAAAGTGGATCTTTGACGGCTCGCGGGACATTCAGACAGGCCAAATGGGCGAATTCTTGCTTGGCGACTGCATTTGAGTGCGACACCGCGCTGCAACAGCCGCAAGTTGGTTACAAATGCCCAGCAGTTCCCCTTTCAGAAGTCGTGCAACCATGCCACATGACGGGCGTTTCGTTTGTATGAGCGGGTGATTGATGCAGATTGACAAGACGGCGATTGATGGCGTCGTGGTGTTCAACCCGACACGATATGCTGATGATCGTGGCTGGTTTTCCGAGACGTGGAACGCCAAACGGATGGCGGAACTTGGCTACGCACTCGATTTCGTGCAGGACAACCACTCCCTCTCAGTCCAGACGGGCACCTTGCGCGGCCTTCATTACCAGCGACCGCCCCATGCCCAGGATAAACTTGTGCGCTGTACCAAAGGGGCAATCCTGGACATCGCGGTCGATGTTCGACGCGGCTCGTCCACCTATGGTAAATGGGTGAAGGTTGAGCTGACGCCCGAAAATGGCAGGCAGTTGCTTGTGCCGAAGGGGTGTCTGCATGGCTTTGTGACGCGCGCAGCGATGACCGAAGTGGAGTACAAATGTTCGGATGTCTATGCCAAGGATTGCGATGGCGCGGTGCGCTGGGATGACCCGATGCTGGCGATCGACTGGCAGTTGTCCGCGCCGCCAATCCTGTCGTCTAAAGATGCCGATGCCCCATTGTTTGCAGATTTCGTGACACCTTTTTCGCTTGAGGACCTTTCATGAAGTTGCTGGTGACCGGCGGTGCGGGATTTATCGGGTCCGCGGTGGTGCGGCAGGCTGTGCAGGCCGGGCATTCAGTAGTTAATCTCGATGCGTTGACCTATGCCGCCTGTCTGGACAATGTGGCCTTGGTCGCCGGGTCGCCGCTTTACTGGTTTGAACATGCGGATATCCGTGATCGCGCCGCGCTGGACCGGATCTTTGCGGCCCATACCCCCGATGCGGTGATGCACCTGGCGGCGGAAAGCCATGTCGACCGTAGCATCGACGGCCCCTCCGATTTCGTCGAGACGAACATCACCGGGACCTTCAACCTTCTGGAGGCCGCCCGCGCCTTCTGGATGGGGCAGGGGCGGCCAGAGCAATTTCGATTCCATCACATATCGACCGATGAGGTGTTCGGGACGCTGGGTGCGACGGGACAGTTCACCGAAGAGACGCCCTATGCCCCGAACAGCCCCTATTCCGCCTCTAAGGCGGCGTCGGATCATCTGGTGCGGGCCTGGCACGAAACCTATGGCCTTCCGGTCGTGATGACGAACTGTTCCAACAATTACGGGCCCTTCCATTTTCCGGAAAAGCTGATCCCGGTCGTCATTCTGAACGCCTTGGCGGGCAAGCCAATCCCCATCTACGGCGCTGGCCTGAACGTGCGGGACTGGCTGTATGTCGAAGATCACGCCGATGCGCTGATGTCGGTGCTGCAACGCGGGCAAAACGGGCGCAGCTACAACATCGGTGGCGAGAACGAGGCGACCAATATAGACCTCGTGCGCAAGATCTGCGCATTGCTGGACGAGCTGCAGCCTAGCGGCGCGCCCCATGACAGGCTGGTTACGCATGTCACGGATAGGCCCGGCCATGACGCGCGCTATGCCATTGATCCTACGCGCATCCGGACCGAACTGGGCTGGCGGCCCTCGGTCACGCTGGATCAGGGGTTGCGGCGGACGGTAGAGTGGTTTCTGGCCAATGAGGCCTGGTGGCGACCCTTGCAGGCCCGCAAGGGCGTGGGTGCGCGCCTTGGTTTCGCCGGATGAAGGTTCTGGTCTTTGGGCAGACCGGTCAGGTGGCGCGTGAACTGGCGCGCCGCGTGCCGGACGGCTTTACCCTGATCACGCTTGGAAGGTCCGAGGCCGATCTGTCGGACCCTGCGCAGTGTGCCGCTGCAGTGCGCGTGCACGACGTCGATGTCGTGATAAACGCTGCAGCGTATACGGCGGTTGATCATGCCGAAACTGAAGAAGCGGCAGCACATGTTGTCAATGCAGTGGCACCGGGTGCGATGGCCGTGGCCTGCGCCGAACAAAGGCGGCCCTTTGTGCATGTCTCGACCGATTATGTGTTCGATGGATCGGGAAGCGCTGCATTTGCGCCCGACGACCCGACTGGCCCCCTGGGCGTCTATGGTCGGACCAAGCTGGCAGGCGAGCAGGCCGTGCGCGCGGCAGGTGGGGGTCATGTGATTTTGCGTACCTCGTGGGTGGTGTCGGCCCATGGCAGCAATTTTGTCAAAACCATGCTGCGGCTTGGGGCGGAGCGTGATGCGTTGAATGTCGTCGCGGACCAGATCGGCGGGCCGACCTCGGCCGCATCGATTGCAGATGCTCTGTTCGTGTGCGCGCGCGCGCTGGTTGACGGTGCCGCAGGTGGCACGCATCATTTTTCGGGTGCTCCGAACGTGTCCTGGGCCGACTTTGCGCGGACCATCATGACCAAAGCCGGGCTGGCGACGCAGGTCAACGACATCCCGACATCGGCCTATCCGACCCCCGCGCAACGCCCTTTGAATTCGCGGCTTGACGGCAGCAGCCTTAGGGCAGCCTTTGGAATTGACCGTCCCGACTGGCGGGATGACGTTGACAACATTCTTGCCGAACTTGGAGTAAGACGATGAAACGCAAAGGTATTCTTCTTGCAGGCGGGTCCGGCACACGGCTTTGGCCGATCACCATGGGCGTGTCCAAACAGCTTTTGCCGATCTATGACAAGCCGATGGTCTACTATCCCTTGTCCGTGCTGATGCTGGGCGGCATCCGTGAGGTTGCCGTGATCACCACGCCCGAGGATCAGGGACAGTTCCAGCGGCTGTTGGGGGATGGCAGCCAGTGGGGCATGCAACTGACCTACATCGTGCAGCCGTCGCCTGACGGGCTGGCGCAAGCCTATCTTCTGGCCCGCGACTTCCTCGCGGGGGCACCGTCGGCGATGGTTCTGGGCGACAACATCTTTTTCGGCCACGGATTGCCGGAGCTTTTGGCGGCGGCGGATCAGGCCCAGACGGGTGGAGCGGTTTTCGGGTATCGCGTGGCAGATCCGGAGCGTTACGGCGTCGTCGATTTTGACGCGAGCGGCAAGGTTCGCGCCATCATAGAAAAGCCAGAGGTGCCTCCGTCGAACTTTGCAGTCACGGGACTTTATTATCTGGATGGCCGCGCGCCTGCGCTGGCAGAGGGTATCAAGCCTTCGCCGCGTGGGGAGCTGGAGATCACCGACCTGCTGGAAATCTACCGCGCCGAGGGCAACCTGCAGGTGGAACTGATGGGCCGTGGCTTTGCGTGGCTGGATACCGGCACGCATGGCAGTCTGCTGGATGCAGGCAATTTCGTGCGTACCTTGCAAGATCGTCAGGGTCTGCAGGTTGGGTGCCCGGATGAAATCGCCTATAGAGCCGGCTGGATCAACCAGCAGGCGCTGATTGCACGGGCGGATATGTTCCGGAAGAACGCCTACGGGCGTTACCTTCAAACGGTCGCCGGCGAGGTTTGACGGCGACGATCTGCCGAAAAGTGAAACTTTGGTTAAGAAATCATTGATTTTTGCAACATTGTTTCTAATCTAGCATCAAATGCAACTAACGCGTGTGGGGACATGGCGAGGTTTCCGGGGATCATCTTAGGGGTCGTCCTATTTGGACTGACCGGCGGTGTTGTGGCGCTGTGTGGGTCCGTGGTCGCGGGCGCATCTTTGGCGGTTGCTATGCTGGCCTATTCAACGTGTGGGACATTGTCAGCCCTAGCGTTTGTTGCACTTTCCAATCGCAACTTGTGGGGTGTCTAGCGCGCGGCAAACGGGTAAAAAATTTGGTCTGCCACGCCGTCCGGTCGTAAGACGACTGATCTGTCGGGATCAAAGGCACATCTTTTCGTCACCGCAGAATCCGCGAATCACTTGACCGAAAATGCTGCAGAAGCAAACCCCAATACAATCATAGATTGTATCCAGAATGCGCACCTATCAACGTGCGCGAGTAAATGGCAAAAAATCATCTAGAATGTGTCTTAAACTGGGCGCGCCACGCATTTCGCAGTCGCCAAAAGACCAAAAAATCCGTAAGAACGTTGGAGTGAAGGCCGTTGAGTTGCGTGTTCAGAGGTACAAGATGATGTATGGTATTTTGAATAAATCGATCTCGGTCCTTGGCGACCAAAATTTCTTTGGTTCGGCAATTCCCCGCCTATTGTTCTCGGAGGTCTGACAATGTCGATCAGCGTATCCGAGGTTACAACCCGCTCTATCGTCTCTGTAGCTCGTGTCGACCGCTCAGTTGCTGCGTCGGCAGCATACGCCCAAACGACGGAAAAAGGGTTCTATCGCAGGTTCCTGAAACGCGCGCTTGATGTTTTGGCGGTGCTTTTGTCAGCGCCCGTTGTTGTGCCGATCGTGCTTGTCCTCGCGTTTCTTGTCGCCCGTGAGGGCGGTCGTCCGTTTTACAGCCAGTTCCGGGTTGGCAAGAACGGGCGTCCTTTCCGGATGTGGAAACTGCGGACGATGGTGGTCGATGCTGATGCACGCATGACCGCCTATCTGGACGCCAATCCACAGGCTCGCGCGGAATGGGACCTGAACCAGAAACTTCGTGTCGATCCGCGGATCACCCGTTTTGGGCAGATCCTGCGCAAGACGTCGCTGGATGAACTGCCGCAGCTGTGGAATGTGTTTTTTGGCGACATGAGCCTTGTTGGTCCGCGTCCGATGATGTTGAACCAGCAGGCGATGTATCCCGGCAAAGCATATTATCTCGTTCGCCCTGGCGTCACTGGCCTATGGCAAACAACAGATCGCAATCAGACTTCGTTCGAGGCACGCGCCGAGTTTGACACGATGTACAACGACTCGCTGTCGTTCGCAGCTGACACGCGGATTATCTTCAAGACAGTCGGCGTCGTCCTCAAGGGCACGGGCTACTAAAGCGACTAGCCAGCTACAGACCAAGCAGAACTAGAATAGGCGGGGCATTGCCCCGCTTTTGTCATTTCGTCTGACGTGTCACTTAGTGAGACTTTGGCATGCGTCCCGAATTTGGTGACCTGAGATCCCACGGCGCGACGGGCCTGTGAAGGAGGCCAGTTCACTCGCGGTGCCACCGCAAAGTGTCTGCAAGAGAAAGTCAGGTTGGCACACCGCGCGGAATTTGTCCCAAGGTCGGCGTGTTTGTCGCTAGGGGTCAGCCCCGCGAGCACGCCGGGATCGCTGCTTCAGGCGTCGGCCGGGCCCGCTAGGTGCCAATACGGCTGGTCACCGGATCCCGGATGAGGTCACCAGAAACACGATGGCAATCACGACAATCGCAATAAAGCTCCATGTGCTGAACACAGAAGATCCGTCACTTCGGTTGCGACGCGCCAGGCCGCGGACTTCGGGAATGGCTCCAATTGCGCTGATCCCCACCGCCCGTTCCAGTTGTGCCGTCGTCCGGATGACCGGAAAAGCAAGTTCAACCAGCAATGCAGCAAGAATTCCGAGCAACACCGAAGCCAACCCGCCGGCCATGGCCAACTTGGTTTTGCCGATACCGGTCGAAGATTCCGGCGTTATCGCGCGGTCCAGCAGCATGAAACGCTCTGACTGCTGACGTTCGGCGAGAAACAGATTGGTCTCCGCTTCGGCAAGGTTTTGGGTGACCGAGGAATAGCGGTCCTGCAGCAGCATTAAGACGCGCTTTTGCGCAGCGATGGTCTGCTCGATCTCCGGCATGACGGCAAGGCGCGCGGCTACGTCGTCACGCCGCGTTTCGGTAAAGGCCTGCCTGTCATTCAAAAGCGCAAGCGCGCTTTGCAAGTCGTCCATCCGGCGGCGGTCAGTTTCGCGCTGCACGCCTTGAGCCACAAGTCGCGTTCTTTCAGAGGTTGCTTCCAGCACCTGCTGGTCCAAAAGCCGAAGCTCTGAATCAAGCGCCTGAAGTTCGGACCGGCGCGCCTCGGCAAGGACTGGAAGGCTGTCGGTATTGGCGTTCTGATAGAGTGAAAGCTCCGACTCCAACTTGACGATTTCGTTACGAATGCGTTCTTCCTCGCCAGCAAAAAAATCATAAGTGTCACGGGCGCGGGACGAGACGCCTTCGTTCGACATATCCAGAATGCTTTGCGCCAGGTCATTCGCGATCTTGGCGGACAAATCGGCATCCCCGTCGGTCACTGTTACGGTGATGGCCGAAATCGATGTAGAACCGCCAAAGGCACCCGGTGCACCGGCGACCGTCCTAAAGCTGACCGCCTCACGCAGATCGCCAACCAGCCGATCAGTTGACTTGCCGGGACTGCGTTCTGCCAAGCCATGGCGATCAATGATAAGCAGCAAACTTTCCCGGTTTTTCAGTCGCTGCTCGATCGACTGCATGATCTGCGCCGAGTTGCTGCCGCTGTTGCGCCCTGCAGAAAAGTCTTGGACCTGAGGTCCTTCAACCTGGATGGACGCAGAAGCCCGATAGACACGTTGCTGTTGGGATATGATTTGTGCCGCCAAAAGCAGACAAGCCATCGTGGTCAGCAGCACAATCCCCTTGCGGCGCCAGACAAGGTTCACCACGTCTTCGACGGACTGTACCAAAGCCACGGCCTATGCCCTCGCACTGCGCTGGTGTCGACGAAGACGACCCAGGCGACGATCCTGTGCGCGGTTCAGGACGATACCTGCTAACGGAATATGGCCTTCGAGCAGGGAGGTACAACGATGCACGTCGTCAGGCGTGGTCGAGGTGCCGTCAATCACCAGCAACACCGCGTCAAGATGCGACGTCATTGCCAGCACATCGTCGGATTCCAGCACTGATGGAAGATCCATGATCGAAACATCGGGTTGCAGACGCGTATGCATCTCGTTGAGCGTGTCTATCGTGACCGGGTCTTGCAACACCTCATAGGGGCGAAGCTCCGCTTTGCCGTTCATTGCCACCGCCAGGTTCTGGCCGATGCGCTGAAGCTGCGCCTCGATCGGCGAACGGCCAAGCAGGCAGTTGCTAAGCTGTGGGACATCCGCTCGATTGAACAGACGTGCAAGCTGCGGCGCACGCAAGTCCAGGTCAATCAGCAGGGTGCGACATGCCGGCAGACGTGCCAGGCTCAGCCCGAGGTTAGCCGCGACAAAGCTTTTGCCGCACCCCGGGGTTGGCGACGTGACCGCGATGCGAACCCAATGATTTGCTGCGACCTGCAGCAACAGCCTGGCGCGCAAGACGTCAAAATACGTTGCCAGATCGGACGTCGTGGGGTCGCTGTAAAGTCCGTTGGCAGCCAATGCCTTGGTATCAAGCTTGGTCGACCACAGCGAATCCCAGGTTGCAAGCGAGGACTTCGGTCCCACGTCCAGACCCGGTGCAAAGACATCACGCGTGGTGACTTGATCCGTCATGGGAGCGCGGTTCGCCTCGGCCTGCGGACGCAAGAACAGTGGGCTTCCAGACCTCGATTGGACCTGTCTCGGGTCTCTTGTATCATCACCGGACATTATGTGACGCTCTGACAGTTTGAAATTTGCAAGAGTATTTCTTTGTGTTTTCTGTCGGTTATCCCGCGGTGACGGGGACGTTCATCTTGCGGCATTGTCAACCATACCATGTCACACCTTCGCCGCGTTGTCGCGGCCACCAAATACCTAGTCCAAACGCCTGCAATGTTTTGACGAAACACGCCTAGTCGAACCACAAGACCATCACGAAGCCTTGTATGATGCTATCAGGCTGTGTCGCAAAAAGAAAGCATTCCGGCCGGTTTGATTGCCGCGACAAGGGCTTGGCCAAAAGCGACGATCATGACTATGGTCATGACGCGCTTTTTCGGGACAAGGGTCTATGGCCGATCAGACAAGAAACAACCGCGACGGACAGCCAGTGGTTGACGCCGTGGTGATCGGTCGAAACGAAGGCGCGCGTCTGCAGGCCTGTCTCTTGTCACTTGCGCCCCAAACACGGCGGATCATCTACGTCGACAGTGGCTCGACGGACACCTCGGTCGAACTTGCACGGTCCCTCGGCACCGAAGTGGTTACACTGGATCTGGCGCGCCCCTTTACGGCGGCGCGGGCACGGAACGCCGGCCTTTCCAGGCTGGCAGCGGGCGCGGATGATCCGGATTTTGTCCAGTTTGTCGACGGCGACTGCGCGGTTGACCCGACATGGGTTGCACGCGCGATGGAGGCATTCGCGCAGCACCCGGACGCGGTTGTCGTGTGCGGTCGGCGGCGGGAACGGTTTCCAGAAGTGTCGATTTACAATCGGCTTTGCGACCAAGAATGGAACACTCCTATAGGGCCCGCGCGCGCGTGCGGTGGGGACGCCCTCATGCGCTATTCGGCGTTGAAGGCAGCCGGCGGGTACCGCGAAGATCTGATTGCTGGTGAAGAGCCCGAACTTTGCATCAGGCTTCGCCAAAACGGCGGGACCATCTGGCGCATTGAAGCTGAAATGACCCTGCATGATGCCGCAATGACGCGCCTTTCGCAGTTCTGGAAACGCAGCAAGCGGGCAGGACATGCATTTGCTGAAGGCGCCGCATTGCACGGAGCATCACCCGAACGGCATTGGGTGCGTGAGACGCGGCGCGCGGTCTTGTGGGGGGCGGTCCTCCCTGCTGCTGCGCTAACTGGTGCAGTGCTGGTCCATCCAGCATTGATCGGCCTTGTTCTGCTTTGGCCTTTGCAAGTCCTACGGCTTGGATGGGCGTGGCGGGGCAACGGTCGCGTCGGGTGGGAGGGGGCAGTCTTGTGGGTTCCGGCAAAACTGGCCGAGGCGCAAGGTGCCCTCGGGTACTGGTTTGGTCGCTTGGTCGGCCGGCGACGTGGGCTGATCGAATACAAGTAGTTCGGGTCTGCGCTGCCTTGAATGGCATCGCCCGAACGATTCGCATTGTTGGCGCGAATCGACGTCGGCGCGCCCGCGCGTTGCAAGGACCCGCATCGGGCATGCCAATCGCTCAACCAGCGATGTATCCGTCCGAGGGGACGATACAACCAAGTTTTCCAAAGATGTTGCAAGAGTCCAAGGCCTTTGGGGACGCGCGGCCAAAGATCGGAACGTTGTCCCGAAAGCGCACCGAGTACCGTTGAGATGGCTGATCGGAAATTGACAAAGAAAGGCCATGGTTTGGGTTTTTCTTGCGCCTGCGTTGCGGTAATCTGCCCGACATAGGACGGATTGTTTTTGCAAGACCATATTGCCGCGCGGACTTGGGACTGCGTTGCCCAGCAGGGTCGTGGTAGGGATCAATAAGGTTTGTGGATGACCACCAACGGCGGAACTTCTTCTGGCATGGGCGATACGGATATTGCCATTGTCGGCATGGCTGCGCATTTGCCAGGGGCCGCGGATATAGCGGCCTATTGGGAAAACCTGTCCAAGGGGATCGAATCCATCCGCGTTCTTGGTGAGGACGACCTGATCGCGGCAGGCGAATCGCCTGCGGTAATGCGGCGGCCAAACTATGTAGCAGCGGCCGCGCCGCTGGATGGTTTTGAACAGTTTGATGCGGATTTCTTTGGCTTTTCGCCGAAAGAGGCCGCGATCCTTGACCCCCAGCACCGCCAGTTTCTGGAGGTCGCCTGGGAGGCGTTGGAAAACGCCGGTCACCCACCTGAAAACTTCGGGGGTCCGATCGGGGTTTATGCCGGGTGCGGTATGGGCAGCTACTTCTATTTCAACATCTGTTCGAACCGCGATTTGGTCGAGCAGACGGGCATGTTTCTGCTGCGTCATACCGGCAACGACAAGGATTTCCTGTCCACCCGGGTCAGCCACATCTTCGACCTCAAGGGGCCGTCGATCAATGTGCAGACGGCCTGTTCGACGTCGCTTGTCGCGGTGCATTTCGCGACGCAGGCGCTGCTCAACGGCGAATGCGACATGGCGCTGGCAGGTGGGGTGACGATTGAGTTGCCGCAAGGGCGCGGTTATCTTTACACCGAGGGCGAGATCCTGTCGCCGGACGGTCATTGCCATGCCTTCGATCACCGTGCGCAAGGGACGGTGTTCGGATCGGGTGCGGGCTGCGTCGTTTTGCGCCGTGCGGCAGATGCGATCCGGGACGGCGACCATATCTGGGCGATCCTGAAAGGGTCTGCTGTCAATAACGACGGCGCTGCCAAGGCCGGGTATCTGGCGCCTTCGGTCGACGGGCAGGCGCGATGCATCGCTGAGGCACAAGCTGTCGCGGGTGTCACGGCGGACAGTGTGTCTTATGTCGAATGCCATGGCACTGGCACCTATCTGGGCGATCCGATTGAGGTTGCTGCCCTGACAGAAGCGTTCCGCAAGACGACCGACGGCGTGGGGTCCTGCCGGATCGGGTCGGTCAAGACGAATATCGGGCATCTGGATACGGCGGCAGGCGTGGCGAGCCTGATCAAGGTGGCGCTGTCGCTGCATCACCGGCAACTCCCGCCCACCCTAGGGTACGAGGCACCGAACCCGTCCATAGACTTTGCGACCTCGCCGTTCCAGGTGAATGACCGGCTGACCGATTGGACAGGGCCCGCTCCGCGTCGTGCGGGGGTCAACAGCCTGGGTGTCGGCGGTACGAATGCCCATGCGGTGCTGCAAGAAGCGCCCGCCCGGCAGACTTCGGAGCCGAGCCTTTGGCCGTTCCAGCCGATTGTCGTGTCTGCAAGGTCCAAAGCCGCGCTTGATGCACAATCGGCCCGGTTGGCCGCGCATCTGCGCGCGCATCCCGAACAGCCGTTGGCCGATGTCGCCTACACGCTGAAGGAAGGCCGGCGCGCCTTTGAAAAGCGCCGCGTTCTGGTGGCTTCCAGCCATGAAGAGGCCGCCTCGTTGCTGGAAGGGTCTGATCCACGCCGGGTCTTCAATCACGATCACCTGGGTGCCGACCCCGAGGTTGTGTTCATGTTCCCGGGCGGCGGGGCGCAGTTCGCGGGAATGGCGCGCGATGTTTACGAGACCGAGCCTGTCTTTGCCGACTGGATGGACAAAGGACTGGCGGTGCTCGCGCCCAAACTGGATTACGACATCCGCGCGTTGTGGCTGCCCGAACCGGGGACAGAGGCTGCGGCGAATGACCGGTTGAAGCGCCCCTCGGTCCAGTTGCCACTGATCATGATCACTGAATATGCGCTGGCAAAGCTGTTCGAAAGCTGGGGCGTCAAGCCTGCTGCGCTGGTTGGCCATTCGATGGGCGAAAACACCGCCGCCTGCCTTGCCGGTGTGATGGACTTTGAAGATTGCATTGGTCTGGTCCATCTGCGCGGCACGCTTTTCGACACGATTGCGCCCGGCGGGATGTTGTCGGTGCCGCTGACACGCGCCGAGGTGCTGCCTTACCTGACGGGCGATCTGGATCTGGCGTCGGTCAATGCGCCGGGGCTTTGCGTGATCTCCGGTCCCGACGCGGCATTGGTGAAGCTGGCGGCCGTTCTTGCCGCAAAGGACATCGAGACAAGCCGCATCCAGATCGATATCGCCGCACACAGCCGCATGCTGGCGCCTATACTTGGCCGGTTCGGGGATTATCTGCGGTCGATCCGGCTGTCGGCCCCGACGCTGCCGATCATCTCGAACCGCACCGGGCAGATCCTGACGGCCGCAGAGGCCACGAACCCCGATTACTGGGTCCAGCATCTGCGTAACACGGTAGATTTCCAGTCCTGCATGGACACGCTGCTGGCAGAACCGGGACGGGTCTTTCTGGAAATGGGGCCCGGGCGCGCGATGTCGTCACTGGCGCAAGCCAATGGTGCTGCGGCGGGTCAGGTGGTCGCTGCACTTCGCCACCCTGAACAGCAGATGGCCGACGATGCCTGGCACATGGCAACGATTGCACGCCTTTGGGCGTGTGGCGTGCCCGTCGACTGGGAGCCGATCTTTGGCGGCGCGCGCCGTTTGCGCGTGCCCTTGCCGACCTATGCGTTTCAGAAAAAGCCTTATTTCATTGCGCTGGGACAGACCCAGACCGCAGCAACCGAGGCGTTGCCCGAGCGGATTTTGAACCTGGAAAACTGGGGATGGAAGCCGCATTGGAAGCCTGTTTCAGCAGGGTTCGACATTGCCGATCTTGCCGAATCTGACCCGCAGAACTGGCTGATCTTTATGGATGAGGCGGGCCTTGGTGCGACGGTGGCCAAGATGCTGCGCGACCACGGGCATGATGTCCGGACGGTGCGCGCGGGCGACATGTTCGGCAGCGACGGGGACGGCGGATACATGCTGTCGCCGGAACGTGGCCGCGAAGGGTATGATGCGCTGATCCGCGACTTGGTCGGCAAAGGCTTTGCGCCCAACCGGGTCGCGCATTTCTGGCTGGTGACGCGCGGCGAAACCTATCGGCCAGGATCAAGTTTCCTGCACCGCAACATGGAGCAGGGGTTCTTTTCGCTGATGTTCCTTGGCCAGGCAATTGCCGAGGAAAACCTGCCCCGCCCGATCCATCTGACGGTGGTGAGTACAGGTGCCATGCAGGTCCGCGCCGAGGCGCTGACGTCACCCGAAAAGGCCGCCCTTGTCGGGCCGGTTCGCGTCATCCCCCATGAATTTCCCGGCTTCAGTGCTTCGGCCCTTGATGTTCAGCTGCCCGAGGTCTTGCGTCGCCAGGCCGCTTTGTTGGAGCCTCTGGCTGAGCAGGTGATCGAAGATCTGCTGTCGGATCCGTCCCTTCGGATACGGGCGCTTCGCGGCTCCAAGCTTTATGAACTGGGCCAGAAATCCTTGCCGCTTGGTCAAAGCGACTTCGCACTGCCGCAGGGATCGCATGTGCTCATCACTGGGGGGTTCGGCGGCATTGGTCTGACCGTAGCCGAAGACCTGATCCGGCGCTTTGGCGTCAAGCTTTCACTCGTGGCGCGGCGACCGCTGCCCGAACGGTCAACTTGGTCAAAGCATCTGCAAACGCATCACGCCAACGACCCGATTGCACGGCGTATCATGGCATTGCAGCGGCTTGAGGCGCTTGGGGCCGAAGTGCAGGTTATTCATGCCGATGTTTGCAATCTGGAGGAACTGCGTCAGGGCGTGGCCCAAGGCGAGGCGCGGTTTGGCAAGGTGCGCACCGTGATCCATGCGGCGGGTGTGGTCGATGACGCGCCACTTCTGACCAAGACCTCGGCGCAGGTCGAAAACGTGTTTGCGCCGAAAATTCATGGCACCATCGTGCTGGACCAGCTTTTTCCCGACGGCGCGTTGGATCTTTTTGTGCTGTTTGCGTCAACCTCGACGGTGACGGGCCCCGCCGGACAGATCGATTATGTGGCTGCCAATGAATACCTGAATGCTTATGCCAAGTCGCGCGCGGGCGGCAAGACGAAGGTCATCGCGCTAAACTGGGGCATCTGGACAGGCGTCGGCATGGCGGCTGAGGCGCTTGCCGACCGGACGGGACGTCCCGCCGCTCCGCGCCTTCCGATTGCGGCGCAAATGCTGGACGAGGCAACCTTTGATGCCAGCGGCAACCGCCTGTTCACGGCGCGCTATGGCACCAATCGTTGGGTTTTGGATGGCCACCGGACCAGTGCCGGGCAGGCGCTGATCCCTGGCACAGGCATTGTGGAGATTGCCGCCGAGGCGATGCATGCGCAGGGTGAGGCAAGCGCGTTCGAATTGCGGGACCTTTACTTCTTTCGTCCGCTTGCAGTCGCCGATGGCGAAACCCGCGCGATCCGCGCAAAGTTGGCACGCACCGAAGAAGGCTATGGGTTCGAGCTGCGTTCAGCGGTCGACAGCAAGGGTCGGACCGGCTGGCAGGCCCATGCACAGGCGCGCATTCTGCCGTTGTCAGATGGTCCACTACCCGTGATCGACCTGGCCGCAATTGCTGCGCGTCTGCCGGCGCCGGAACGGGGGGATGGGCTGGTCAGCCCGCAAGAGGCGCATCTGGCCTTTGGATCGCGCTGGCGGGTGATCCGGTCGCGCAGCATTGGCAACGGCGAAGGACTTGCCCGTCTGGCATTGCCGCATACCTATCAAGGTGAATCGGATCAGGGCTGGCTTTTGCATCCGGCGCTGATGGACCTGGCGACCGGTTGGGCAATGGGCCTGATTTCGGGCTATGCACCAACCCACCTTTGGGTGCCGATTTCCTATTCGTCCATCAAGGTCTACCGCAACCTGCCAGCTGAGGTCATGTCGTGGGTGCGCAGCGCCGACACCAATTCCGCGGCCGGTGCGACCGCCAGCTTTGACATCACATTGATGACCGAAGGCGGCGAAGTTTGCGTCGAGATAACTGGCTTTTCCATCCGTCGGCTGGATGGGGCGCTGGCCTTTGCCGCCCCCGATGCACGTGAGCTGGAATTTGACGAAGGGCCCGCCTCCAACCGTCCGATGTCACCCGCCGAAGAACGGCTGTTGCATGCCTTTTCACAAGGTATTCGTCCTGAAGACGGGGCCGAGGCTTTTTCGCGCGCGATCAGCGCCGGGCAGTCGCAGGTCTTTGTGTCGTCGCTTGATCTGCCGATGCTGGTGCGCCAGACGGCGGCGGCCGAGGCTGCGCGCACCGAAAGCCAGTCGTTCGACCGGCCTGATCTGGACACCGACTATGTCGAACCGCGCAATGATGTCGAACGCACGCTGGTCGGGTTCTGGCAGGAATTGCTGGGTGTGGCTCAGGTCGGTGTCGAAGACAGCTTTTTCGACCTTGGTGGTCACAGCCTGATCGCAGTGCGGCTCTTTGCGATGATCAAAAAGGCGTTTCGCGTCGATTTTCCGATCTCGATCCTGTTCGAGGCGCCGACCATCTCGGCCTGTGCACAACTGATCGTCGATCAGGTCGGCGATGCATCGACCGCTGACGAGCCGTCCCGCGTGATCGCGCCCAGGCGTCGTTTCACGCATCTGGTGCCGATGCATGAAGGCGAAGGGGGGCCACGCCAGCCGTTCTTTCTGGTTGCCGGAATGTTTGGCAACGTGCTGAATCTGCGGCACCTGGCCAACCTTTTGGGCGGGGACCGTCCGTTCTATGGCATGCAGGCGCGCGGGCTTTTTGGCGATGCCGAACCGCACATGACCCTGCAAGAGGCCGCGCGGGACTACATCGCTGAAATGCGCCTGGTGCAGCCACAGGGCCCCTATCTTCTGGGCGGCTTTTCAGGCGGCGGGCTGACAGCCTGGGAAATGTCGCGACAGCTTGAAGCGGCGGGTGACGAGGTGTCGATCCTTGTGCTGCTCGATACGCCCTTGCCGGAACGGCCACATTTGTCTTCGCGCGACAAGCTGATCATCAAGCTTGCCGAGCTTCGCGCCAAAGGGCCGCAATTCCTGGTGGAATGGGGACGCAATCGTCTTGCCTGGGAACGGGGCAAGCGTCTGACATCCCTGCCTGTATCGGTCAGTGATCAGCAGTTCCACAATGCCGAGATCGAAACGGCGTTTCGAACCGCGATCAGTGGCTATCAACTTGAACATCGTGCGGGACAAACGGTGCTTTTCCGGCCGCCGCTGGATCGTCACTGGAAGGTGTCCAAAGGGGCTTTTGTCAGCCAGGCGCGGGAATATGTCTTTGCCGACAACAAACTGACGCCCTTTGCCCCCGCCTTGCAGGTGATAGAAGTCCCAGGAAATCATGACTCCATGGTGTTGGAGCCGAACGTCCGCGTCTTGGCGGCGCATCTGAGGAGTGTTATTGCGCAGGTAGAGCAACCGACAAAGGGTGTCGGGCCACTTGGTCCAGTGGAAAAAGAGCTGCCTTTGGCTGCGGAGTAACGATTTATGCCGAGTGTTTTGACCATCGTTTTGAACTGGCGCACGCCAGCCATGACCATTGATGCGGTCGCGGCTGCGCTATTGGCGCTTGACGGGATTGCCGGTGCATTGATCGTCGTCGACAATGACTCTCAGGATGGTTCGTTTGAACAGATTGGCGATGCCATCCGCGCCAGCGGCTGGGACAAGGGGCCGCAATCGGTGCGTGTCGTTCAGGCCGGGCGCAATGGCGGCTATGGTGCGGGTAACAACGTGGGCATTCGCACGGGCCTGCCGGACGGGCAAAGGCCTGACTTTGTCTATATCCTGAATTCTGACGCCTTTCCGGAGACAGGCACGGTGCGCGCCCTTCTGGATCATATGCAGGCGCATCCCAAGACGGCTTTTGCGGGCAGCGCGCTTTACGGGCAGGAAGGCGATCACCACAACACGGCCTTTCGGTTCCCGTCGATCGCCAGCGAATTCGAAGGTCAGATAAGGTTCGCACCCGTCAGCCGGATGTTTGCCAACAAGACAGTGGTGATGCCGCCCCCGACGACCGAAGCCAAAGTGCATTGGATGGCGGGGGCAAGCCTGATGGCGCGGCAGACAGCACTGGACCAGTTCGGCCTGTTTGACGAAACCTTTTTTCTCTATTTTGAAGAAACGGACCTGTGTCATCGTGCCATCAAGGCAGGCTGGGACTGTGTGTTCGTGCCCACAAGCCGCGCGATGCATCTGGGATCGGTTTCGACCGGCATGCGCAAATGGCAGCGCATTCCGCAATACTGGCTCGACAGCCGGATGCATTACTTCGTCAAGAACCATGGCGTGGTCTATGCGACACTGGCCACGTTGTCGTTGCTGGCAGGAGGCGCCATCTGGCAACTGCGCCTGTTGGTTCAGCGCAAGGACCGGCGTGATCCGCCATATTTCTTGCGTGATTTGACGCTACATGCGCTGAAGGCTGGCGCCGCATCGACGCGGCGCAATGAGGCAAAGACGGTGGAGCCCCAACCCGGCGAATAGGTCAGGCGGGCGTTCTGGGGAAGGATTTCAAGATGACAGGCTTCTCGGCCCTCTTGATCGGCAACGAGAGCCTGACGCGCGAATGCGGGTCGCAGCTTTTGGCCCGTGGTCACGGCCTTTCTGCGGTTGTGACACAGGATGAAGGCGTGCGTGTCTGGGCAGAGGCAGCGGGCCTCCGCGTCATCCCACAGATGCCGAGCTGGGAGGCAGGCCTTGCCGGGATCAGCTATGACTGGCTGTTGTCGGTCGCAAACCTGCACATCATTGGGAATTCGGCGCTGGTGCAGGCGGGCAAGGGGGCGGTCAATTTCCATGACGGCCCGCTGCCGGCCTATGCCGGGTTGAATGCACCCGTCTGGGCGATCGTGAACGGTGAGCGGCAGCATGGCATTACCTGGCATCTGATCGGCGATGGCGTCGATGATGGTGACATTCTGGTCCAGCGTTTGTTCGATGTGGGCGCGGGCGACACGGCATTCACCCTGAATACCCGTTGCTTTGCCGCTGCCATCGACAGCTTTCCCGACCTTTTGGCGCAGTTGGAAACCGGGCTTGTGCCCAAGGCGCAGGACGTTGCCAAGCGCACGCTTTACCGGCGGGATGATCGTCCCGTGGCCTTTGGGCAGATCGACTTTTCTAAGCCATCGGCCGAGGTGCTTCGTCTGGTGTGCGCCCTTGATCACGGGGGTTACTGGAACCCGATGACCACGGCCAAGGTCAGTGTCGGATCGCGCGTGTTGAACGTGGGCGCGGCTCGTGCCGTCGAGGGTTCGGGTACGCCCGGTCAGGTCTTGGCGGCGACGAAGGAAGGTCTGGTCGTGGCAAGCGGCGACGGTGCAGTGCAGCTTTCGGGTCTCACTTGCCAGTCGCACGGTTTGCCGGTCGATGCCTCCACGCTTTCGTTGGGCCAAGTTGATTTTCTGACCAAGGCGGACGCAGCCGATTTGACCAGGGTGGCCCAGAAAGCCGCGCGCCATGATGGCATTCTGCGCCGGCGCCTTGCGGCGATGCTGCCTGCGCGGGTCGAAGCTGCGGTTGCCGCCGAAGGCATTGCCGATTGGCAGATGATCCCCTTGCCGGGCGCACAGAACGCGGCAGCTTCGGCATCGGGTCACCTGGTTCTGGCGGTCTTACGGTTGTCTGGCCAGCCGAGCATTGATCTTGCCCTGTCGGTCGGTCCATCCGACGCACCGGGCTATGTCAGCGACTGGGTTCCACTGCGGGTCGACGCTGCGGGCAGCATCGACCAAGGGCTCGCCGCAATCAACGCTGGCATTGCTACGGCGGGTCCTGCATCCGGCTTTGCGCTGGATATCCTGACGCGCGACCGCACGCTTGCGGGTCTTGAGGTGCCACAGATCGGCCTGTCAGCAACGATCACGCCCATCGCTGGCACGGTGATAACGCTTGTTTTTGGCGCGCTGGCCTATGATCGCGCGCGCCTGCCACAAGCTGCGGCGCAAGCCCTGGCAGACCAGATTGCAGACGTCGCCGCGCGTCTTGCCAGCCGGCCCGGGTCTGACCACGTCGCATCGGTTTCGGCCCTGTCCGACGCTGATCGCGCCAAGGTTCTGACGGATTGGAACGCCACGGCCGCGCCCTTTGCAGATGATCTTTGCCTGCATCAGGCGTTCGAGGCGCAGGTTCTGCGCACACCGGATGCTGTGGCACTGGTGTGTGATGCGGACAGCCTGACCTATGCCGCGCTGAATGCCCGCGCGAACAAGGTGGCGCATGTGCTGGTGGGCATGGGGGTAGGGCCCGGGACACTGGTCGGGCTTTGCACCCGCCGGTCGATGGACATGGTCGTCGGTGCGCTGGCTGTTCAAAAGGCGGGTGGGGCCTATGTGCCGATGGACCCCGGCTATCCTGCGGACCGCATCGCCCTTTACATCGAGGACAGCGCCTGCCCGGTGATCGTCAGCCAAACCGGGATCGGCCTGCCCGCGCATGGGGCCAAGGTCCTGATGATTGACACTGATCCGGCGATTGCCGCGGCCTCGGATCAGAATCCGGCGACTGGCGTCACGCCCGGTGATCTGGCCTACATGATCTACACCTCCGGCTCCACCGGGCGGCCAAAGGGGGTCATGGTCGAACATCGCAATGTGCTGAATTTCTTTGCCGGCATGGACCAGCGCATCGGCACAGCCCCGGGCACATGGATGGCAGTCACGTCGCTGTCCTTTGACATTTCGGTGCTGGAGCTGTTCTGGACTCTTGCACGCGGGTTCAAGGTGGTTCTGACGTCAGACGAACAGCGCGCCCTGGTGTCATCTGGCACCGCGATCAGCGCGAAGGGCATGGAGTTTTCGCTTTACTATTGGGGCAATGACGACGGCACAGGGGCCAAGAAGTACGAACTGCTGCTGGATGGCGCGCGCTTTGCCGATGATCACGGGTTCTGTGCAGTCTGGACGCCCGAACGCCATTTTCACGCCTTTGGTGGCCCCTATCCCAACCCTTCGGTCACCGGGGCGGCGATTGCGGGAATGACCAAGAATATTGGTGTCCGCGCAGGGTCTTGCGTGGCGCCGCTGCACCATCCGGCCCGGATCGCCGAGGAATGGGCGGTGATCGACAACCTGACGAACGGGCGCGCGGGGATCGCGTTTGCCAGCGGCTGGCAGCCGGACGATTTTGTGCTGCGGCCAGAAAACACGCCGCCTGCCAACAAGGCGGCATTGCTGACATCGATTGATCAGGTCCGAAGGCTCTGGCGGGGCGAGGCGGTGGAATTTCCGACCGCCAAGGGCACATTCCCCGTCACGACCCAACCGCGCCCGGTGTCGCGAGAACTGCCGGTCTGGGTCACCACGGCGGGAAATCCTGATACATGGCGCGAGGCAGGAACGCTGGGGGCGAATGTCCTCACGCACCTTCTGGGCCAGACGATTGACGAGGTTGCGGGCAAGATCCGCATCTATCACGACGCGTTGCGCGCGGCAGGCCATGATCCCGCGGACCGCACAGTGACCCTGATGCTGCATACCTACATCGCGGAAACACGCGACAAGGCGCGCGAGGTTTCGCGCGGGCCGATGAAGGATTACCTGCGGTCTGCTGCGGCCCTGATCAAGCAATATGCCTGGGCCTTTCCGGCGTTCAAGAAACCCGCAGGCGTGTCGAATCCGATGGATATCGACATGGGCAGCCTGTCGGCTGAGGAGTTGGATGCGATCCTCGATTTCGCGTTTCAGCGCTATTTCGAGGATTCGGGCCTGTTTGGCACCATCGAGGATGCTTTGGCGCGGGTCGAGACGCTGAAGGCGATCGGCGTGGATGAGGTGGCTTGCCTGATCGACTATGGCATTGCCACTGACACGGTTCTGGCGGGCCTGCGGCCACTTGCGGATGTGGTGCGGCGGGCCAATGCGGGCGGCGCGCCCGATGCGGACGACTTTTCCATCGCGGCGCAGATTGCCCGCCATGGCGTGACGCATCTGCAATGCACCCCGTCGATGGCGCGCATGATCGCGACCAATCCAGACTCGCGCGCTGCACTGGCGGGGATCGGGACGCTGATGCTGGGCGGCGAGGCGTTGTCGGGCGGGTTGGTCAGTGACCTGCGGCAAGCGACAACGGCGCGCATCCTGAATATGTATGGCCCGACCGAGACGACGATCTGGTCGTCCACCAACGAGGTCACCGAGACAGAGCCCGTCGCCAATATCGGCACGCCTTTGTCCAATCAGCAGATGTATGTGCTGGACGACGTGCTGGAGCCTGTGGCACCGGGCGTGCCAGGCGAATTGTGGATCGGTGGCCACGGCGTCACGCGGGGTTATTGGCAGCGGCCAGACCTGACGGCGCATCGCTTCAAACCCGATCCCTTTGTCACGCCGGATCGCCGCGCCCCCTGGGGTGCGCGGATGTACCGGACCGGTGATCTTGTCCGCTGGCGGGCGGATGGGCGGCTGGATTTCCTTGGCCGCGCGGATGGTCAGGTCAAGCTGCGCGGCTACCGGATCGAATTGGGCGAGATCGAGGCTGTGCTGGAGGCGCAGGCCGGCGTCACCCAAGCCGTGGTTCTGATGCGCGAAGATGCACCGGGCGATTTGCGGCTGGTTGCCTACATTACCGGACCGGCAGCTGCGGCTGATTTGCGTCAGGCGCTGGTGACCCGCTTGCCCGAACACATGGTGCCGGCCCATTTCGTGACGCTGGAGCGGTTCCCGCTAACGCCCAATCGCAAGGTCGACCGCAAGGCGCTGCCTCAGCCCAAGGCTCAACTGGTGCAGGATGCTGGCGAACCCTCGGCGTCACCTGCGGCCGGGGTGGAGGCTGAAATTGCCGCGATCTGGTCGCGCGTTCTGGGCGTGCCCAAGATCGGTCGGCGCGACAACTTCTTTGCGCTGGGCGGACACAGTTTGCTGGCAGTGCAGGTCCACCGCGAAATCCGCGAGGCCTTGGGCGCGAAAAAGCTGTCGATCACCGACATCTTCCGCTTTCCGACCTTGGGCGCGCTGGCTGAACATCT
>JBKJVF010000015.1:0-4925 GCA_046589965.1 Paracoccaceae bacterium
CTGACCGCCGCCCGCGTGCCGGATTCGAAGTCATCGGCCGAATAGGTGCCCATGAAGGGCATCTCCAGATGCGTATGCGGATCGATGCCGCCGGGCATGACGTAGCACCCGGTCGCGTCGAGTTCCTTGCCGCCGGTCAGGTTCGCCCCGATCTCGGTGATCACCCCGCCCTCGATCCGCACGTCGGCCTTGTAGGTGAGGTCGGCAGTGACGACGGTGCCGTTCTTGATGATGGTGGTCATAGCTCTAATCCTCTCAAACTCTCTGCCGCTGTCCCGGGCCTGACCCGGGACCTCGACCAGATGATCACAACGGAATGTCCAAACTCACGTCCCGCCATTCTGGATTGACTGAGACAATCAACTGATCCTTCCAAGCCCGTTTCCATCCCTTGATCCGACGCTCGCGCAGCAGTGCCTCGGCATAGGTCGCGTGCATCTCGAACCAATAAAGGTGCGTGATGTTGTAAGCGGCGGTGTGACCCGGCACCGCTTTGGCGCGGTGCTGTTCGACCCGGAGCCGCAGGTTGTTGGTGGATCCAGTATAAATCGCCCCGCCCGGGCGCGAACCCATGATGTAGACGAAATAGCCCAAAGGCGGATCCTTTCGGGTCGGGGTCCCGGGTCAAGCCCGGGACAGCGAAGTGCGGATAGTCGAAGTTCACCCGACCACCCCCGCCACTTCCAGCACCGCATGCAACAGCACATCCGTCCCCGCCGCTGCCCATTCCGGGCTGATCTCCTCGGCCTCGTTGTGGCTCAGCCCCCCCACACAAGGGCACATCACCATCACAGTCGGCGTCACACGGTTGATCCAGCAGGCGTCGTGGCCGGCACCGCTGACGATGTCCATGTGGGAATAGCCCAGCTTTTCTGCCGATTGGCGGACGACATTCACCAGACCAGGGTCGAAGGTGACGGGGTCAAAGTGGCCCACGTCCTCGATCGAACAGTCAAGGCCCAGGTCAGCTGCCACCGCGTGGGCCGCGCGCATGACTTCGGCCTTCATCGCGTCCAGCTTGCCCTGTTCGGGCGACCGGATGTCGACCGTGAACACGACCTTGCCGGGGATCACGTTGCGGCTATTCGGATGGACGAACACCTGCCCCACCGCGCCCACGGCGTTCGGCTGATGGCTCATCGCGATCTGATGTACCCGTTCCACCACACGCGCCATTCCCAGCCCTGCGTTTACGCGCATGTTCATCGGCGTGCTGCCAGTATGCGCGTCCTTCCCCGTCAGCGTGATTTCCAGCCACCACAACCCCTGACCGTGCGTCACCACGCCAATGGACTTTCCCTCGGCCTCCAGGATCGGCCCCTGCTCGATGTGCAACTCCAGCATGGCATGCATCTTGCGCGCACCGACCGTCTCATCGCCCACCCAGCCGATCCGCTCCAATTCCGCACCGAACGCCTTGCCCTCGGGATCGCGACGCGATTTCGCGTAAGTTTCGGTATGAATGCCCGCAAACACCCCAGATGCCAGCATCGCCGGGGCGAACCGCGCACCCTCCTCATTCGTCCAGTTCGTGACCACGATAGGGTGCCGGGTCTGCACCCCCATGTCGTTCATCGTGCGCACCACCTCCAGCGCGCCCAAAACGCCGAGCACCCCATCATAGCGACCGCCTGTGGGCTGGGTGTCCAGATGCGACCCCATATAAACCGGCAGCGCATCCGCATCCGTCCCGGCCCGCGTGGCGAACATGTTGCCCATGGTGTCGACGCCCATCGTCATGCCCGCATCGGCGCACCAGCGCGCGAAAAGATGCCGCCCTTCGTTGTCGGCATCGGTCAGAGTCTGGCGGTTGTTGCCGCCCGCAATCCCGGGGCCGATCTGCGCCATCTGGTCCAGGCTGTCCCAGAGGCGTTCGGAATTGATCCGCAGGTTTTGCCCAGGCAGTGGCATGTCATTCTCCCCGTCTGCCGGGGTCTTGGCTGCGCCCCGTGTCCCGACTCATTTTCTGACCGTATGGTCAAGACCAAGGCGATCACAAGCAACAGGGCCGGTCAACGCGAATATCGCGGGCTTGCGCCGCCATCATCGCTTGATTATGCGCCGTCAGAGGCACAGCGGAACCGATCGCTTGCCCCGGACTCGGACCAACAGACAAAGGTGATGCATGGATATCCCCACCCTCGAAGACCAGGAGCGTCGTCTGGTCCTGGACCGGTTCGACGAGGGCGTGGCGCTGGATCTGGGGCTGGCGCTGGTGGCGTATGCGCGCGACGGCAATCTGCCCATCGTGATCGACATCCGCACCGCTGATCGCACCTTTTTTCATGCAGCGCTGCCGGGGGCGGCGCCACTGAATGACAACTGGGCCCGGCGCAAAAGCAATGCCGCCCTGATGTGGCAGGCATCGTCGATGCTGGTCGGCATCCGCATGGCGGCCAAGGGCGACACGCTCGCGTCCAATGGCATGCCCGAGACCGATTTTGCCGTGCATGGCGGCAGCGTTCCGATCCGTGTCAAAGGCGTCGGTGTGGTGGCGGCGGCAACGGTATCGGGGCTGCCATCGGCCGAAGACCACGCGTTGGTCATCCGTGCCATCGAGGCGTTGTTCAGCAAGACCTGACCGAATTTTCTGCATCCGGCGCATCGAGGCCGCGTGTGAGCTTCGAAAATGCCGCAGTCCCCCCGGCCGTCTCGGGGGTTGAAGGCCCCCATCGGCCGCTTTAGCGTTCAGCACAAGCAATCGTTTTGGGGCATCAACATGGCCATTCTTCGCGGCGATGATGCCACCGTCGGATTTGCCGAGCTGTTCTTTGATCTGGTCTTCGTCTTCGCCATCACGCAGGTCAGCCACTCACTTCTTGCCCATTACGACCTGATGGGCGCCGTGCATACCGCGATACTTTTCCTGGCGGTCTGGTGGGTCTGGATCTATTCAACCATGGTGCTGAACCGTCTTGACCCGGACCAATTGTCCGTCCGTCTGTTGCTGTTCGCGCTGTTGGCGGCGGGGCTTTTTCTGTCGATGGCGCTGGCCGATGCGTTCGGCGACCGGGGGCTTGTATTCGCGCTCGCCTATGTCGCGATGCAGGTGGGGCGGACGGTCTTTGTCTGGTTCGCAGCAAGCGACAACGCGACGCTGCGGGACACTTACCTACGGATCCTCATCTGGTTTCTGGTGGCGGCCGGGTTCTGGATCACCGGCGCACTCGCCGAGGGGGAGATGCGTGTCTGGATCTGGGTGGCGGCGTTGGGCATCGAATATGTCGGGCCGGCCCTTGGCTATTTCGTGCCGGGCCTTGGCCGCGATCACAGCACCAACTGGGAAATCAAGGGCGAGCATATCGCCGAACGTTGCGGGCTGTTTGTCATCATCTGCCTTGGCGAAACGCTGCTGGTATCGGGTGCGACCTTTGCCGAACTGACCTGGGATGGGGCCGGAACGGCGGCGTTTCTGGCTGCAGTTGGTCAGGCCGTTGCGATGTGGTGGGTCTACTTTCACATCGGCCACAGACGCGGCGCACATCATATCGAAAATTCTGACAACCCCGGACGATTGGCGCGGGTGGCCTTTATCTATCTTCATATTCCCATCGTCGCGGGGATCGTTCTGGGCGCTGTTGCCTCCGAACGCGCCATCGCCCATCCGGGCGATCCGGGTACGTTCATCGAATCCGCTTCCGCGATCGGGGGGCTGACATTGTTCTTTTTGGGCAACGGGTTTTTCAAACGCGTCTCGGCGAACCGCTTTCCATTGTCGCATCAGGTGGGACTTGGCTTGTGTGTGGCAGTTGTGCTGATCGGTCCTTGGACGACCCTGCTGGTCTTGAACCTGAGCGTGGTCGCGATTCTGGTGCTGGTCGCAATATGGGAGCACCGGTCACTCGGCGCCAGCGTCGCGCCCAGCATCACGTGACACCAGCAGCGCATGACGGCGCGGTGCCCGGCGGTGTTTGCATCGGCGCGGAAATTGCGCCAAGGTCGGTGCCCGAACCTTGCCATCCTGACGCGTAAAATCATGTCTCATCCAAAGTCCCGCATTCAGCAAAAGAACCGCGATGTCATCCTGGAGGCGGCGCTGGACGTGTTTTCTGCGCTTGGCTTTCGGGGGGCGACCCTGGATCAGATCGCCGATTCTGCGGGGCTGTCCAAGCCGAATCTGCTGTATTATTTCCCCTCCAAGGAAGCGATCCACCAGGCGTTGTTGACCCGACTGTTGGAGACCTGGCTTGATCCGTTGCGCGCGATGGACGCAAACGGTGATCCGGTGGCCGAAGTTCAGGCCTATGTCCGCCGCAAGCTGGATCTTTCACGCGACTATCCCCGCGAAAGCCGCCTTTTCGCCAATGAAATCCTGCAAGGTGCACCGCGCATGCGCGCTGCCATCGAGGGCGATCTGAAACGGCTTGTCGACGACAAGGGCCGGGTCCTGCAGGCCTGGATGGATCAAGGGCGCATCGCAAAGCTGCATCCGGTCCATCTGATCTTTTCGATCTGGGCGCTGACGCAGCATTATGCCGACTTCGACATGCAGGTCCGCGCGGTCCTTGGCCCCGGCCACGACCCCTTTGCCGAGGCGGGCGAGTTCCTGGACACACTGATCCGTCGGCTGTTGTCGCCGGGGGCTGTGTAGGACCGTGACACCGGGAGGGCTGGACTCTGCCCGGCGCGCGGGTGTAGCGCGGGGTCCACCGCGTCCCATTCGGTAACCAAATCCGATGACTGCCGACCCCAGCTCACAAGCCGACACCGATCCGGCTGTCCATCATGCCCCCAAAAAGCTGATGGCCCTGATCCTTGGTTGCATCGGCGTCGTCTATGGTGACATCGGCACCTCGCCCCTCTATGCGATGCGCGAATCCTTGCACGCCGCCAGCCGCGACGGCCTGCAACGCAGCGATGTTCTGGGCGTGATCTCGCTGTTGATCTGGACGTTGATCCTGATCGTGACGGTCAAATACGTGATC
>JBKJVF010000165.1:0-6771 GCA_046589965.1 Paracoccaceae bacterium
GCTGGTTGCGGCCAGCGCCACCACCCCTGCCATGGCCTATGCGGGGTTCATCGTGATGGGTGTCGGGTCCGCGCTGATTGCGCCGACGGCATTCTCGCTGGTGGGCACATTGTCGGCCCCCGAGGCGCGGGCACGCGCGGTCGCGCGGGCGACCTTGCTGGGGTATTTCGGGTATTTTTTCGGCCCGCCAGTCCTGGGCTTCATCGCAGGCGCTTTCGGCCTGCGCATGGCCTTTGTCTTTGCCGCTGGAATGCTGCTGGTGGTGCCGGTGTTCGCGCGCGTCCTGCTGCGCCGTTAGTTGCTGGCCCAGCGACCCTCGAAATCCTCAGGCACCAGCAGATTGTGCCGGCCAAGATCGGCGACATCGCGTTCCCCACAAAGCGCCATCGTGATGTCGAGTTCCTTTTGCAGAACTTCCAGCGCCTTGGTCACGCCAGCTTCGCCCATCGCACCCAAGCCGTAGATGTAACTGCGCCCGATCATGGTTCCATGGGCACCCATCGCCTTGGCCTTCAGGATGTCCTGCCCGGTGCGAATACCGCCGTCGATCCAGACCTCTGTCCGGTCGCCGACTGCCTTCACGATCTGCGGCAACATCCGGATTGAGGACAGCGCGCCGTCAAGCTGCCGCCCGCCATGGTTCGAGACGATGATCGCATCGGCCCCGGCATCGGCCGCCATGCGCGCGTCGTCGGCGTCAAGAATACCCTTCAGAATGAACTTGCCGCCCCATTGGTCGCGAATGCGGGTGACCTTGGACCAGTCCAATTTCGGGTCGAACTGTTCATTGGCCCAGGCGGTCAGGTCCGACAACTTTTCGACGTTCTTCACATGGCCAACGATATTGCGGAACTGACGGCGCGGGGTGCCGAGCATTCCCATCGCCCAGGCAGGTTTCGTGGCGATGTTGATCAGGTTCGGAATCGTCAGCTTGGGCGGGCTGCTAAGGCCGTTCTTGAGGTCCTTGTGGCGTTGGCCCAGAATCTGCAAGTCCAGCGTCAGGACCAATGCCGAACATTTCGCCGCCCGCGCGCGTTCGATGATCGCATCAACGAATTCCTCGTCGCGCATGACATAAAGCTGGAACCAGAAGGGCGTCGGGCTGGCGGCGGCCACATCCTCGATCGAACAGATCGACATCGTGGACAGCGTGTAGGGCACGCCGAACTTTGCTGCAGCCCGCGCGGCCTTGATCTCACCGTCCGGGCATTGCATGCCGGTCGACCCGACCGGCGCCAAGGCCACCGGCATCGTGACCGGCTGGCCGATCATCGTGGAGGCGAGGACCCGGCCCGACAGATCGCGCGCAACGCGCTGGCGCAGGCGGATCTGGGCAAAGTCGTCGGAATTGTCGCGAAAGGTCTGCTCGCTGTAACTGCCGCTTTCGCAATAGTCATAAAACATCCGCGGGGTGCGGCGTTTGTAGACCTGTTTCAGGTCGTCGATGCAGGTGATTACGCGTGCCATGGAAACCCCTGATATTGGTCAAGGATTGTTACCAATTCTTGCGCGGCACTGCAATTGTAAAGGTGTGCTTGCAGGGATTGATTTTAATGCGATATCGTACTAGATAGTGCGACATCGCATTAAAAATGGAGAAACCTCATGACCCTTTCCCGACGCAAGACTCTGTCCCTGCTGGGCGGTGGTATTGTTCTGGCCGCAACGACCGGCTTTGGATTTGCCATCACCCGTGGCCCGAATACCGCAGGTCTGCCCTGGTCCGGCGCAGGCCAGCATGATGAGCCGCGCAAACGCGCGCTGTCCTATGCGCTTTTGGCGCCGAACCCGCACAACCGACAGCCATGGATCGCGGACCTTGGGACACCCGATACCGTGACGCTCTACTGCGACCCTGATCGCCGGCTGCCCGAAACCGATCCCTTTGACCGCCAGATCACCATCGGGCTGGGGTGCTTTCTGGATCTCATGCGCCTTGCGGCCGCCGAAGACGGCTACCGCGTTACGATCACGCCTTTTCCCGAAGGTGTCCCCGACAACAGACTGGATGCGCGCCCGATTGCCCGCGCGGTCTTTGCCGCCGATCCGGGCGTGAAGCGCGATCCCCTGTTCGCCCATGTCCTGACACGCCGCAGCCTGAAAGAGCCCTTTGACACGGCTCGTCCGCTGATGGCGGATACGGTGGCACAGATTGCGGCGCTGGCCAGTCCTGCGGGCGGTTTCGGCGGCACTGTCGCGGCACCTCAGATCGAGGAATGGCGCGACTTCACACATGAGGCATTGCGGATCGAGATCGAGACGCCCCGCACCTTTCAGGGAAGCGTCGATCTTTTCCGCATCGGTCACGCCGAAGTGGACGCCAATCCGGATGGCATCGACTTTACCGGCCCGTTGTTCGAAGGATTGCGCCTGACCGGCCAGTTCAACCGCAAGATCGCTGCCGATCCGGCCAGCATGGCCTATCGCTCCGGTCTGGATGCAGTTTTTGCCAATACCGATACCGCGATGGGGCATCTGTGGCTGGTCACAAAGGGCAATACGCGTATCGACCATCTGGACGCCGGGGCGGATTGGCTGCGCATCAACCTTGCCTGCACTGCGCTGGGACTGGGGTTTCAGCCCCTCAGCCAGTCCTTGCAGGAATATCCCGAGATGGCCGCGCTTTACGGCCATGTGCATGCCAAGCTTGCAGCACAAGGCGGAACCGTTCAGATGTTGGCACGCATCGGCTATGGGCCGACGACCGGTCCCAGCCCGCGCTGGCCGCTGGAGACCCGCCTGAAGAATGCCTGACCCGACGACCGAAATATGGTTTCGCCTGTTCAACGAGGTGGGGATCATCGAACAGCTGGCGCGCAGCCGTTTCGAGGCGCGCCTGCCGCCGGGCTTTGTGCTGGCGCAGTTCACGGTCCTGAACCATCTAATCCGCGTCAGGGATGGCCAGACACCGCTGGCCTTGGCGCGGGCGTTTCAGGTGCCGAAAACGTCGATGACCCATTCGCTGGCAGTGCTGGAGCGCGCCGGGTTGGTGCGGCTGGAGGCCAATCCGGGGGATGGGCGGTCCAAGCAGGTCTGGATCACGGATGCAGGGCGCGACTTTCGCGATACTGCCATCGCGACCCTGTCACAAGACATTGCTCCGATTGCACAAAGTATCCCTATAGCCGAGCTTTCAGCGCTGCTGCCGGTGCTGGAGCGTTTGCGCAAGGCCCTGGATGCAGCCCGCGATAGTGACGGTCAGACCCCGCGATAATCGCGGTACCAGTCGACAAACCGCGCCACCCCGGTTGCCACATCCGTCTGCGGCTGAAACCCGGTCAGTCGCTGCAACAGCGCATTGTCGGCCCAGGTCGCGGGCACATCGCCGGGCTGCATGTCCATGAAATTGTACACCGCCTTGACGCCTAGGCTGGCCTCGATGGCTTCGATAAACTCCATCAGCCGCACTTTGGTGCCATTGCCGATATTGACCACGCGGTAGGGTGCGACCGGACTGAGGCTGTCACCGGGGGCGATATCATCTGGCGAGGATGGCCGCACCGGCGGGGTGTCGATCAACAGCCGGATCCCGCGCACCAGATCGTCGATATAGGTAAAGTCGCGGAACATCTCGCCATGATTGTACACATTGATGGGCCGCCCCTCGCGCATCGCCTCGACAAAGCTGAACAAGGCCATGTCGGGCCGTCCCCAGGGGCCATAGACGGTGAAAAAACGGAACATCGTCGTCGGCAGATTCCACAGATGGGCATAGGAATGGGCCATCGCCTCGGTCGCCTTTTTGGTGGCGGCATAGATCGTAAGTGGCATATCGGCCTTGTCGGTCTCGGCAAAGGGCAGGCTGTCATTCGCGCCGTAGACCGACGAGGTCGAGGCCAGCAGCAGGTGACCGACGGCAAGGGTCCGCGCCATTTCCATCACGTTGAAGGTGCCGACGATATTGCTGTCGATATAAGATCGGGGTTGTTCAAGGCTGTAGCGCACACCCGCCTGTGCTGCCAGATGGATGATCACATCGGGGGCAAAGTCCGTCACGGCGCGGGACAGCGTGTCCATATCTTCCAGCCGCCCGATGGTACAGCCAAACCCCTGATTTTGCAGCAGCATCGCATGGCGGCGCTGTTTCAGCGTGACATCGTAGTAATCCGTTAAACCGTCATAGCCATGAACGGCAAAGCCCTCGCGCAGCAGCAACGCGGCCAGATGATAGCCGATGAAGCCCGCCGTTCCGGTGATGAAAACCTTGCGCATATCCGCCCTTTCAGCCCGCCAGATGGCGCAACCCTTGCGTCACATCGGTGCGCACCGCAAGACGCAGGCCCGGCTCGTCGCCTGCCTTGAGCGCCGCAAGGATGATCCTGTGGTGGTGCGGCGGCTCGTTGCGGCGAAGACGCTGATAGACCGCGCGCATCGTCGGCCCCAATTGCAGCCACACGGTTTCGCACATCGCCAGCATTGCCGGGGTCTGTGCGCGCAGATAAAGCGTGCGGTGAAATTCCAGATTGGTCCGGACATAGGCGATCGCATCGCTGCGCGCGACTGCTTCGGCATTCAGCCCGTTGATCAACGTCAACCGCTCGATCAGGGCGAAATGCGCGCGGGGCAGGGCGCGGGCGGCCATCTCCGGCTCCAACAGGGCGCGGATCGCGGCCAGCTCCTCGATCCGCTCTGGGCTAAGTTCGGGGGTGGAGACGCGGCCGGACGTCGACAGGGTAAAGGCACCCTCGGCGACGAGCCTGCGCACCGCCTCGCGCGCAGGGGTCATCGACACGCCGAACTGCCGCCCGATTCCGCGCAAGGTCAGGGAATGGCCGGGGGCGAGTTCGCCATGCATGACCTGCTGGCGCAAGCTGCGATAGACGCGTTCATGCGCATTGGCAGTCAGATCAGACGGGCGGATGGGCGTGACCATGGACAGAGCAAGCACGGCCCCGGCGCAGCGGTCAATCCCCGAAGCGGTATCGGTGCAGCGCCTGACCTTCGCGGTGCAGCCAGGCCCGCCTTTGCGCGTAGTCGGGATAGATGCGGGAAACGACGGCCCAGAAATCGGCGGAATGGTTCATCTCGACCAGATGCGCCACCTCATGAGCGGCCACATAGGTCAGCACTGACTGCGGGGCCATGATCAGACGCCAATTGTACATCAGCGCCTTGTCATGGCTGCACGACCCCCAGCGCGACCGTGTATCGCGCAAGGTCAGACGGCTATAGGGGCGATTGACCAGACCCGCGTAGTGCGTGGAGGCCGCCGCCAGCCGGTCGCGCGCCAGCACCTTGAGCCATGCCCCGACCCGCGCACCCGCCTGGGCCGGATCGCCGGGGACCAGAATCTGGTCACCCTCCACACGGATCGACCGACCTGGCCCCTGTATAAGTGTGAAAAGCTGCCCTTCGACCGGCACCTGGGCGCCCAAGGTGACGCCTTGCGGCACACTGGACGACATCTCTGCCAGGGTTTGGCGCAGCCAGCCTTCCTGCGTTTTAAGGAATGTCAGCGCCTCGCTTTCCCTTGCGCGCAAGGGCATCGACAGCGTCACCCGCCCGTCCAGCCGCGATACCCGAAGCGAAAAGCGCCGCGACCGGGCAGAGCGGCGCAGGGTCACGTCGATGGGGGGCGATCCGGTCAGCATGGGCATGGCGCAAAAGCCTTTGACACGAGGCGGCACCTGTGGCAAGCGACCGGTTCACTGGTTCATCCAAAACCCAAGGGAACATGATGCCCAAGGCAGAATGGGGCACCAAGCGCATTTGCCCCACCACCGGAAAGCGCTTTTACGACTTGAACAAGTCGCCCGTCGTCAGCCCCTACACGGGCGAGGTCGTGGACATCGAATCGGCCCGTCGCAAGATGGCAGCCGCCGTCATCGCACGTGTCGTTCCTGAAAAGGACGACGAGGTTCTGGTCGACGATCTGGACACCGAAGAAGATGATCTGCTGGTGCCCGGCGCAGCGGACGACACGCAGCTCGATGACGAACTGCTGGAAGAGGATGGCGACGACAATGTGTCGCTGGACGATCTGGCCGATGTGGCCGCGAACGAGGAAGAGCCGTAAGGTTTTCATCCGGTTGGTGCGCGGGCATTTTTCCCTTGCGCGCCAAAGTCCGGTCCCATAAATACCGCCGCAAGGTCGCAAGGCCTTGTCGCCTCCGGTGGGGTCATAGCTCAGATGGGAGAGCGCTTGAATGGCATTCAAGAGGTCGGGAGTTCGATCCTCCCTGGCTCCACCAACAGGACATCACGTGATGTGAAAAAGGGCCGCTGACGCGGTCCTTTTTGTTTTTCGGAGTCTGGTCAGACGTCAGGCGTGGATCGCGCCGTCACCGCAGGCCAGCGCCGCTTCGCGGACCGCTTCACTGAAGGTGGGATGGGCGTGGCAGGTCAGGGCCAGGTCCTGGGCAGAGGCGCCGAATTCCATCGCCACGCAAATCTCGTGGATCAGATCGCCCGCCATCGGGCCGATGATGTGCGCGCCAAGGATGCGGTCAGTGCTGGCATCGGCGAGGATTTTCACGAACCCATCACCCTGAAACACTGCCTTGGCCCGCGCGTTGCCCATGAAGGGAAACTTGCCCACCTTGTAAGTTACGCCCGCCTCTTTCAGCGCTTCTTCGGTCACGCCGACATTGGCGACCTCGGGTGTCGTGTAGATCACGCCGGGGATGACGCCATAGTTCACATGGCCATGTTTCCCGGCCAGAATTTCGGCCAGCGCCATGCCTTCGTCTTCGGCCTTGTGTGCCAGCATCGGGCCGATGATCGCATCGCCGATGGCATACAAGCCTTTGATATTGGTAGCGAAATGCGCGT
>JBKJVF010000191.1:0-8551 GCA_046589965.1 Paracoccaceae bacterium
GTCGGGCACGGGCACATGCGGATAGGTGCCGGAATGGCGCGGTTCAGACGGGTCCTCGCCCAACTGCCCGCGCACCTGATACATCGCCTCAGCGCGCTGGTAATGCGGCTCCAGGTCGTCATAGCTCATCGGCCAGCCGGGCGTCATGCCTTCCAGATGCCGGATCGGCGCGAAATCCTCGGCCCGATAGCGCAGCAGCACCGCCCCGTAGAATTTCGAATTGCCCCCGACATTGTAATAATTGCCCGGGTTGAAAGGCCGCCCCTTGCCGTCATACCACGTCTCTTTCGGGCGAAAGTGGCCCCGGCCAAAGATCGCGCCCGCATCGCGGTCGGCGGAAGACGGGCGCAGCGCCGCCCCCTTTTCCAAGATTAGGATGCGTTTGCCCGTGGGCGCAAGTGCAGCGGCCAGCGTCGCCCCACCCATGCCCGACCCGATGATGATGACATCGGCGGCTGTCACGGACGGATCCGCTCTTCGGTCTTTGGATCGAACGCCACGGCCTTCTCCATGTTGACGGCAAAGTCGAACACTTCGCCCGGCCCCACATTCACATCCGCGCGCATTCGCGCAACACAATCCTTGCCCGACAGCACCATCGTCACGAACGTATCCGCGCCCGCTGGTTCGGTCACGCCGATCTGGTTGCGCAAGGGCACGATGGTCCTGGAATTGCGGTCCGCCCCTTCGGGATCGGTGATCGCCTCGGGCCGGATGCCCAGCAAGATCGCCTTGCCATCCCAACCCGCCATGTTCGCCTGGGCAAATTTCAGCAGCACTTCGCCGCCATGGGCATCGGCGATGCGGGCAAAGGGCACCCCGTTCTGTACCACGACGGTCGCGGGCAGGACGTTCATCGCGGGGCTTCCCATGAAAGTCGCGACATAGACATTCGCAGGCGTGTCATAGATTTCCTTGGGCGTGCCCAGCTGCTGGACATAGCCTGCATACATCACCGCAATCCGGGTCGACAGCGTCATCGCCTCGATCTGGTCATGGGTCACGTAGACGATCGTGGTGCGCAGCTTTTCATGCAGCTTCTTGATCTCGGTCCGCATGTCGACGCGCAGTTTCGCATCCAGGTTCGACAAGGGTTCGTCAAACAGGAACACATCCGGATTGCGCACCAGCGCGCGACCCATGGCCACCCGCTGCCGCTGGCCGCCCGACAACTGGCCGGGCTTGCGTTCCAGCAACTGTTCGATCTGCAACAGCTTTGCGACCTTTGCCAGCGCCGCATCCCGCTCCGGCTTTGGCACACCGTGCATTTCGAGGCCAAAGGTCATGTTCTGGCCGACGGTCATATTCGGGTAAAGAGCATAGGACTGAAACACCATCGCGATGTTGCGCTTGGACGGGTGCACCCCGTTGACGACGCGGCCCTTGATCGAAATCTCGCCAGAGCTTATCGCCTCCAGCCCCGCGATCATGTTCAAAAGCGTGGATTTGCCGCAGCCAGACGGGCCGACCAGCACCAGGAACTCGCCTTCCTGAACCTCGATATCCACCTCGTGCAGGACTTTGACGCTGCCGTAGGATTTGGTGACATTGCTGATATCGAGAAAGCCCATGATCGCTGGTCCTCTTGGTGTCTGGTTTGGGATGGCCCCGAGGTCAGACCCCGGGGACAAGGTTCGTGTTTACTTGGCCGCCATGATGGCGTCCGCCAACGCGGCGGCACCGTCTCCTGCGGTCATGTCAGAGTTGAAGAATTCGGTGATCGCATCTGTCGCGGCACCAACCACCGTCGCATTGGCCGCATGGGTTCCCGCGAATGTTGGCACCGCAGTCCCCGCCCCATCCGCCGCCGCAAGATCCGCAGCCGTCGATTGCGCGCAGGCATCAAGGCCGGTCATGTCGACATCCATCCGGGCCGGGATCGCGCCTTTGGCCTTGTTGAAATCGATCTGTACCTGCTTGTCCATGATCGCACTTGCCAGCACTTCTTGGGCGCGGGTTGCCTCGGGGTCGGTCTGGGTGAACAAGGACAACGAGTTGACCAGATAGACAAAGCCCGGCTGTCCGCTGGCCTTGGGCACCGGAATGCAGGCGAAATCGTCGCCCGCCACTTTCCCGGCATTGGTAAACTCGCCCTTGGCCCAGTCGCCCATGATCTGCATCGCGGCCTCGCCGTTGATGACCATCGCGGTAGCAAGGTTCCAGTCGCGACCGGCGGCGTTCGCATCGATCATGCCGCGCAGTGCTGCAAGTTCTGCAAAGACCGCCACCATGTCCGGCCCGCGCAGCGTGGCGTCATCCAGATCGACCAGCGCCTTGCGGTAAAAGTCCGCCCCGCCGACACCCATGGCGACGGCCTCGAACATGTAGGCCTCCTGCCAGGGCTGGCCGCCATGGGCCAGCGGGATGATCCCGGCTTCGGTGAACTTTGGCGCAAGCGCGTTCAGGTCTTCCCAGGTTGTGGGGTAGGGCGCACCGATCTTGTCAAAGGCGGCCTTGCTGGCCCAGATCACATCGGTGCGGTGAACGTTTGTGGGCACCGAAACATAGTGTCCGCCGATCTTGGTAAAGTCCTTAACCGCCTGCGGCAGGGCTGCATCCCAGCCTTCACTCGCGGCCAGCGCATCGACATTGCCAAGCAAGCCCTCATTGGCCCAGTCGATGATGTTCTGGCCGAGCATCAGCATGGCTGCGGGCGGGTTGCCGGATGCAATGCGTGCCTGCAACGCGGTTTTGGCCGCGTCGCCGCCACCCCCCGCGACAGGCGCATCCGCCCAGGCGACCCCGTTCGCCACGACCTTGTCGCGCACCGCGGCCAAGGCCGCAGCCTCGCCGCCACTGGTCCAGAAATGCATCACCTCGACGGATGGCTCAGCCATCGCCGGGGCGGCAAATGCGCCCAGAATAAATGCGGTCGCAATGGACATTTGTCTCATTTTGCGTTTCCTCTGATGTTGTTCGCCCGTGTCTGTTGCAAAGTGGGCCTTGGGTTGGACAAAGACCGCCGGGGGGGCTGCAACCCCTCCGGCGGTCGGCTTATCCCTTGACGCTTCCCGCCATCAGACCGCGCACGAAATAGCGGCCGGCGACGATGTAGACGAAAAGGGTCGGCAGGGCGGCCAGGATCGCGCCCGCGAAATGGACGTTGTATTCCTTTACCCCTGTAGATGACTGGACCAGGTTGTTCAGCGCCACGGTCATCGGCTGGCTTTGCCCGCCAAAGGACGCCCCGAACAGAAAGTCGTTCCAGATATTGGTGAACTGCCAGATGATCGACACCACCGCGATCGGACCCGAAACCGGCAGCATGATCCGCCAGAAGATGCGGAAAAATCCGGCTCCGTCGATCATCGCGGCACGTACCAACTCGGTCGGAAACGCGGCGTAGTAGTTGCGGAAGTACAGCGTCGTGAACCCGATCCCATAGACCACATGCACCAGGATCAGGCCCGGCACGGAACCGGCAAGCCCAAGTTTTCCCAAGACCATGGCCATCGGGATCAGCACGATCTGGAACGGGATAAAGCACGAAAACAGCATCAACCCGAACAGGATCGTATCCCCCCGGAATCGCCATTTGGTCAGCACATAGCCGTTCAGCGCGCCGAGGATGGTCGATATCGCCACGGCAGGCACGACCATCAGGATCGAGTTCAGGAAATAGGGGCGCAGGCCGGTGGGCTCCACCCCGATCTGCGCGGTGGACCATGCCGACAGCCAGGGCGCGATGGTCCAGTCCTTGGGCAGCGCCATCATGTTGCCGCTGGTGATTTCCGACAGCGGTTTCAGGCTGTTGGTCAGCATCACAAAGAACGGCAACAGGTAAAACAGCGCAAAGAGGATCAGCACCAGATAGATGAAGGTCCGCGCCACGCCCCCCGTGCGCACGGCGGTGTCTTGCGTCACGGCGCTCATTGGCCTTTTTCCTTCAGCTCGGCATAAAGGTAGGGGATCATGATCGCAGCGATGGTCATCAGCATGATCACCGCACTTGCCGACCCGATCCCCATCGAATTGCGCGTGAACGTATAGGAATACATAAACGTCGCCGGCAGTTCGGTCGCCCGCCCCGGCCCCCCGCCCGTCAGCGCGATGACAAGGTCATAAGACTTGATCGCCAGGTGGCTCAGGATCACGAACGCGCTCAGGAATGCCGGGCGCAACAGCGGGATCACGATGCGACGGTAAAGGTTCCAGTTCGATGCCCCGTCGATCTGCGCGGCCTTCAGGATCTCGTTGTCGATGCCGCGCAGGCCTGCAAGGAACATCGCCATCACAAAGCCGGAGGTTTGCCAGACCGCCGCGATGACCACGCAATAGATCGCCATGTTGCGATCCTTGATCCAGGTAAAGCTGAACGACTCCCAGCCCCAGACATGCATCGTGTGTTCCAGCCCGATCCCGGGGTCGAGAAACCATTTCCACGCGGTCCCCGTCACGATGAACGACAGCGCCATGGGATAAAGGTAGATCGGGCGCAAGAACCCCTCACCCCGGATCTTCTGGTCCAGAAAGATCGCCAGCAACAGCCCGATCACCGTGCAGATCACGATGTAAAGAAGCGAAAAGATGCCAAGATTGGTGATCGCGGTGATCCAGTGCGACAGGCCCCAAAGCCGCGCATAGTTCTCCCAGCCGATCAGGTCATAGCTCGGCAGCATCTTGCTGTCGGTAAATGACAGATAGACGGTGTAGATGATGAACCCGTAGACAAACAGCAAGATCACCGCCAGCGACGGTGCCAGCACCAGCTTGGGGATCCAGTCCTGCAGTTGCGTGCGATAATCGACGCGTGTCGTGGCCATGATCCCCCCAAGGTCCGCAATTGGAAATGGGGCCGCCCGCCGGGCCGCCCCATCCGTGATCTTACTTTGCTGCTTCGACCGCAGCGGCCAGTTCGGTCGCGGCCGTAGCTGCATCGTATTCGCCGTTGAAATGCGCGGTCACGACGTCATAAAGCGCGTTCTTGATCGCCGCCGCGGCGGCGTGGCCATGCGCCATGGACCCGATCAGCATGCCGCTGGCATTGGCCTCGGCCAGATCCTTCATGCCCTTCTTGCCGCAATCGTCAAACGCGGTGTCCGGCACGTCGGTGCGTGCAGGGACCGATCCCTTGACCACGTTGAACGCCGACTGAAAGGCCGGGTCCATGATCGCCTTGGCCATTTCGACCTGGGCGGTCTTGGCACCGTCATCCGCTTGGCTGAACATCGCGAACTGGTCAGAGTTGAAGGTCACCATGCCCTGCGTGCCGGGGAACCGGATGCAGACGAAATCCGTACCGGGCACTTTGCCGGCCTTCAGGAATTCGCCCTTGGCCCAGTCGCCCATCATCTGCATGCCTGCTTCGCCGTTGATCACCATGGCCGAGGCCAGGTTCCAGTCGCGACCGCTGAAGTTGTCGTCCACGTAGGACCGCAGCTTGGCCATACGGTTGAAGGCTTCGACCATCTTTTCGCCACCCAGCGCCGCCGGATCGAGGTCGATCATCGCCGCCTTGTAGAAATCAGCCCCGAGGCCCAGCACCACAGCGTCAAACACGGTGGCTTCTTGCCAGGCCTGACCGCCATGCGCCAAGGGCGTGATGCCATTGGCTTTCATCGCGTCGAGCACGGCCACCAGCTCTTCCCACGTTTCCGGGGCTTTGCCACCAGCGGCATCAAGTGCCGCCTTGTTGATCCAGACCCAGTTCGTCGAATGGACGTTCACCGGTGCTGCAACCCATTTGCCGTCATAGGTCGAAAACGCCTGCAGCGCCGTCGGCACCACCTTGTCCCAGCCCTCGGCCATTGCGGTTTCGGTCAGGTCGGCAAGCGCGCCTTCCTTGGCCCAGTCCTGGATGTCAAAGCCAAGCATCTGCACAGCCGTCGGCGGATCGCCCGCCGTGACGCGCGCGCGCAGCGTCGTCATCGCCGCCTCGCCGCCGCCGCCCGCCACCGGCATGTCCAGCCAGCCGATGGTTTTGCCGCCAAGATCGTCCTTCAGAACGTTCAGGGCCGCCGCTTCGCCGCCGCTGGTCCACCAGTGTAGAACTTCGACGTCTTCCGCGATCGTGATCGAGGTCGAGGCCAGCAGGGCCACCACGGCCGTTGTCTGCAGTTTATAGAAACCACGCATAAGGTATCCTCCCAAATTGGCGTTGGTCTTGGTCAGTCCGACGACGTTGCCGCCGCAGGGGTCTTCACCCAAGGTGCGCGTGTGCGGCCGATCCGCATCACCAGCGATTTCACCTCAAGGAATTCGTCAAATCCGTACTGGCCGATCTCGCGGCCCTGGCCCGACTGCTTCACGCCGCCAAAGGCCAGCTCCGGGAACCCGTCCATCCAGGTATTGGTCCAGACCGTGCCCGCCTGAACGCGACGCGCAAAGTCCATGCAGGTATGGACATTTTCGCTCCACACGCCTGCCGACAGACCATAGGTCGCGTCATTGGCAAGTGTGATCGCCTCGTCCAGCGTGCGGAACGTCAGGACCGCCAGCACGGGGCCGAACACCTCTTCGCGCGCGATGGCCATGTCGGGGGTGACACCCCGGATCACCGTCGGCTGATAGAACTGCGTGCCCACGCCCGGCACAGACAAGGGTCCGCCGCCAAGGCAAAGCTCGGCCCCCGCCGCGACCGCCTCTTGCACATAGTGGTCGATCTTGGCGCCGTGCTCGGGCGTCACGATGGCCCCGACCTGCGTCGCCTCATGCAGCGGATTTCCAAACGCCACCTGCCGCGACAAAGACACCACCCGCGCCACGACATCCGCCGCGATATCCTCATGCACGATGATCCGGCTGGACGAATTGCAGCACTGGCCGACGTTGAAATAGATGCCGAACACCACCGCATCGGCGGCGCTGTCCAGATCGGCATCGGGAAAGATCACCTGCGGGTTCTTGCCCCCCAGTTCCAGTGCGACCTTTTTCAACGTGTCACCCGCCGATTTGGTGATCATCTTGCCCACGGCAGTCGACCCGGTAAATGTGACCATGTCCACGTGCCGATGCGCGGTCATCAGGCTGCCGACCGGCGTCCCGTAGCCCAGCACGATGTTGCACACGCCCGCAGGCAAGCCCGCCTCGACCAGCATCTCGGCCAGCATCGCCGTGGTCGACGGCGTCATCTCGGACGGCTTGACCACGCAGGTACAGCCCGCAGCCAGCGCAAAGGGCAGCTTTTGCGACAGGATCCAGAACGGGAAATTCCAGGGCGTGATGATCGACACAACGCCAATCGGTTCCTTCAGCACCAAACCCAGCATGTCGGGGCCAAGGGTGTTGTGGCTGTCGCCCTTGGACGTGCGGGCCAGCGCCGCCGCATAGCGCCACAGGTCCGCCGCCCCGCCGCATTCGCCCCGTGCCTGCGCGATCGGCTTGCCGCTTTCCAGCGTTTCCAGCACCGCCATCCGCTCGGTATTGGCCTCGATCAGATCGGCAACACGGCTCAGGACGGCGGCCCGGTCTTTGCCGGACAAACGGCTCCACCGTCCATCGTCAAACGCCCGGCGCGCGGCTGTGATCGCGGCCTCGGTTTCGACAGCACTTCCCAGCGCCGCCTGACTGACGAGCACCCCATGCGACGGTGACATGCGGTCCGACACGCGACCATCCGCGCTGTCGCACACCACACCGTCAATGAAATGCCGCGCCTGATAGGGGGCTTCCGGCATGGCAACCGTCTGCTCTGCGATGATGTGCAGGTCTTTCATCGCCTATCTCCCTGAAAAGTCGGCTTTGCGTTTGTCGCGAAAAGACGCGACGCCCTCGGTTCGATCATCACTTGCGGCGATGGCTGCACTGCCCAAGGCTTCGATCATCGCGGCGCGATCCTCGCCGATGGCCGCGTGGATCATGGATTTCGCAATTTCCACCGCGCGGGGCGACAATCCGACGGCGCGGTCCAAAAGGGCCATCGCCGCTGCCTTGGGGTCGGCGTCCACCGCGCTGACAAACCCCATCGCCAAGGCACGATCCGCCTTGATCCGATTGCCGAAAAGCACCATTTCCTTCACCGCTGGCTCCGGCAGCAGGCGCAACAGGCGCTGTGTGCCGGACCAGCCGGGAACAATTCCGACGCCCGCCTCAGGGAGGGCGAGGCAGGCGCCGGGGGCCATGACCCTGAGATCGCAGGCCGCAGCCAATTCAAGGCCGCCGCCAAAGGCATGGCCGTTCAAAACTGCTATCGTGGGCTTGGACAGGCGCGCCAGCCGGTCAAAGATCCGGTGCCCGTCGCGCACCCAATGCCGGGCAAACTCGGCGGGCGACAGGCCCCCCCATGCATTGATATCGGCCCCGGTGCAGAACGCGCGGTCGCCTTCCGCCGTGACCATCACGGCACGAATGGCCGGGTCGCGGTCGATCACCTCCAGATGCGCGGCAAGCTGGTGCAGCATCTCCACGGTGAAGGCGTTCATCTTGGCGGGGTTGTCCAGCCGCAGTTCGGCGATTGCCCCATGAAGGATCAGGTGAACCGCGCTCATGCGCCCCACCCCATCGGCGCATCGCGCAACAACGACAGAGGCAGCGTGATCGCATCCTTCGCAACCGAAACCCGCCCCCCCGATGCCGCGATGATATCGCGTGCCGGATCGATGCCCGGCATGAT
>JBKJVF010000256.1:0-8444 GCA_046589965.1 Paracoccaceae bacterium
TAATCTGCCTGATCTTTGCGAAGTTCTGTCAGCTTCACGCCAATCTTCTTCAGGTGCAGACGGGCCACCTTTTCATCCAGCGCCTTGGGCAGGATATAGACGCCGGGCTTGTATTCGCTGCCCTTGGTCCAAAGTTCGATCTGCGCCAGCACCTGGTTGGTAAAACTGGCCGACATCACAAATGACGGATGGCCGGTGGCATTGCCGAGGTTCAAAAGGCGACCTTCAGACAACAGGATGATGCGATTGCCATTCGGCATCTCGATCATATCCACCTGTTCCTTGATGTTGGTCCATTTGTGATTGCGCAGGGCGGCGACCTGAATTTCGTTGTCGAAATGGCCGATGTTGCCGACAATCGCCATATCCTTCATTTCGCGGATATGTTCGATGCGGATCACGTCGCGGTTGCCGGTGGTGGTGATGAAGATGTCCGCAGACGCGACCACGTCTTCAAGCAGCACAACCTCGAACCCGTCCATCGCGGCCTGTAGCGCACAAATCGGGTCAACTTCGGTGACCTTCACGCGCGCACCCGCCCCTTGCAAGGATGCAGCGGAGCCTTTGCCGACGTCGCCGTAACCACAGACAACGGCGACCTTGCCGGCCATCATGGTGTCGGTCGCGCGGCGGATACCGTCGACAAGACTTTCCTTGCAGCCATATTTGTTGTCGAATTTCGACTTGGTGACAGAGTCATTCACGTTGATTGCCGGGAAGGGCAGTTCGCCCTTTTTGTGCAGGTCATAAAGGCGGTGAACGCCGGTGGTGGTTTCTTCGGACACGCCCTTGATCGCGGCGCGGGTCTTGGTGAACCAGCCGGGGCTTTCCTTCATGCGTTTCTTGATCTGCAGCTTGATCACTTCTTCCTCTTCGGAAGCCGGGACCGGGATGATCTCCTCGCCCGCTTCGGCGCGGGCGCCCAGCAGGACATAAAGCGTCGCGTCGCCGCCGTCATCAAGGATCATGTTCGCGCCGATGCCATCTTTATTGACGGGGAACATGAAGGATTTGTCGAGGTAATCCCAATGTTCGGTCAGGGTCTGGCCCTTGACGGCAAAAACCGGAATGCCAGCGGCCGCAATCGCTGCAGCGGCGTGATCCTGGGTCGAAAAGATGTTGCATGACGCCCAGCGCACATCGGCGCCGAGTGCGACCAGCGTTTCAATCAACGCGGCAGTCTGAATTGTCATGTGCAGGGAGCCGACGATCCGTGCGCCCGTCAAAGGCTTTGACACCCCGAATTCTTCGCGGCACGCCATCAGGCCCGGCATTTCGGTTTCCGCAATGGTCAATTCTTTGCGGCCGAAATCGGCCAGCGCGATATCCTTGACGATGTAATCATTGGCCATGGCGCAATGCTCCTTGAACGGTGGTTGCGAGGGCAGATAGCATCCCCTTCAGGCGCCGACAACCAATCAGCAACCAGGGTGCAATGTGGCAATGAAACAACCGCGCGCGTGGCAAAGGATGCTGTCGGGCCGCAGGCTGGACCTGCTGGATCCGACGCCTGTCGACATCGAGGTGGAGGATATCGCCCATGGCCTCGCTTTTGTGGCGCGCTGGAACGGGCAGACACGGGGCGACTGGCCCTATTCCGTCGCCGAGCATTGCCTGCTGGTAGAGGACATCTTTGCCCGGATGTCACCCGGACAGCCGGCCAAGTGGCGGCTTGCGGCGCTTTTGCATGACGCGCCGGAATATGTGATTGGCGACATGATCAGCCCGGTCAAGGCGGCAGTCGGTCCGGGTTATGGTGAACTGGACTTGCGGCTGACAGGGGCGGTGCATCTGCGCTTTGGCCTGCCTGCAGTTCTGCCCGTGCAGGTGAAAAAGGCGATCAAGGCGGCGGACAAGGTGTCGGCCTGGCTCGAGGCGACCCGGATCGCAGGGTTTTCGTTGGGTGAGGCCGACAGGCTTTTTGGCGTGCCCCCGGTCGGTGTCGTCGATGGGCTGGAGATCCGGTTGCGTCCGCCCGCGGTGGTGCGGGCGGACTACGTGGCGCGCGTGACCGTTCTTCTGGACGGCTGCATTTAGCGGTTCAACCCGGCATAGTTCAGCCAGAACCGGCGCCAGGTGCGATCAGCCTCGGCATTCATCGGGCGGGCCGTCTTGGGATACGGCAATGGGCTCTGGCGTGCTGCAATCAACAACGCGTCTGCAAAGATCGTCAACATTTTCTGCTCCTGATTGATGACTTCCTGCATTGCTATTGCCATATTTGTGGCTCGAATCGGAGTCATAAAGGTTTACGATATGATAGCCTGCCTAAACTATGGCCACTGACTGGCGCGAAATTCCCTCGTTGACCGGCCTGCGCGCCTTTGCCGCGACTGCCGAATTGCGCAGCTTTTCGCAGGCCGCCCGGGCGCTGAACGTCACGACGGCAGCGGTTGCCCAGCAAGTCCGCAGTCTGGAGGAACGCTTGGGCCAGGCGCTCGTCCAGCGCGACGGACGGGGGATGAGTCTGACAGCCGAGGGGGCGCAACTGGCCGCAGCCGTGTCCGAAGGATTTGCCGCCTTTGCCCGTGGGGTGGAGGCTTTGCGCAGTGGCGGGCTGGACCGACCCGTCAAGGTCACCGTGACGGCCAGCTTCGCGGCGCAGTGGCTGATGCCGCGCCTGCGTGACTTTTGGGATCGACATCCGGATATCGGGTTGTCGTTGCATCCGGATGCGCGCGTGATCGACCTGCACCGCGAAGGTGTGGATGTCGGTATCCGCTATGGCAAAGGTGACTGGCCGGGGCTGGAGTCGCGCTTTCTCGCCTCGGCGCGCCTGGTCATCGCCGGGGCGCCGGACATCTTGGGGGATCGCACGGCGATGGACCGGGATGCGCTGGCCCGTATGGACTGGATACTGTCACCCAACTGGCCCGAACAGGACGACTATCTGCGCAGTCTGGGCCTTGACCCAGCGCAACTGTCGCGCAGCGACTTTCCAAATGAAGAGCTGTCAATCGCTGCCGCACGGCAGGGGTTGGGCCTTGTGGTCGAAAGCATCGCGCTGGTTGAGTCCGACGTTGAAGACGGCAGGTTGCGGGTCGTGCATGACAGCCGCGACACCTTGCCAGCCTATTTCATCGTGACATTGCCCGGCCCGCAAAGGGCGGCGACCCGAACCTTTCTGAAGTGGCTCGGGTCGCAAAGCTGATCACAATCAGATCGACAGGTCCTTGGTGGACTTGCCCGACTTGAGCGCTGCCTCGAACCAACGCGGCTTGCGGCCACGTCCGGACCAGGTTTCCGATTTGTTGGCCGGATTGGCGTATTTTGGCGCGACGGGTGCACGCTTGCGCTTTGGCGCGGCGCCGGTCAACTCGGCCAGCGTAAAGCCCATGGACTTTGCACGATCTTCCAGATCAGCAAGCGCTTCTTTCTTCTTGCGGTCCTCAAAACTCCCAATCGCCTTGGCGGTCTGGTTATGAAGCTCTTTCAGCTCTTTGAGGGTCATTGAGTTCAAGTCAATTGCCACGGATTTTTCCTTTCAGGTCCTTTGACTGCACATTGATTAGGCTCAGGCAATGGAATTGGCAATCGGGCTTGTTTATCGCGGGCTCCGTTTGGCCAATATACGCTGCAAGGTCCGGCGATGCATGTTTAGCCGTCGCGCGGTTTCCGAGACATTGCGATCACACATTTCATAGACACGCTGAATATGCTCCCAGCGCACGCGATCTGCCGACATCGGGTTTTCGGGTGGCCCGGGCAAAGCATCGTTGCGTGACAGCAGGGCACTTGTGATGTCGTTCGCATCTGCCGGCTTTGACAGGTAGTCGATGGCCCCGATCTTGACGGCGGCCACCGCCGTCGCAATGGCGCCATAGCCGGTCAGCACCACGATGCGACAGTCCGGCCTGTGTTCGCGAAGCGCTTCGACAACATCAAGCCCGTTGCCATCCTCCAGCCGCAGATCGATGACGGCATAGGCGGGCGGTCGCGATGTTGCGATTTCCTTGCCGGACGCCACGCCTTCGGCCGTTTCCGGCAGAAATCCGCGCTTTTCCATCGCGCGGGCAAGCCGTTTCACAAACTGTTCATCGTCATCAACCAACAGCAGGCTGCAGTCCGGTCCAAGATCGGCACTGTCTTGTTCCTGCATCAATCCACTCCCATTCGCGCTGTGTGCCAATGTAAGGTAGGTTGCGAACCCCTATGCGTCAATTTTGGGCAACGTCGGGCGCGGAGTCCACGAAACACGACACCCGGTCCGCCATCGCATCGGCGGTGGTTTCGCGATTGAAAAAATCCGCAAAACCAATTCCGGGAAGCGTGAGGTAGGTGAAAGTCGTGTGGTTCATGAGGTAGTATTCATCTTCGGATGGTTGTTTACTGTACAAAACCCGGTAGGCGCGCGCTGCGGTGTTCACCTGCTCGGCACTGCCGGTCAGCCCGATCATCTTGGGATGCAGGTTGGCCGCGGTTTCTGACATGACATCCGGTGTGTCTCGTTCGGGGTCGATCGAGATGAAGATGGGCGTGACGTCTATTCCCCGTTCTTCCAGAATATCGACCGCTTCGGCATTGCGCACATTGTCGAGCGGGCAAATATCGGGACAGAAGGTGTAGCCGAAATAGATCAGCGACGGCTTTGTCAGAACGTCGGCATCCGTAACGGTGACCCCCTGGCCGTTCACAAGCTCGAACGGTCCGCCGATCGCACCTGCGGTCTGGCCACCACGGCAGGCCGACATGGCGTCCGTGGCGGGTCGGTTGATCCAAAGATAGGCTGCCGACCCACCCAAAAGCGCAGCCACGGCAACTGCCGACACTGCCGCGTAAAGCCTCGTCATCTTGGACTTCCCTTGGCGTTGTTCATCTTCGTCTTGACGCATTGCCCCGACTTGCGGGCACGCGTAACAATGGCAAACTTCGCCCCTGTTCGCCAGAGCGTGTGATGCCTTCCCAGACCCTTGGCCTCTTTTCGCGCGACAATCACAGCAATTGGCTGCGGTTACGCACGCTTATCTTTTTGCGCTGGGTCGCGATCGCCGGCCAGCTGGCGGCAATCACCATCGCTGACCGCGTCTATGGGATGCAGCTGCCACTTGGACTTTGCTATCTGGCCGTGGGCACGGCGATCATCGCGAACCTCTTCTCAATTTTCATCTTTCCCGAAAACAGGCGTCTTTCAAACCTGGAATCGATGCTGACGCTGTTGTTCGACCTGTCGCAATTGGCGTTTCTGATCCTGTTGACGGGTGGTCTCAACAACCCGTTTGCCTTGTTGCTGTTGGTCCCGGTGACAATTTCGGCCAGCGTGCTTGACCTCAAGACGACCGTGATTTTGGCGTCTGCAGCGATCCTATATGCCACGCTTGGGGTCTATTCACATCTGCCCTTGCGTCTTGCAGACGGAACGGTGTTGACCGTGCCCCGCATTTTCGGCTTTGGGTTCTGGATGGCGATCACGATCGGCGTGATCTTTCTGGCGATTTACGCAAGACGCGTGGCGATGGAGGTCCGGTCGATGTCGGACGCGCTTTTGGCCACCCAGATGGCGCTGGCGCGGGAGCAAAAGCTGACGGACCTCGGCGGTGTCGTGGCAGCTGCCGCGCATGAGCTTGGCACCCCGCTCGCGACCATCAAGCTGGTCAGTACGGAACTGATTGACGAGCTTGCGGATCGCCCCGAGCTTTTGGAGGACGCCCGCCTGATTGGCGCCCAGGCTGACCGGTGCCGGGACATCCTTCGCAGCATGGGTCGTGCAGGCAAGGACGACCTGCAACTTCGTCAGGCCCCGCTCGAAACCTTGATCCGAGAAGCGGCCGAACCGCATGTGGGGCGCGGCAAGAAGGTCGAATTCGGCCTGACGCCTGGCGCGGGCGCGCCGGATCGCCAGCCCAATGTCCTGCGCCGGCCCGAGGTCATCCATGGATTGCGCAATCTTGTGCAGAATGCCGTTGATTTTGCACGCACTACGGTCTGGATCGAGGCTGAGTGGACCGCGTCACGGATATTGATCCGGATCATGGATGACGGGGACGGGTTCCCGCCACAGGTCATCGGGCGCATCGGTGATCCCTTTGTCCGGTCAAGACGATCCGGTCCCGAAATGCCTCTGCGCCGCCAGTACGAAGGGATGGGGCTTGGACTTTTCATCGCCAAGACATTGTTGGAACGGACAGGTGCCGAACTGACTTTCGCCAATGCGTCAGATCCCTTCCTGACACCTGATGAACGACCGGACAGATCGGGTGCGGTCGTTGAGGCGGTTTGGCGGCTTGAAAACCTTGCGGCACCAGCAGACATCGCGAAAGGCAAGAACCAGCGCAATGAACCCTAAGACGGCATGCGACATAAAATGCCTTGCCATGTGATTGACGTGGTGAGGGTCCACTTTGGACACAACTCACCCTAAAGATTAAGCCGGTATTAACCTTATCTCCCCAAGGTTGCTTCGGGGGGCGCATAGCAAGGGGACGGCGGGTTTATGGTTGCCGATATTGGTCTGGTGTTTGGTCTTTTGACGACAGCGGTTCTTGCAAGTTTGTTCGGCTTGTTGGTTCTTTCGGTTTTGAACGGCCCGCGAACGACGATTGGTAGCAGTGTCTTTGGTGTAGGCAATCAAGGTATTGTCTTTTTGTTCGACGGCGAAACACTGATTGATGCCACGCCGTCTGCGCGTGCCTTGCTTGCGGAAAGTCCCGTGCATGGCACACCATGGGTCCAGTTTTTGGCGCGGTTTGGTCCGCGTTTCGGCGATCTGGAAAAGTCTGTGCTGGCATTGCCGAAAAAGGGCCAGGTCACCCTCCACGCGATCCCTTTGAAGGACATCACCGACAGCCTCACGCTGTGCGCGGAACTTGCCGGCGGCGTGACAAAGATCGCGCTCACCGATGGCGGCGTTCTGGCAAATGCCGCAGGCCCCACAGCCATGTTGCACAAGGCGCAATCGGATGAACTCGAAGACTTGCGCAACGTGATCGCACAAAGCCCTTCGCTGATCTGGCGCGAACGCGAAGATGGCGAAGTTGTCTGGGCCAATGCGGCCTATCTGCTGCATGTCGCGGACCGTTTGGCGCCAGGTCAGGACCTGTCATGGCCTCTGCCGCGTCTTTTTGAACGCATGGCAAGTGCGCAAGGTGCATCGGGTCAGCGCCAGCGTCTGGACGTTCCGGGCGGATCGCCGCGCTGGTTTGATATCGTCGGGATGAACGAGGGATCGAAACGGCTGTTGTTTGCCCTGTCGGCGGACGGTGCGGTGCAGGCCGAAACTGCCTTGCGCGATTTCATGCAGACCTTGACCAAGACGTTTGCCCATTTGCCGATCGGGCTGGCCGTGTTCGACAAGAACCGCAAACTTCAGCTTTTCAACCCGGCGCTGTCGGACCTGACGGCCCTGCAGCCCGAGTTTCTGACGTCTCGGCCATCACTGGTCAGTTTTCTGGATGCGATGCGGGAAAAGTCGATGATCCCGGAGCCTCGGGATTATCGCAGCTGGCGCAAGCAGATGGTCGATCTGGAAGCCGCCGCTTCGTCAGGTGTCCATGAAGAAACCTGGAGCCTGCCCGGCGGGCAAACCTACCGCGTCATCGGTCGCCCGCATCCGAACGGTGCCGTCGCGCTGATCTTTGAGGACATCTCATCAGAGGTCCTCCGCACGCGCCGCTATCGGGCCGACCTTGAACTAAGCCAGGCCGTGATCGACATGCTGGAAGAGGGAATTGCCGTTTTCTCCTATTCGGGCAGCCTGGTGATGACCAACGCCGCCTATGCCGAACTTTGGGAGCATAATCCGTCGGAAGGCTTGAACGATGTCCCGGCCAACGCGATGGTTCGTTTCTGGCGGGATCGGACGGCCCCGACACCGCTTTGGAATTCAGCCGAGGAATTCTTGGCGCTGATCGGCGACCGCGACTCTTGGGACGGTGAAATTCGACTGGTCGACGGACGTCTGATGTCCTGCAGGTTCTCACATGTGGCCGGTGGGGCGACGATGGTGACGTTTCGCATGTTGACGACGGACGAGGCAGGGATCGCCATGCGCCAGATGGACGGACGGTTGTCGGCCTGAACTTTTGGGACATAGGCGCAGTGCTTACGGCCAAAGCAGCTTGCGGCGCGGGCGCTGCCGACTAAAGTCTGGCGCATGTCCGCAAACGACCCACCCGCCTTGACGGTGCCCCTTGGATCCGAGGGTGCAACAACGGCATTTGGTGCGTGGCTGGACACGTATCTTGTGGCAGGTGACACGGTCCTCTTGTCGGGGCCGATCGGTGCCGGCAAGACCCATCTTGCACGCGCTCTGATCCGGCATCGACTTAGGCAAGCAGATGCGGAAGTGCCGTCTCCAACATTTACTCTGGTGCAAACCTATGACGCCCCGGATGTGGCGATCTGGCATGCGGATCTTTATCGGATCACTCACCCCGATGAGGTCATCGAATTGGGCCTTGAGACGGCATTTGACACGGCCATTGTGCTGGTGGAATGGCCTGACAGGC
>JBKJVF010000070.1:0-30410 GCA_046589965.1 Paracoccaceae bacterium
AGCCAAGCTCGCCGGCAAAGCTGACCCGGATCAGCGCCACATCCTTGCCCGCAACCTTGGCCGCATATTGCACCGACAGCCAGGGCAGGCTCAGGTCGCCCTCGGTGATGGGCGCCAGCAACTCGCGCGCCTTGGGTCCGGTCACGATGAAACAGTGGACGCGGTCCGACCAATCCTCCAGCACCACGCCTTCCGGCAGCCCCCGCCGCAGCAGGTCCGCGTCATGGCGCTGCGCCACCGAGGCGGTGATCACGCCAATATCCTCGTCGCTGAAGGGCAGCACGGTCATCTCGGTGACGATACGTCCCCGTGCATCGGCGAAATAGGCGAGCCCGATTTTCCCGGCCTCGGGCAACTTAGACGCGGTCAGCCGGTCCAGATGCGCCCGCGCCCCCGGCCCCGCCAGCCTCAGCCGCGTGAACCCGGCCAGATCCAGCACCCCGACGCCATCACGTACTGCGGCGCATTCAGCGGCAATCCGTGCCTCCCATGGGCCCGCACGGCCCCAGGTCTGCGTCGCGTCCCAGCTCAGATCATCGCCAGGCTTGGCGAACCACTCTGCCCGCTCCCACCCGTCATAGGGCGCCATCATTGCCCCCAGCACCTTCAGCCGGTCATGGACCGGTGATAGCTTGCGGTCGGGGCCCGCAGGCCAGCGCGCCATCGGGAAATGCATCCCGTATTCGTGGCCGTAAACCTCCATCCCCTTGTCGCGGCAATAGTCGGGGTCTTCCCAGCCGGTGAACCGGCGCGGATCGCAGGACCACATGTCCCATTCCGTACCGCCTTCGGTGACCCATTCCGCCAACACCTTGCCAGCCCCACCGGCCTGACAGATGCCAAAGGTAAAGACGCAAGCCTCGAACGCGTTCGGCACGCCGGGCATCGGCCCGATCAGGGGGTTGCCGTCCGGGGTATAGGGGATCGGCCCGTTGATGACCTTGGTCAGCGCCGCCTTTTCCAGCAACGGCACCCGCGCCATGGCGTCAGCGATGTACCATTCCAGCCGCTCCAAATCGTCGGGAAAGAGCTGAAAGCTGAAATCCTGCGGGAAGGGATCATCCGGCGTCACCCAATGGGCGCGGCAGTTCCGCTCATAGGGACCAAGGTTGAAGCCGTGCTTTTCCTGCCGCAGGTAGTAACTCGAGTCCACATCGCGCAACAGCGGCAGCTTGCCACCGGTTTCCGCCGAATAGGCTTCGATTTCAGGGATGTTGTCGAACAGCATGTATTGATGGCTCATCACCACCATTGGCAGGTCGCGCCCGAACATCGCCGCTACATCGCGCGCATAATAGCCTGCGGCATTTACCACGATCTCGCAGCGCACCTCGCCCTTTGGCGTCTGCACCACCCATTCGCCCGCCTCGCGCCGCACCCCGGTCACCGGGCAGAACCGCTCCACCCGCGCGCCCATGTTCCGCGCGCCCTTGGCCAGCGCCTGGGTCAACTGTGCCGGATCGATGTCGCCGTCATAAGGATCATAAAGCGCGCCCGTTAGACCATGGGTTTCAAGGAAGGGATACTTGCCCTTGATCTCGTCCGGCCCCAGCACCGCCAGATCCATCCCCTGATACCGACCCATGCCCATGACGCGCTGAAATTCCTGCAGGCGTTCCTTGGAATGGCCCAGCCGCACCGATCCCGTGACATGATAGTTCATCGGGTAATCGACCTCGGCCCCCAGCCCACGATAAAGCTCGGCCGAATAGCGCTGCATGTTCATGATCGACCAGCTGGAACTGAAGGTCGGCACATTGCCCGCCGCGTGCCAGGTCGACCCCGCCGTCAGCTCGTTCTTTTCCAACAGCAGACAGTCCGTCCACCCCGCCTTGGCCAGATGGTACAGGCACGACGCCCCGACAGCGCCGCCGCCGATCACCACAACGCGCGCATGGGCTGGAAAATCGCTCACGTTCGCTCTTTCATCTTTGCCAAAATATCCCCGCCGGAGGCTTTGTCGGATGTCCAGTATCGGCCGCATCAGCAGGACTTTCAATTCGCCCGCATCCGATCTATTGATCGACAATTCCGATCAGGGCGCACACATGCAGATCGACCTTCTCGATACCTTCCTTGACCTTGTGGACACGCGCAGCTTCAACCGCACGGCGGAGCGTCTTGGCGTCACGCAAAGCACGGTCTCGGCCCGGATTGCCGCGCTCGAAGGTCAGCTTGGCGCGCGTCTGTTCCTGCGGTCGCGCGCGGGCACGGAGTTAACGACCGAAGGATTGCGCTTTGACGCCCATGCCCGCACCCTGCGGCGCGACTGGGTCGGGGCTTTACGCGCGCTGGCCGCGCCTGCCGATGCCGCGATGGCCGTCAAGCTGGGCATCCAGACCGATCTTGCGGCGGAGTATCTGGGGCTTTGGGTGGCCGCCTTCCGCGCCGCCCTGCCGCAGACAGCGTTCTATATCGAACCGGACTATTCCACCCAGATGTGCAGCGACCTGATTACGGGTGCTGCGGATTTCGCGATCCTCTTCAGCCCCAAAACCCATCCCGACCTGCACTTTGCAAGCCTCGGCGACGTGCGTTACCGGATGATCTCCACTGATCCGCGCGCCCTCAACGATGTGACACCGGACACCTATGTTTTCGCGCATTTCTCGCCAGCGTTCGAGGCTGCGCATCGCGCGCTTTTTCCAGACCTGTCCGCAGCCCCATTATCGGTCGGGCAAAGCCCGGCTGTCATCTCGTTGATCACCACGCTTGGCGGGGCAGGCTATGTGCTGGAACCGATGGCGGCGCGCCTGATTGCGCAAGGGGTGGCGCATGCGGTGGCCGATGCGCCCATCCTGGACCAGCCGGTCTTTGCCGCCATGCACCTGAAGAACCGAACTGCGCCCCTGCAACGGCGGCTGCTGCAGGTCATGCAGCGCAACCTTGCGGGCTAAAGTTCCGTCTGCATCCGGTAACCCGGCGCGTGGGCAAGCCGCACGAAGGTGATCGCGGCCTCGGCCCCCCGCGTCAGGCGCTCGGTCACAAAGATTGGCGCCCCCACCGAGATGCCCAGAACCTGCGCCACACGCGCATCCGCCCCTTCGGCCGCAAAAGCGATGTCTCCCGTCGCCAGCGCCACATTCGCCACCAGCCATTCATTGACGCTGACTTGCGCAAAGTCGGGCGCGGGATCGGGCAGGATGGCGGGGTTCAGCCAGCGCGACTCATGCGCAAAGGGGCGACCATCGGCAAGGTACAGCGTCTCGACATAGACCAGCTGCCCTTCGGCTGCGCGGCCCATCCGTGCGGCCACCGGAACCGGGGCAGGCACGCGGTCCAGCGCCAGGACCTGATGCGTCGCCACCTGACCCCGCGCCTCGATCTCGGCCCGGATCACGGGAATGGCAAAGCGCGCCTGCCGGACCGGCAGCAACGCCACCCGCGTTCCGGCCTTGCGGCGGCGTTCCAGCACGCCCGCCTGCGCAAGGTCGATCAGGGCGCGGTTGACGGTCCCCCGTGCGCAGCCAAATTCGGCCGCGAGGTCCGCCTCGGTCGGGATGATGCTGCCGGGCGTCCAGTCGCGCACATGGATGCGCCGCTTGACCTCGTCACGGATCGCTTCCCAGCCCTGCGGGATCATAGCGCTGCCCTCAGACGCCCGATCACCTGGCGAAAGCGCGCGGCGACAGCATCGCGGGCCATGTGCCGCCCTTCGCTGACGATATGACGGCCCGCCGACCACACGTCGCGAACCAACCGGTCATCGCCCGCAAAGATCCACGCATCCAGAATCGTGTCGCCCTGCAGCCCATCAAGCACCAACGACCCCGCGTCCAGCGCCACAAGGTCCGCCCAGTCCCCGACCCTGATCGCGCCGGAGGCCCGTCCCGCCGCCTGCGCGCCCCCTGTGACCGCCCCCTCAAACAGAACCCGTCCGGAGGAGCGATCGGGCGTCGCAAGGCAGGCCCTCCCTCGGTCACGCAGGCGCTGCGAATATTCCAAAAGGCGCAGTTCCTCGACCAGACTGATCCGCACGTTGCTGTCGGACCCGACCCCGAAGCGACCGCCCGCATCCAAATATCGCACCCCGTCAAAGATGCCGTCGCCGAGATTGGCCTCGGTGATCGGGCAAAGGCCTGCAACCGCCCCTGACCTAGCGAGTGCTGAGGTTTCCGACGGCTCCATCTGCGTCGCGTGGATGAGGCACCAGCGTGCGTCTACGTGCTGATTGGCCAGCAGCCATTCGACGGGTCGCGCCCCGCGATGGGCGAGAACCTCGGCGACCTCTGCCACTTGCTCGGCGGCATGAATGTGGATCGGGCGATCCACCGTGAGGCTTGCCACAAAGCTCAGATCCTCGGGGCTGACGGCACGCAAGGAATGCGGCGCCACACCCAGGACGGTATCCGCAGGCAAGGACCCGACCGCCCGCCCCGCGCCCTGCCACAGCCGCCCGAACCGATCCGCGTCATTGCCGAACCGAAGTTGCCCGCCCACCAGCGCCCGCCCGTCACAGCCGCCTTGCGCATACATGACAGGCAGCAGCGTCAGACCAAAACCAGTGGTGTCGGCGGCGGACGCAATCCGTCCCGACATCTCCGCCAGATCATCGTAAGGGACGCCATCGGGCGCGTGATGCAAATAGTGGAACTCCGCCACCGCCGCATAGCCCGCCTCGGCCATCTCAACCATCACCTGGGCTGCAATCGCCTCGACATCGTCCGGCGTAAGTGCGGCAAGAAACCGGTACATCAGGTCGCGCCATGTCCAGAAGCTGTCCTGTCCCCCCGCCCCCCTGCCTTCGGTCAGACCGGCCATCGCGCGCTGAAAGGTGTGGGAATGCAGGTTGACCGGGGCGAGCAGCAGGACACCCAGGGTCTGCGCCTTGGGCGGCACGGCATCGTCCGGCGTGACCGCAACGATGCGCCCGGCCGCGATGGTCACATGGACATCGCGTGCCCAGCCATCTGGCAAAAGCGCAGTCTTGGCAAAGAGGTCAGTCATCACATCTCCGGCTTGACAGGCGATATTATGTATAGACATATTGATATCACATCTGGACATAACGCAACAGGGAATCGCCTCGACCATGGCAGGAGAAACGACCCTCATCCTGATCCATGCGACCGTCGCGACCATGGTTGACGGCTACGGGCTGATCCCCGACGCGGGGGTCATCTGTGCGGGCGATCGCGTGCTTTGGGTCGGTCCAATGGGCGACATGCCTCACCATCCGGCGACGGCCACGGTCATCGACTGCCATGGTCGCCTGCTGACCCCCGGACTGATCGACTGCCATACCCATGTCGTCTATGCAGGTGACCGCGCGGCCGAGTTCGAGATGCGGCTGAACGGGGCAAGCTACGAACAGGTTGCCCGTGCGGGGGGTGGCATCCTGTCGACCGTGCGTGCAACCCGTTCCGCGTCCGAGGCTGATCTGCTTGCCGCCGCCCTGCCCCGCGTGGACCAGATGATCGCCACCGGCACAACGACGCTGGAGGTGAAATCGGGCTATGGCCTGACCGTCGATGATGAGCTGAAGATGCTGCGTGTCGCCCGCATGATCGCGCAGCACCGTGCCGTGACGGTCCGCGTGACTCACCTTGCCGCCCATGCGGTGCCGCCGGAATACACAGGCTGCGCCGACGCCTATATCGACGAGGTTGCCATTCCTTCGATGCGTGCCGCTCATGCCGAGGGCCTTGTCGATGCAGTCGACGCGTTTTGCGAAGGCATTGCCTTTTCGCCTGCGCAGGTCGCGCGCCTGTTTGACGCCGCCGACGCGCTTGGCTTGCCCGTGAAGCTGCATGCCGAACAGCTCTCTGACCTGAAGGGCGCGGTCCTTGCGGCGCGTCATAACGCCCTTTCCGCTGACCACCTGGAATATCTCGGCCCCGATGGCATCGCCGCCATGGCCGCCGCTGGTAGCGTCGCGGTGATCCTGCCTGGTGCGTTCTACACTCTGCGCGAAACCCAGGCGCCCCCCATCGCTGACCTGCGCGCGGCTGGGTTTCCGATGGCTATTGCCACCGACTGCAACCCGGGCTCGTCCCCCATGACCAGCCTGCCGCTGGCGATGAATATGGCCTGCACGCTGTTTCGCATGACCCCGTTGGAGGCGCTGCAAGGCGCCACCATCCATGCCGCCCGCGCCTTGGGCATGACCGACCGTGGGACCATTGCCGCAGGCCAGCGCGCCGATCTTGGTATGTGGGACGCAGCGCACCCGGCCGAACTTGCCTATCGTATCGGGGCTACGGCCCTGCATTCTCGCATTTTCGGAGGCCGTCTTGACGCCTGAAATCCTGATCCCCGGCCAGACGACCCTTGCCCAACTGGAACGCATCTTTCGCGATGGATTGCCGGCCCGGCTCGATCCTTCGGCCCGCAAGGGGGTTGAGGCCGCTGCGGCGATCATCGCGAGCGCCGCCGCAGGTGGCGCGGCAGTTTACGGCGTCAATACTGGCTTCGGCAAACTCGCAAGTCTCAAGATCGCCCCACAAGATACCGTAAAGTTGCAGGAAAATCTGATCCTGTCGCATTGCTGCGGTGTTGGCGAGCCGATGCCACAGGACGTCACCCGCCTGATGATGGTGCTGAAGCTTCTGAGCCTCGGGCGCGGCGCGTCTGGCGTGCGGTGGGAGATTGTCGCCCAACTGGAGGCGATGCTGGCCAAGGGCGTCACGCCCCTGATCCCCGCGCAAGGCTCGGTCGGGGCATCGGGCGACCTCGCCCCCCTTGCCCATATGGCTGCCGTGATGATCGGTGCCGGGCAAGCCACATACATGGATCAGGTGATGTCTAGCGCAGAAGCCCTTGCCAAGGCAGGAATATCGCCCATCGTCCTTGGCCCCAAAGAAGGCCTCGCCCTGATCAACGGCACGCAATTTTCGACGGCTTACGCGCTTGTCGGGCTCTGGGGTGCCTGGCGCGCGGCACAGGCGGCACTTGTGACATCTGCCCTGTCCACCGATGCCATCATGGGCTCCACCGCCCCGCTGGAGCCCGAGATTCATACCCTGCGCGGACACCGTGGCCAGATCGAGGCTGCCGGTGCGATGCGCGCGCTTCTCGATGGGTCGATCATTCGCGAAAGCCACCGCAGTGGCGACACCCGTGTGCAGGACCCCTACTGCATCCGCTGCCAGCCGCAGGTGACCGGGGCGGCGATGGATGTTCTGCGCATGGCCGCCCATACGTTGGAAGTCGAGGCCAATGCCGCCACCGACAACCCACTGGTGCTAACGGCCTCGGGTCAGATCGTGTCGGGTGGTAACTTTCACGCTGAACCCGTTGGCTTTGCTGCCGATATGATTGCGATGGCGGTGTCAGAAATCGGTGCCATCGCGCAACGCCGCGTAGCCCTGATGGTGGACCCCACGCTCAGTTTCGATCTGCCGCCGTTCCTGACGCCCAATCCGGGGCTCAATTCCGGACTGATGATTGCCGAGGTCACCACAGCGGCCCTGATGAGCGAAAACAAGCACGCGGCCCACCCCACGGTGATCGACAGCACGCCGACCAGCGCGAACCAGGAGGATCACGTGTCCATGGCCGCCCACGGTGCGCGACGTCTGGGCCGGATGGTGGAGAACCTGAACGTCATCCTGGGGGTGGAGGCGATCTGCGCCGCCCAAGGGGTGGAGTTTCGCGCACCGCTGCCCAGTTCTGCCCCACTGCAGCGTGTAGTCACGCGCCTCAGACAGGACGTGGCGACGCTTGGCGACGACAGATACCTAGCGCCGGATCTAGCCGCCGCGGCCTTGCTGATCGCCTCCGGCGCGCTGACCGATGCCGCCGACATCCCCCTTCCCACCTTGTGAGGCCACGATGACCCGCCACAACACCCGCGACATCTATCCTGCGACCGGCACCACGATCACCGCCAAATCCTGGCTGACCGAAGCGCCGATGCGGATGTTGATGAACAATCTGCACCCCGATGTCGCAGAAAACCCGCATGAACTGGTGGTCTATGGCGGCATCGGGCGGGCAGCGCGGACATGGGAAGATTTCGACCGGATCGTCGCCGCCCTCAAGGATCTGAATGATGACGAGACGCTGCTGGTTCAATCCGGCAAACCGGTCGGCGTCTTTCGCACCCACAAGGACGCGCCGCGCGTGCTGATCGCCAATTCGAACCTGGTGCCGCATTGGGCAACCTGGGATCACTTCAACGAGTTGGACAAGAAGGGTCTGGCAATGTACGGCCAGATGACCGCCGGTTCCTGGATTTACATTGGAACCCAAGGGATTGTGCAAGGAACCTACGAGACTTTTGCCGAGGCCGGGCGCCAGCATTACGGGGGCGACCTCAAGGGTCGGTGGATCCTGACCGGCGGCCTTGGTGGCATGGGCGGCGCGCAACCTTTGGCGGCGGTGATGGCGGGTGCGTGCTGTCTTGCCGTCGAATGCGATGAAAGCCGGATCGATTTCCGCATCCGCACCCGGTACGTGGACGCCAAGGCGCATACGCTGGACGAAGCACTGGCAATGATCGCCGACTGGACCGCCAAGGGTGAGGCAAAGTCGGTCGGCCTTCTGGGCAATGCCGCCGACATCTTCCCCGAACTTTACGCCCGGATGACTGCTGGCGGTCCGCGCCCGGACATCGTGACCGACCAGACTTCTGCCCATGACCCCTTGAACGGCTACCTTCCCCAAGGCTGGACGGTCGAACAGGCCCGCGCCACGCGCGAGACGGATCCGAAATCGGTTGAACGTGCCGCCCGTGCATCGATGCGCACGCATGTGGCTGCGATGGTCGATTTCTGGAACGCCGGGGTCCCCACGCTCGACTACGGCAACAACATCCGGCAAGTGGCACTCGACGAAGGGTTGGAAAACGCCTTTGCCTTTCCGGGTTTCGTGCCCGCCTATATCCGCCCCCTGTTCTGCAAAGGGATCGGTCCGTTCCGCTGGTGCGCGTTGTCTGGCGATCCTGAGGACATCTACAAGACCGATGCTGCGATGAAAAAGTTGTTCCCTGAAAACAATCACCTGCACAACTGGCTTGACATGGCACGTGAGCGGATCGCGTTTCAGGGCCTGCCCGCGCGCATCTGCTGGATCGGGCTGGGAGACCGGCACCGTGCGGGCCTGATGTTCAACGAGATGGTGGCATCGGGCGAACTCAAAGCCCCCATCGTGATCGGGCGCGATCATCTGGACTCGGGCTCGGTCGCCTCTCCCAATCGCGAGACCGAGGCGATGAAAGACGGCTCCGATGCGGTCAGCGACTGGCCGCTGCTGAACGCGCTTTTGAACACCGCCAGCGGTGCCACCTGGGTCAGTCTGCACCATGGCGGGGGCGTCGGCATGGGCTTTTCGCAGCATTCCGGCATGGTCATTGTCGCCGACGGCACACCCGATGCGGCGCGCCGACTGACGAACGTGTTGTGGAATGACCCCGCCACCGGTGTGATGCGTCATGCAGATGCAGGCTACGACATCGCCAAGGATTGCGCGGTGGCGCATGGACTGCGCCTTCCCGGCATTCTAGGCAACTGAGGTTTTCTGACTGATCAAATATCCACGGGGGTCCGGGGGATGGCCCCCGTCTCCGTCGTCATGTCAGCGCCAGATCGGGTTTGACCAGGCCCGCCGCCCGCCAGCGTCCACAACCGCCACCCGCAGCCAGGGACTGTTGTTCAGGCGCGACAAAGGCACCTCTGACCGCGTCATGGATGCGCCATGAACCGCTTTGGCTCCGGTCCCGGCACCCATCGCGATTGCCGACACGACGGCCGAGGATTCGATCACCACGACATCGCCCTCGATCCGCACATCGCGCAGTTCCGGCCCCTGACTGGAATAAAAATCCCCGCGTTTCAGCGCCGAAAGCAGGGCCTCGGGTTCGTTCGCATCGGCCTTGACCATCACCCAACCGCCGAAATGGTCGGGTTCGGAAAAATGCGCGTCGTCGGTGGCGATCATCGACAGTTGGCGGCCTTCGGACAACAGCAGGTCCGCAATGGCAAACCCGTCCGGCCGGTCGCAGCCCACGGCACAGCCGTGATTGTAGATCTCAACGGCGTGTGCGGCAGTAACAGTGCGCGCATCTGCCAGCGTCAGGCCAGACCACTGGGGATGTGCGATGGCAACGAACGCCCCTGCCGCAACCGCGCGCGCGGCCAGTTCCGGACCCGTCTCCATCCCCTTGTGCACGCCGAAATCCGGGCTGTGCGGGGGCGTGAATTCGGGCGGCAGGCCAACCGCAAGGATATGCCACAACTCGCCATTGGCCATCGGCCCGGAATGCAGTTCCGCGCCAAGGATCGTGGTGAAGGTGTTGGTCCGCATCGGCAGCGTGTCGACGATGGGATAGCCGTATTCCCCGATGAAGTGATCGGTCAGTGCCAGAAAGTCATATCCCTCGTCACGGTAGCGGCGGCACACCTCTTCGGGGGCGAGCACGCCGTCCGAGCGCGTTGAATGGGTGTGCAGGTTGCCGCGCCAGAAACGTCCAGGGGCTGTAAAGGCAGTGGGGCGTGTCATCGATGAACTCCGAGGTCAGAATGGGATGCGCAAGGGGCCTAGCCCCGACCGATATACGGCATGTCACGTGCCATAATGGTGACAAAGGGTACATTCACCTCCAAAGGCAGACGCGCAAGATGCACGACCATGCGGGCCACTTCATCCACGTCCATCACCGGCTCGACGCGCACCTGCCCGTCGGCTTGCGGCACGCCTTTGGGGAACGCCGCCGCCATCGAGGTCAGGACATTCCCGATGTCGATCTGCCCGGCCGCGATGTTGAACGCCCGCCCGTCAAGACCAAGCGTGCGGGTCAGGCCTGTGACCGCATGCTTGGACATCGTGTAGGGCGCCGATCCCGGACGCGGCACATGCGCCGAGATGGAGCCGTTGTTGATGATCCGTCCGCCTTGCGGGGTTTGCCGGCGCATCTGGCCAAAGGCCGCACGGGCGATGAGAAACATGCCGGTGATGTTGGTGGCCGACAGCTGCAGCCAGTCTTCGACCTTGATTTCGTCGATCGGGGCCGCAGGCAGCGACATGCCCGCATTGTTAAAGACCAGATCTACCCGGCCCCAATGCGCGACGATGCGGCCAAAACCTGCCTCTACGGCGCTTGCATCGGTGACATCGGCCGCCACGACCAAGGCCGCAGGATGACCTGCCGCCGTTTCGCTCAGCGCCGCCTCACGCCGTCCGACCAGCGCCACCTGCCAGCCCGCGTCAAGCAGGGCCTTGGCCGTCGCCCGTCCGATGCCGCTGCCCGCACCTGTAATCACTGCTGTCTTCACGCGGCGCCCCCATTGTCCGATTTGGGCGGACGTTACGGACCAAGGCCGCCCGCGTCCACCCCCACCGCCGTCAACCGTTGCGAAGCGTCGCTTGAAATGCTATGCGCCGCCGCGCGTGCCCTCATAGCTCAGTTGGTAGAGCAGCGGTTTTGTAAACCGAAGGTCGGGAGTTCGAGTCTCTCTGGGGGCACCAGTCAGCGGCTCGCCCGCGCCAGCAGCGCGACCGCCGCCAGCCCCACACCCATCACCAACAGCGCCGCCGGTGCCGCCTCACTTAACCGCTCCAGGCTGACCAGTTCAAACACTCGCGTGCTGAGCGTGTTGAAGTTGAACGGCCGCAGCAACAGCGTCGCGGGCAGTTCCTTGACGCAATCGACAAAGACGACCAGCAGAGCGGTCGCCACCGATCCCTTCATCAAGGGCATGTAGACCGACCCCAGTGCACCGCCTGCGCTGCGGCCCAGGGACCGCGCGACCATCGGCAGGGTGGGCGTGACCCGCCCAAAGGCCGCGTCGACCGCCCCTTGGGCCACCGCAAAGAACCGCACCATATAGGCGAGCCCGACCGCAACGGCGGTGCCGGTGATCATCAGCCCCGGATCGCGCCCGGTCCAGGCCAGCACCCAATCGGCCAGCCGGTTGTCGAATGCCGCCAGCGGGACCAAAAGCCCCACCGCCAGCACCGCGCCGGGCGTCGCATAGCCGACCGCCGTGATCGGCAGCACCGCTTGTGACAGTCCAGGTCGCGCCATCCGCAGGGCATAGACCAAGACAATCGCCGCCCCAACGGTCACCAGCGCCGCGCCGCCCGCGACCATTAAGGTGTTCAACAAGGCCGCCTGTAAGCCCGGCTCCAGCCATGCTTCGGGTGAGCGCATGGCCTGATAGGCCATGACCCCCACCGGCAACACGAACCCGATGGTGAAGGGCACAAGGCAAAGGCCCGTCATGGTCCAGGCCCGCGGACCGACAAGCCGGGTCGGTTCCAGCGGCCGGGCCACGCGCCCCAGCCTGTGGAATCGGGCGCGCCGGCGGCCCAGACGCTCCAGCGTCACAAGGATCAGGATCAGCGTCAGGCTGACCATAGCGATCTGCGCGGCCCCGCCTGCATTGTTGCCATCGAGCCAGGTTGAAAAGATGCCCGTGGTCAGCGTCTGCACCCCGAAATGATGCACGGTGCCGTAATCTGCCACCGTCTCCATCAGGGCAAGCGTGACCCCCACCGCAATCGCCGGACGTGCCAAGGGCAGGCCCAGCCGCCAGAACAACGCGCCCTGCCCGGACCCCAGCGCGCGCGCGACCTCATAGGTGCAGCCCGACTGTTCGCGGAAGGCGGCGCGCGCCAGCAGATAGACATAAGGGTAAAGGGTGGCTGAAAAGACCACGATGGCAGACCCGTGCGAGCGCACTTCGAAAAACCAGTAGTCACGGGCCGATTGCCACCCCATCGCGGCGCGCATCGCGGTCTGCAAGGGCCCGGAATAATCCAGGAAATCGACCAGCGCGTAGGCCCCGACATAGGCCGGGATAGCCAGCGGAAAAAGCAGCGCATAGTCAAGCCACCGACTGCCGGGAAAGCGGTACATCGTGACCATCCAGGCCGCCCCGGTCCCGATGCATGCGGTCAAAACGCCCACCCCGACCATCAGGATCGCGGTATTGGACAGATAACGTGGCATCACCGTCGCCATGAGATGCGGCCAGATGTTCTCAGCGGGATGAAACGCCATCCACAGCACAGACAGCACAGGGGCCAGCACCAGCCCCGCGACAACCACCGCAAAGATCCGCCACGGATCGACGAACGCCCCCGCCCACAGCCGACGTCTCGCGCTGGGGTTAACCTGACTGTTTTGGTCGACCATCATGGATCTGGACCTACAGGAAAGGGCTTTGACTGTCCAGAAAAGCCCATATAGTCCTCTGACCATGCCGTCTGGATCATCCCCGACGTGCAGGCGGCCCCGGGCGGCCCATCAGAAGGCGAGCAGGCCGTCATGCGAATTGTCTACCACCTCGGCGCGCATTGCACGGATGAGGACCGGCTTTTGCGCTGCCTTTTGCGCAATCGGGGGCTTCTGGCGGAACGCGGCGTCGTGGTGCCGGGCCCGGCGCGCTATCGCAAGCTTTTGCGCGACACTGCGGTGCAACTGAAAGGCGAACGCGCCTCGGTCGAAACGCAGGCGCTGGTGCTTGAACAGATCATGGACGAAGATCAGGCGGAGCGATTGGTTCTGTCCTGGGACAGTTTCCTGTCGTTTCCGCAATGGGTCCTGCGCCCGGGGCTTTACCCTCTTGCGGGCGAACGCATCCGCGCCTTTACCCAGATCTTTCCCGATATCGAGGCCGAATTTCATCTGGCAATCCGCAACCCCGCGACCTTTGTGCCTGCGCTCTTTGAAAAGCAGAAGGTGAAGTCATATGAGGATTTCCTCAGCGGGATTGATCCGATGTTTCTGAACTGGTCGGACGTGGTGGCGCAGATCCGGTCCGAAAACCCCGACGTCCTGTTGACGATCTGGTGCGACGAGGACACGCCGCTGGTCTGGCCCGAAGTGCTGTCGGCGGTGACGGGTCTTGCCGACACCTCTGCGCTGGAAGGCGCGGATGAGCTGTTGGCGACCATCATGGCCCCCGAAGGCCTGACCCGGATGCGCGATTACCTGGCCAAAAACCCGGCTTTGTCGACGACGCATCACAAAAAGATCGTGGCGGCCTTCCTCGACAAGTTCGTGCTGCCAGACAAGATCGAGGTGGAGGTGGCGTTGCCCGGCTGGTCAGCCGCCCTGATCACCGACCTGACGGCAGCCTATGAGGCGGATGTCGCGCGGATTGCCCAGATGGACGGCATCGACTTCATCACGCCCTGATCGGCGCGGTCATGCCATCCCGAGTGCGGCCTTGTACATTTCCAGCACCGCCTCTTCTTCGGCGACGTCATCGGGCTTGCGTTTGCGCAATGCGATCACCTTGCGCAGAACCTTGGTGTCATACCCGCGCCCCTTGGCCTCGGCCATCAGCTCTTTCAGCTGTTCGGCCACGTCCTTCTTTTCCGAATCAAGCTGTTCATAACGTTCGATAAACTGGCGAAGTTCGTCGGCGGTCACGGCATAGGTATCAATCACATCGGTCATGGCGGGCCTGTTTTCGCTGCATCGGTTGGTCCTCTCCCTAACCCGAGCCCCGCGCCTTGTGCAAGCCGCGAAGCAGCCGCCCCCTTGCACGCCCGCAAGACCACGGCTACGGCTTTCGCAAATGCCACAACCGGGGCCTTCGCATGGACATTCTGATCTGGATCGGCACGGCCTTTACCCTTTTGGGGGTGGCGGGACTTGTCTATTGCATTGTGCTGGCCACGCAGGCACGCCGCGCCGGGTTGCCCGATGACGCCTTGCGCGCGCGCCTGCAGCGCGTGGTCACGCTGAACCTCGCGGCCTTGGGCATATCGGCGATCGGGCTGATGCTGGTCGTGACGGGGATCATGCTGGGCTAAAACGTCGGGTTCAGCGACGCCAGCGTGCGACCCTCGCTGATCAGCCGGTCAATCATCGGCGGTGGCGCCCAGATGCGGTCATCGCGCGCCCAAAGTCGCAGATCCTGGCGCATCAGCAGCAAACCCCTCCGGTCGGCCAGATGCATCGGCCCGCCAAGGCGGCGGGGAAACCCATAGCCTGCCACCATCAGATGGTCGATGTCAGCGGGGCACATGGCTGTTCCAGCCGCAAGGCAATCCAGTCCTGCAGCCGCCATCGCGCCCCACCAGCGTGCGATGATTTCCGCGCGCGGCATGGCCAGCGGACGTCCCTGATTGGCCCGAAGGTCAAAGGCTTCGGCGGACAGGGCGGGCGGCGTCGCCTGCACCGATGTCAGCGCGCCCCGGATCACCTCTTCACGCACCCCGCGCCCCATTAGGCGTTCCAGCGCGATGCGCGCCGCGGTTGTGATCGCCGCCCCGGGCGCGGGTCCATCGCCACCGACGGCGATCACGGGCAGCCCGATCCGGTACAGAAAGGCCCTGGCCGTGGCGGCAGCCTGACTTGCGGTGACACCCGACAGCGTTGCCAGTCGGCCCGTCGGCGCCAGCGTCAGCCCCAGCGTGCCCGGCCCACCACCCAGCACCAGACGCGGCAAGTCAGGCTGCGCGCGTTCGCCAAGTTCGGTCTGCCGCGCCGCCTGCCCCGGACCAAAAAGCACGATATCGACGCCCTCGGGCAAAAGGGGTGCCGGCGTGACCGTAGCCAGCCGGGTCCAGTCAGCATCGCGGCGCGCGACATCCAGCTTGCCGGCCGCCAGTTCGGCATCCTGGCGTTCGGCCAGCACCTTCAAGACACCGCTCAGCACTTCACGGTCGGGCTCGGCCAGCGTCACTTGCAGGCCCGCCGACAGGGCGTGAAATGCGATCACCGTCGTCGCGGGTGACATCCCCTCAATGTAGAGATGCGAAATTGGCGCTTGTGCTATCCCCACCAACGGTCTGGGCATGCGCCGCGCGATGGCGATTGTCGCCGCCGTCGCACTCAGCCCCAGAACTTCGTCGCTGATGGCTAGATCGTCGCGCAGAGTCGTCTCCAGCACCAGACCCTGGGCCAGTGGCAAGACCAGCGCCGCCTCGACCGCATCGACCATCCGCTCGGCACCCGGCAGCCCGTTCACGAAAAGCGCGCCGCGTGCGGCAGCGACCTCGGCCCCATAGGTCTTGGCGTCCAGGCCCGGGACCCGCCGAGCCGCGCGCGGCCCTTGGGCAAGCTCGGCAGCAAGCGTCAGGGCGGCCGCAACCGGATCGTCCGCCACCACGTGGTCGATCATGCCCACCCGCAGCGCATCGGCCGCAGGGATCAGTTTTGCCGATAGCAGGATCTCCAGTGCAGCCTTGGCCCCAAGCCGACGTGGCAACGTTTGCGTCGCGCCACCGCCCGGGATCAGACCGAGCACGATATCGGGCAAGGCAAGCGTCGTCTCGCGCGACGCAACGATCACATCCCCTGCCAGCGCGAGTTCCACCAGCGGTCCGCTGACCGGACCGATCAAAGCGGTGATGACGGGAAACTTCACTTCGGCCAAAGCTGTAGCGACCTCGTAAAGTCGGGGGCTGGCGGTGTCATCTGCGCCAAGGATCATGGCGCGCGGCGACACTGCGCGGATCGCCAACACGAGGGCGCGCGGCTGCGGGTCGTCACGCAGCAACTGCAAAAGCCAGCTCCGAACGGCAGGCCCGAACGCGCCGATTGCGGCGCCGTCCAGCGTGACCAGCGCGACATCGCCGTGCCAGACCCTTTGGCCCATATCCTGCACGCTGCCCCCTTTTGCCATTTGGAACGATCCCTGACGCGCTGGATAAAAGGCCATCGCTGGCCGGTTGGCAAGCACACAACCGGCGCGTGGGCGGTCACTTTGCGGATTGGCGTGCAAATCGGGCGGCTTCACCCCACACCTCTGCGTCGGGTGTCCTTGCATTGGCACTGGCATTGGCATTACGTGCCGTGCCGACCCTTGGTGCAGGGCGCGGCCGGGGCAATGGATCATCACGGGATCATGAGGCAATGATGCAGACAGACTGGCTTTGGGGATTGGCGGGTGGCGGGTTGATCGGGTTGGCCGGAGCCATGTTTCTGCTTTTGAACGGGCGCATCATGGGGGCATCGAGCATCCTTGGCAGCGTCGTCGACGGCACCGCTGGCAAAAGGGCCGCTGAAAACATCGTGTTCATGCTGGGGCTTGCGGGATTGCCCTGGCTCATTTCGCTGGTTTGGACGGGTCAGGCGACCCATCTGACCTCCAACATCTGGACAATCATCGCGGGTGGCGTGCTGGTTGGCCTTGGCACGCGATTGGCCAATGGCTGCACCTCGGGCCATGGTGTCTGCGGCATTTCGAGGCTGTCACCACGCGGGATCGCCGCGACGCTGGCTTATGTCGGTGCGGGGGTGCTGGTGATCAGCCTTCTGCGGCATGTCTGGGGGCTGATCTGATGGCGCGTCTGGTAATGGCAGCCCTGGCGGGCGGCATCTTTGGCTTGGGCCTATTGATCTCCGGCATGACGGACACGCAAAAGGTGCAAGGCTTCCTTGATATCTTTGGGGCGTGGGATCCGACGCTTGCCTTTGTGATGGGCGGGGCGATCCTGCCGATGGCCGTGGCGTGGCGGATTGCGGCGCGCCGCGGCGTTTCCCTGACCGGCGCGCCCTTGCCACCAGCGCCCAGCACGCGGGTCGACACAAGGCTGATCGGCGGCTCGGTCCTTTTTGGTGCAGGCTGGGCGATCGCGGGTCTTTGCCCCGGCCCCGCGATCGCCTCCATCAGCTTTGGCGGTACGGGCGGGGTGATCTTTCTTCTTGCGATGGTCGCGGGTATGCTGGTGACAGCGCGTATCGCCCGCCAGACAGATGGAGTGACGGCATGGACATCCGACCCCTGACCCCGACCTATGCGGTTTCGCCGCAGATCGAGCCTGGCGATTTGCCCGCGATCAAGGCGGCGGGCTTTACCACGATCATCGACAACCGACCCGATGGCGAAATTCCCGGCCATTTGCAGACGTCCGCGATGCAGGCTGCGGCGACCGCGATGGGGTTCGAGTTTGTCGTCAATCCGATCATCGGGGGGGCGATGACTGCCGCAAATGTGACAGCGCAAGCCGCAGCAATTGCATCGGCCAAGGGTCCGGTGCTGGCCTATTGCGCGTCAGGCAACCGGTCGTCAGTGGTCTGGGCATTGGCCCATGCGGGCAAGATGTCGGCTGACGATCTGATCGGAATTCCGGCAAAATACGGCTATCAGCTGGAACATCTGCGCCCGCAACTGGCGACCTAGGACGCCCAGGCATCCCGTCGCGCCAAGACCAGCCGCCCGCGTCACCCCGCGGCGAGGGTCAGTTCGGTGGCCTTATGGTCAGCGTCGCCGGACAGTTGCTTTGGCACCCGCATCTCGCCCAGAAGGCGGAGCGCCCGCATTCCGCTGTTCTGGCCAAGCCGGGCCTCGGCCAGCGGAAGTCCGTCCAGTCCTTCAAGGCGGATGCCGCTGAGCGCGTTCTTGGGCAGGGGGACGATTGTGCCGGGTTCCAACCCCATGACCGCGCCCAGCGGCAGTGTCACCCGCGCCAGCACGGCTTCAAGCAGGCAGGGCACGCCCAGCACGACCGCGTTCATCGCGTGGGTAAAGGCCTGCACCGCATGTGCGTCATCGGCCAGTGTGGTGTCGCGCCGGGGCCGTAAGCCACGCCCCTCGGCCGGCAAGGCCAGGATAACCTCACCAGATTTGGCCCCACCCGATAGCGACACATGTGCGGTCAGCACGCGGTAGGCCCGATCTTCGAGCAACAGCGCCAGCGGGCGCGGGTCATCAAGGAACGAGGCATACCGAAACCCGCCCGCCCAGACGAGGTCCGCCTCATCCGACAGCGCCTCATCCAGCGCGCCAAGCGCGCGTTCGATCACCGGGGCCACCATCGCGGCATCGGTGCGGGTGGGTTTGCGCGGAATCGGGGCCTGCGCCAGCACGCGGCCCATCGTCTGCACCTCGATCAGGCCTGACAGCACGGCAGGCGACATCGCCAGAAGGCCAAGCGATTCGCCCGGTCCCTCAAGTACGGCCAGCATCGCGTGATCGGGCAAGAGGTCAGTCAGTTCGGTCAGGCTGCGCCGGTTCAGCGACAGGCGCGGCACGTCAAGCGGCATCGACAGCACATCCTGTGCCGCCCGTGCCAGCGCCAGACGCCAGGACCGGTCCGCGCCCGGCCCACCTTCGGCCGCGTGGGCCGCCGCATGATCCCGTGCGATCTGGACCTTGTGCCAGATGACACCCGATCGTGCTGTCGCCTTGTCCTGTTCCGCCATCGCACCCCCGCATCGCCGGTTGCCCCGACGTTAGGCCTGCGACGATTGCCAAAGGATTAACCCTGTTGAACCTCAGGCCGCATTCTTTTCCAGCCGCAGCGGCAGGGTGACGCGAAACGCCGTTCCCCCCTGCCCCGGCAGATAGGTGATCCCGCCCCTCAGGTTCACCATCACTTCGCGGCAGATCGCCAGTCCCAGACCCGCACCTCCTGCCCGTGTCTGGTCCGACAGCCGTGCGAATTTCTCAAAGATCAGCGCCTGCGAGGCCTGCGGGATCCCGCGCCCGTTGTCGATCACATCGACCGTCACGCGACCCGCCCTTTGACGTACCGCAATGCGCAGTTCCGGCTGGTCGGCGTCGCAGTATTTCCGCGCGTTCGAAAACAGGTTGATCAGGACCTGCGTCAGCCGGTCGGCATCTGTCCGCAGGTAGATCTGCTCTGCCTCGCCATCGCGGAAGATGGTGAACGATCGCTCGGGCCGCGTGCTGTCGGCCGCGAACAGCGCCCGGTCGATGATGTCGTGCAGGTTGGTCAGCGTTACCGTCAATTCGACAGCCCCGTTTTCCAGCACACTCAGGTCCAGAAGATCATCCAGAAGCCGGGTCAGCCGTCGTGCCTCGTCATGGATGATGCCGCCAAATTTAGCCACCTTGTCCGGGGCCAGGTCACCTGCGGCCAAAAGCTCGGAAAACGCCCGGATCGAGGTCATTGGCGTGCGCAACTCATGACTGATCTGGCTGAGAAACCCGTCTTTCTGCAACGAAAGTTCGTGCAGCTTGTCGTTGGCCTCACGCAGGGCGCCCGCGGTACGGGTCAGTTCGCCTTGCTGGCTTTCCAGACGCGCGGAGTACTCCATAATCTGGGCGGTCTCGTTGGCCACGGCCATCAGGTCTTCGACCGACACCGTGTTGCGCCCTGCCATCTGGCCGACCATCGCATGCGCGGTTGCCGCCCCCACCGATCCGGCCAACCGCCCCTCAAAACTCGACAGGAATTCGGGCGTCGGATCGGGCAGATAACCTGCCATCCCTTGCGCCTGGGCGGCGCCACGAAAATATTCCAGCGCCCGGTCCTCGCCAAGGATGCCTTGCGCCATCACCAAAAGCTCTTCGCTTGCCGCGCCGCCGCGCCGCCATTCCAGCGCCCCCGTGGGCCCGTCAAACACGTTGACAAAGGCAGCACCCTGCACCCGTTCCACGGGCCCCGGAAAGGTCAGCACCGACAGCATGAAAAACGACGTTACGTTGACCATCAAGGACCACATCAACGCATGCAGCAGAGGGTCGAGCCGTTCGACCCCGAAAAGGGCCTGCGGACGCAGCCAGTCGATGCCAAAGGGTCCATCTGTCAGCATGGCTTGCGAAATCACCACGTCAGGGCCAAGCGACGGCAGGAAAAGGGCATAGGCCCAGACCGCAAACCCGGTCAAAAGACCCGCAACCGCGCCGCTGCGCGTCGCCCCACGCCAGAAGATGCCGCCGATCATCGCAGGCAGGAACTGCGCGACGCCCACAAAGGCGATCAGGCCGATGGCCGCCAGCGCCTCCGACCCGCCCGAGGCACGATAGTAGACATAACCAAGGGCCAGCACCGCAATGATGCTGAAGCGCCGCGACAGCAGGACCACGCGACGCAGGTCGCGCGACACATCCAGCGCCGGGCGAAGCCGCAGCCAGAACGGCATCACGATGTGGTTCGACACCATCGTGGCCAGTGCGATCGCCTCGACGATCACCATGGATGTCGCCGATGAAAACCCGCCCAGAAATGCCAGCATTGCAAGCGCGCCCTGCCCTTCGGCCAGGGGCAACGACAACACGAAAAGGTCCGGGTTCGCGCCTGACGGCATCCGCTCCAGCCCCATCACCGCGATGGGCACAATGAACAGGCTCATCAGCATCAGATAGGCCGGAAACGCCCAGGATGCCCGCGCCAGGTGGTGTTCATCCGACGTCTCGACCACCATCACCTGAAACATCCGCGGCAGGCAGATCACCGCTGCCGCCGCCAAAAAGATCAGGCCCGTCCACCGCCCGGGCTTCAGTTCCCACGTCCCCAGCGCCGAGGCGTCGATGCGCGCCATCATGTCGCCGATGCCGTCCGCCAGCCCCCAGACGACCCAGGCCCCGACGGCCAGCAGGGCCACCAGCTTGACCACCGCCTCCACCGCGATGGCGGTGACGATGCCGTGGTGCTGTTCGTTGGCATCCAGATTGCGCGTGCCAAAGACAATGGTGAACAAGGCCAGGCCCGCCGCCACCCAGATCGCGGTTTGCGCGGCATCAGGGGGCGCCATGCCTTCGGGGGTGGCACTGGCAAAGACGCCGAACGACAGCACCACCGATTGCAATTGCAGCGCGATATACGGCGTCGCCGCCACCACCGCGATGACCGTCACGATGACACCGAGCAGGTTCGACTTGCCATAGCGCGACGAGATCAGGTCCGCGATGGAGGTAACGCGGTGTTCGCGCCCGATCCGCACCAGTTTGCGCAACACCCACCACCAGCCAACAAAGACCAGCGACGGGCCGAGATAGATCGTCAGAAACTCCAGCCCCGACCGCGCCGCGTAGCCCACCGCCCCGTAAAAGGTCCAGGCGGTGCAATAGATCGACAGCGACAATGTATAGATCAGTGGTGATCGCAGAAACCCGAACCGTCCCGTCGCCGCCCGCCTTTCGGCGATGAAGGCCACCGCAAACAGAAAGATCACATAGGACACGCAGGCCAGAACAAGCAGGTTAAAGGGCATCCTGGCCCCCTTCGGATGCCCCGGGCTTGGCCCCGGCGCCGGGCGTATTCTCCTGATCGCGGCCAAGCCTCGTTGCGAATACCGCGGCGACACAGATCAAGCCGATCCAGACCCCAAAGAGATAGACCCCGTCCGATGCCGTGCGCCGGTGATCATCGTCAATCGGGCTCCACAGGATCGGCAGGACCAAAAGGAAAAGGCCGAACAGCGGCAACAGACGCGCAGCATCGTGCAGGCGCCGCAGGCGATAGCCGCTGCGAGGCAGGAACGGCATTCTGGGGCGTCGCGCCATCGCGCTCAGCCGCCCAAAAGGGCGCGTACTTCGGCGACCATCTCGGCATTGGCAAAGGGCTTTGTCATGAACCGGTTTGCCCCTGCACGGGCGGCGGCATCACGATCATGCGGCTGGCCTTTGGCAGTCAGCATCAGGACCGGCAACCCCTGCAGCACCGCATCGGCGCGGATCGCTGCCAGCACCTCAAGACCCGACGCGCCGGGCAGCATCAGATCCAGGATCAGCGCGTCCACATGCTGTTGGCGCAAGGTCGCGAGCACCTGTGACCCATCGCCAAGCGTCGTCACCTGACAGCCGTCGCGGGTCAACAGAAAGCTGATCGCCTCGGCGATGTTGGGTTCATCCTCGACCAGCAAGACATGCCGTCCCTTTGTCATCAGCGTGCCCTCCTCCCAAAGGGTGCGGACGCAGGCCGCAGGTTCGACTATCGCGAGAACCGGCACAGGTGTCAAAACGCTTGTCATGCCCACAGGATCGATGGCTCGCGCCGTGCAGGGCATGCCCCGCGCGAACAGACCCGGCACGTCGATCCGATGGGCAGCACCGGCGCAGTCGTAGCACCTTGTGCCAGCGGCGTGACCAGCATGGCGGCGTGGCGCAACTCGATACCTTGATAACCGCCCACATGCCGTGTCTGCGCATAGGCGCGCAAGCGAAGACGGGGGGTTGCGCGTCCGTCCATCTCGGCCAGCGCTTCGACCGGCAGCATCGGGCGGGCAAGGGCCGTGTATAGTGGCCAGAGCGCGCAGGCCGCCCCAAAGCGCGGCGGGGTGAATGCCGGGATCGGCTTGCGAAAGGTAATGGTGCCCGAGGCATCACACAAGACCAGGCCTTCGGGGCGACCGGGCAGCGTCGCGATCCTGCGAAACACCGCCAGAACGTCCGCCCCAAGGTCACCCGCGATCTGCAGGGGATCATCTTCCCCCCGGGCCAGCGCCGCCTCCAACCTTGCGCGTGGCACCATTGCGCCATCCCTTGCGGCTTGCGTCATCCACGCCCCCGCCAGATCGCGCGCCGCCGATGACGGCAATGCCGCGACCTCATCTGCCAAGGCCCCGGATCCCGGCCCGCCCGGTTCCAGTTCGCCCAAGTGCCAGCCACGCGCCGAAAGCCAGGCCTCGACCTCTTCCTGCGGCGAACTTGCGCCTTCTGCCTCGGTGCCGGAGCCCGCAAGATAGGCCACCAGCGCCTCTGCCCCACGGGTCATCCGTTCGGCATCCTGATGGATGTTCTGGTGGAACCGGTCGCGCCAGTCCGGGGTCAGATCCCCGCCCTCGGCCAGGATCGCCGCGGTGGAGCGGACCGCGCTGATCGCCGACAAAAGGTCATGCACCGCCGCCGACAGATGGGGATCATGCGACAGCCGGTCGTTCAGCGTCTCCACCACCCGCTCCAGCCGCCCGACACGCCCCTGCAGCGTGGCGCAGAGTGCCGCCCAGCCGGGATAGCGGCCGACGAAATCCTCCAGCCGGTCCGCCTCTACCGGCACCATAGCGCCACTTGCCGCCGCACGCAGGTCCACCAGCAGCGCCGCCTCACGTCCTTCGGTGAAATCGTCAAGCGCCAGTTCCAGCACGCCTGCCAGCCGCACCAGCACATCGCCCGTGGCCCGTCGCCGGTCATGCTCGATGAGATTGAGGTAGCTCGCCGACATGGCCGCGGCCTTGGCCACATCTGCCTGCCGCAGTCCCAAGGCGAGCCTGCGTTCGCGCAACCGGCTTCCGGTCAGAATGGTCAGCGGCATGCCAAGCGTCCCCCTGACAACAGGATTTACCGTCAAGGCGCCGATTGACAAGCCTGTAAAGAAAAAGGGGCGCGCCCTGCGGCACGCCCCCCGTTTGGCAAAGCTGCAAAGATTACTGCAGCGCCTTGTCCGTGATGACGCTGGTCCAGGCCCCCGTGGGTGCCTTGGTGATCACCGGATCAGAGCCGCCCGCCAGCAACGAGGCCACGGTCTTTTCTGCCGCCGCCACATCCAGCGCACCGTTCGCACCTGCGGTCAGCTTGGCAATCTCGCCCATCATACGCTTCTGATGCGCCTCGGTCTGGGCCCCCGTCTCGTCGTTTTCCAGCACGATCATGGCCGCTTCGTCGCTGTTGGCTTCGGCGTATTTCCAGCCTTTCATCGACGCGCGGACGAACCGCACCATCTTGTCCTCGAACGCGGGATCAGCCAGCTTTTCTTCCAGCACGTAAAGCCCGTCTTCCAGCGTGGCCACACCCATGTCCTGGTATTTGAAGGTCACCAGCTGCTCGGGCGTGATGCCGGCATCAATGACCTGCCAGTATTCGTTATAGGTCATGGTCGACACGCAGGCCGCCTGCTTTTGCAACAAGGGGTCGACGTTGAAGCCTTGCTTCAGCACCGTCACGCCGCCCGCCGATCCATCGGTCGCCAGACCCAACTGCGACATCCAGCTGAGGAACGGGTATTCATTGCCAAAGAACCACACGCCCAGCGTTTTGTCGGCAAAGTCCGCCGGGGTCTTGATGCCGGATTCGGCAAGGCAGGTCAGCATCAGACCCGACGATGCGAAAGGCTGCGCGATGTTGACAAGAGGCAGGCCCTTTTCGCGGGCTGCCAGCGCCGAAGGCATCCAGTCAACCACAACATCCGCGCCGCCACCGGCGATGACTTGCGTCGGTGCAATGTCTGGTCCACCCGGCAGGATGGTGACGTTCAGGTTTTCCTCGTCGTAAAAGCCCTTTGCCTTGGCAACGTAATAGCCCGCGAACTGGGCTTGGGTGACCCATTTCAGCTGCAGCGTCACATCGTCTGCTGCCTGGGCGCTTGTCGCAAATGCGGCCAAAAGCCCGGCTGTCAGCAGTTTTTTCATTGTCTTCCCTCCAAGTTACGGCCCCGTGTTTCCGGGACCCGTTTCAAATCCGTTGCGAGGGGTGCCAGAACGTCACCCATCGTTCGATCAGCGCGATCAGCCCGTAAAAGGCCGACCCCGCCAAAGCCGCGACCGCAATCGTGGCCCAAACCATGTCAAGGCCAAGCCGCCCCACCTCTGTCGAGATACGAAATCCCATGCCATAGACAGGGCTGCCGAAAAACTCAGCAACAATTGCGCCGATCAGGGCCAGAGTCGATGCAATTTTAAGCCCGTTGAACAGAAACGGCATTGCCGCAGGCAGGCGCAATTTTAGCAGTGTCTGCCAGTAAGATGCCCCCCAGGTTGCCATCAGGTCAGCCTGCATCCGTTCAGATTGTTGCAGGCCCGCGACCATGTTCACTAGGACCGGAAAGAACACCATCACGACCACCACGGCGGCCTTGGATTGCCAGTCAAAACCGAACCACATCACCAGGATGGGGGCGAGGCCGACGATGGGCAAGGCGGCAACGAAATTGCCGATGGGCAAAAGGCCGCGTTGCAGAAAGGGGGAGCGGTCGATGGCAATCGCCACAGCCACAGCAGCACCCGAACCGATCAGGAAACCGGGCAACGCACCTTTGAAGATGGTCTGGACAACGTCCGCCCACAGCGTCGGCAAGGACGCCGCGATCTTGGCCGCGATCATGGATGGCGGCGGCAGGATGATGGGCGAAACCCCAAGACCCCTGACGGTGCCTTCCCAAAGAACCAGGATGGTGATCCCGAACAGCGCGGGCACCACCAGCCGCCCCGCCCGGCTCAGCGCCCAGCCGGAGGCCGCAAGCCGCGCATTCAGCGCCCAGGCCAGCAGCCAGAACAGCAGAGATCCCGCAACCCAGGTCATGCGCGCACCCCCATCCGCGTGCGTGCGATCCGTTCCAGCACCCCCACCGCCACGATCAGCAGCCCCGCCAATATCGCCGCCGCAAACAGCGCTGCCCACATGATCAACGGCTCGCCGAACTGCGATCCGATCAGCATCCGCGCGCCCAGTCCCTCAATCGCACCGGTAGGCAATTCCCCGACAATCGTTCCGATCAGGCTGGCCGCAATCGCCACCTTCAGCGAGGCAAAGAAATAGGGCATCGAGGCCGGAAGGCGCAGCTTCAGGAACGTCGCCGCCTCGCTTGCGCCATAGGTTTTCAAAAGGTCCAGCTGCATCTGATCAGGACTGCGCAACCCCTTGATCATGCTGACGAGCACCGGAAAAAAGCTCAGATAGGCCGCAATGATCGCCTTTGGCACATCGCGCCCCTGCACCCCTAACTGGTTCGAAACGACCAGGATCATCGGGGCCAGCGCCACAATGGGAATGGTCTGGCTGATGATCGCCCAAGGCATCACGCTCATGTCCATCACGCGAAACCGCACGATGGCCATCGCCAACCCGACGCCGACCGCGATCCCCAGGGCAAAGCCCATCATCGTGCCCTTGAAGGTGACATAGGCGTGGTAGACGAGGCTGCGCTTGGACGTGATCGCCTGCCCTGCGACGCCCTGCCACAACTGCGCCACCACCTGATGCGGCGGCGGCAGAAGCGGGCGGTCCTGCGCCATGGTCTGCGGGATGACCTGACCCCAAGTGACCATGGTCCCTGCCCGCGCAGCCTGATCGAACACCCAGGTGGAGTTCATCCAGATGGCAGCGACGTACCACAGGACAATGATCCCCGCGAGGACGGTCAGGACGGGCAGCACACGGTTCATACCAGCGCCCCCGCCCAAATCTTGCCCGAAAGGAGGGGGAGTAAGGCCATTTGGACAACGCAAAGGTCCGGGCCCGTCGGGTCCTTCCCATCCCCCGTATGGGAGAGGAATAGGGAGCACGGGGACGCGGTCAACATCAAGCGTCGCCTCCTGCTGGCCAGGCGATCATCGCCACCGCCACGCAGCCCAACGCTATCCCCGCAAGTTGCAGCATTGTCGGCCGCTCGCCAAAGACAAAGATCGCCATCACCGTGATCGCCACCAGTTGAAAGATCGCCGACAGCGCGATGGCAAGGCCCAACCCGTTGGCGCGCATCACATGCACCATCAGCCAGTTGCCGAGGCAAAACAGCGCCAGCGCCCCCACCAGCACCGGCAGCCCGCCTTTCACGGCATAGGTTTTCAACACCGCATTCGCCGCCACGAACACTGCCGTCGCAGCCCCGAGCCAAAGAAAGCTCATCGCGCTCATTGTCTTACCCCCGCTTTCGCTTGAGCGCGGGAATCGCCGCCAAAGCCGCTGCCTGCGCCTCGGGCGACAGCGCCGCCCAGGCCTTTGCCGCACCAATTCCGTCCCGCAACTCCAGCACCCAGATCACCAGCATCGCGGGATACATCAGCGCGATCGCACCGATCCAGAAAATTGCCGATGCCATGCCAGAGGTCGCCTGCCAGACCAGCTCCTGCCCACCCGACAGCCACAGCGCTCCGGCGATCAGCCCCAGCGCGCCAAGCGCCACCGCAGGCACGCCAATCGCCCATTTCAGAAACTCCGCCCAGCATTGCGCCACGGTCGGTGGCGGCAGCGTGACGGCGGGGGCGAGCTTTTGCTTTGCCATCGTCACTCATCCGAATGCCCCGACCGCAAACCCTCGCGCACCCGATGCGCGATCTCAATGAATTCCCGGCTGTCGCGGATGTCCAGGGGACGTTCGCGTGGCAATGGGCTGTCGATGATGTCGGTGATGCGGCCCGGCCGGGGGGACATGACGACGATCTTGGTCGAAAGGTACACCGCCTCGGGGATCGAATGGGTGACAAAGGCCACTGTCTTTTGGGTGCGCGCCCAAAGCTTCAGCGTTTCCTCGTTCAGCCGGTCGCGCACGATTTCATCCAGCGCGCCAAAGGGTTCGTCCATCAACAGGATATCGGCATCAAAAGCCAGCGCGCGGGCAATCGAGGCGCGCTGCTGCATGCCGCCCGATAACTGCCAAGGGAACTTGTTGCCAAAGCCCTTGAGTTCCACCAGTTCCAGCACGCGGGCGACTTGTTCGTCCTGATCTGCGCGGGAAAACCCCATGATCTCAAGCGGCAGTTTGATGTTTCCAGATATGGTCCGCCACGGATACAGCCCCGCCGCCTGAAACACGTAGCCATAGGCGCGCTTGCGACGCGCCTCGTCCGGCGTCATCCCGTTCACCGTAAGCGTGCCGTCTGTTGGACGCTCCAGCGCCGCTATCGCCCGCAGAAAGGTGGTCTTGCCGCAGCCGGATGGCCCGATAAAGCTGACAAACTCCCCCCGGTTGATGGTCAGGTTCACGTCCTTGAGCGCATGAACCGGGCCGTCATTGGTCTGGAACACAAGATTGAGGTTCCGGGCCTCGATGACCGGGTCGGCGGGGGTAAGGGTGTCTTTCATGGCGTTCCCTATCACACCGACCGCGTCACGCCACCATCGACGCGCAGATTTTGCCCGGTGATGTAGCCCGCCCCGTCCGACGCCAGAAAAGACACTGTCGCGGCAATTTCGGCCATCGACCCGTACCGTTTCATCGGCACCGAGGCAGCACGTTCATCCGTCGCGGGCAGGCTGTCGATCCAGCCGGGCAGGACGTTGTTTATGCGGATATTTTCGGCCGCATACTGGTCTGCAAAGATCTTGGTAAAACTCGCCAGACCCGCCCGGAAGACCGCCGAGGTGGGAAACATCGCCGAAGGCTCAAACGTCCACGCGGTCGAGATGTTGATGATGGCGCCCGACTTTTGCGTCTGCATCACGGGGGTGACCAGCCGCACCGGCCGGATCACGTTCAAGAGGTAAACCTCCATCCCCTTGATCCAGTCCGCATCGGTGATGTCGAGGATGGGCGCGCGGGGACCGTGGCCTGCGGAATTGACGAGGACGTCGATCCTGCCATAACGCGTCATCGCGGTGTCGACCAGTCGTGCGAGGTCCTCCGGCGACTGGTTGGAGCCGGTCACCCCAATGCCGCCCAATTCGGTCGCCAGTGCCTCACCCTTGCCGGACGACGACAGGATCGCGACCTGATAGCCATCGGCAGACAGCCTGCGGGCGCATTCGGCCCCCATGCCCGATCCACCCGCCGTGATCAGCGCCACTTTCTTGGTCATGTCGCGACCCGGCCATGAGCGACAGAGAAATGCATCGCCATCATACTAAACCCCACTCGCCGGAATACCCGTCCGCACCACCGGCCTGGGTGCTGTCAGGTCTTTCCACTGTGTCAACGCGCGGTTCACGGCCCCGTTCGGTGGGCGCTTGACGAATTGCCCGTGGCCTTCCTCCGTCTTGATCGCGCCATCGTCCACGACCACCTTGCCGCGCGACAGCGTATAGCGTGGAAGGCCTGTCACAACCTTGCCCTCGAACACGTTGTAATCAATCGCTGATTGCTGGCTGGTGGCGGTGATCGTCTTGGTCTTGGCGGGGTCGAGCACCACGATGTCGGCATCCGCCCCCACGAGGATGGCGCCCTTTTTCGGATAACAGTTCATGATTTTCGCGATGTTTGTTGATGTAACGGCGACAAATTCATTCATCGTGATCCGCCCAGTCGCCACACCATGCGTCCAAAGCATCGGCATCCTATCCTCAAGCCCGCCTGTGCCGTTCGGGATCTTGGTGAAATCGCCCAAGCCGAACTGTTTCTGCTTGGTGGTAAAGGCGCAGTGATCGGTCGCCACGACCTGCAACGACCCGGCTGCCAACCCGGCCCAGAGCGAGTCCTGATGCTTCTTGTCGCGGAAGGGGGGCGACATCACCCGCCGCGCCGCGTGGTTCCAGTCGGGGTTCTTGTACTCGCTTTCGTCCAAGGTCAGGTGCTGGATCAGCGGCTCGCCATACACCCGTTTGCCCAGCATCCGCGCGCGCCGGATGGCCTCATGCGCCTCCTCGCAGGACGTATGCACGATATAGACCGGCACGCCTGCCATATCCGCAATCATGATGGCCCGGTTGGTCGCCTCGCCCTCCACTTCCGGCGGGCGAGAATAGGCGTGGGCTTCGGGGCCGGTATTGCCTGCCGCCATCAGCTTGCGCTGAAGTTCCGCCACCACGTCGCCATTTTCGGCATGGACGAACGGCATCGCGCCAAGTTCCGCACAGCGCGAAAACGACGCATACATCTCGTCATCATTCACCATCAACGCGCCCTTGTAGGCCATGAAGTGTTTGAAGGTGTTGATCCCGGCCTCGGTCACGGTTTTCATGTCGTTGAAAACCTGCTCCCCCCACCAGGTGATCGCCATGTGATAGCTGTAATCACAGGTCGCGCGGCCCGATTTGTTGTGCCACATCTGCATGGCATCCATCAGGCCCTGCCCCTGCCCCGGCAGAACGAAATCCACCACCATCGTGGTGCCGCCGCTGACCGCCGCCCGCGTGCCGGATTCGAAGTCATCGGCCGAATAGGTGCCCATGAAGGGCATCTCCAGATGCGTATGCGGATCGATGCCGCCGGGCATGACGTAGCACCCGGTCGCG
>JBKJVF010000193.1:0-10091 GCA_046589965.1 Paracoccaceae bacterium
ACACGCCGCGCCATCGCATATTGGTCCGCAATCACCGGACCCACAGCATGCAGCGCACCGGCATAGCCCGCCATCCGTAGCCGCCGCGCGATGGTAAAGGCACGACCGTCGTTAAAGGCCGGGAAAGCGACACGTATCAGCGTGAGGTCCGCAAGGTAGGGACCAAGGGCAACCGGATCGTCGGTATTCACCAGATCGACGGCACCCTTGTGGTTGGCAATATCCGCCAAAGCAACGGTTTCAACCTCTGGCACGGGACCAAAGCCAGCATCGGTGACAAGGACGCTCATGCTGCAGACTCCGTTTGGACAAGGGGCACACGCACAGCCTTGCCATCGATGAAATGAATGCCGCATTCGACTTTTTCACTGCCGCGCCAACGGCCTGCGCGCGGGTCTTCACCCGGCTTCACAGCCGATGTGCAAGGCGCACAGCCAATGGAAGGGAAGCCCTTGGCGACCAGCGGATGGCGTGGCAGGCGGTTTTCAACCATGTATTCCTCAAGGTCCTCGCGACCCCAATGGGCCAGCGGGTTGACCTTGATACGCAGATCGCCTTCGGCCTCAAAGAACTCCACGGTCTGGCGGCTTGCGCCCTGATAGCGTTTCCGGCCCGTGATCCAGCCGTCAAATGACGACAGCGCGCGTTCCAGCGGTTCGACCTTGCGGACATGGCAGCAGGCGTCCGTGTTGATCTGGTGCAACGTGTTATCGGGGTCCTCAAACGCCAACCGTGGCTTCAGCGCGCGGATTGTCCGCACGTCGCCCAGATGCAAAGATTCTGCCAGAAGCCGCTGATATTCAAGCGTTTCGGGAAATAGCATCCGCGTATCGATGAACAGAACCGGCGTTTCTGGGGCGATGACGCTGACCAGATGCAACAGCACGACCGATTCCGCCCCGAACGATGACACAAGCGCCACCTGTCCCAGATCCGCATCCTTCAACGCATGCTCCAGCACCGCCGTCGCCGAATGGTGGCGATAACGCGCGTTCAGCGCGGCAACGCGTTCTGCCACGTCGCCCGCATGTAGATCACGCGGCATCTTTTTCGCCTTCCGCGCCGTATAGCGCCACCTTGAACGGCTCTAGCCCCACGCGGCGATAGGCCTGCAGGAACGTCTCGGACGGCTCCGCCCGCAGATCCAGATAGGCCAGCACAATCCGCTCGATGGCGGGCGTGATTTCGTCATAAGCAAAACCAGGGCCGGTCTTGTCACCGATCACGGCGGTTTCGGTTCCGTCACCGCCGAGTGTGATCTGGTAGTTTTCCACCCCCGCGCGATCAAGACCAAGGATGCCGATATGGCCGACATGGTGATGCCCGCAAGCATTGATGCAGCCGCTGATCTTGATCTTCAACGGCCCCACTTCATGCTCCAGTTTCAGCGCGTCGAACCTGAGCGCAATCTCTTGCGCCACAGGGATCGACCGGGCCGTCGCCAGTGCGCAATAGTCCATGCCGGGACAGGCGATGATATCGCTGATCAGCCCGACATTGGCCGTGCCAAGGCCCGACTGCACCAGTGCCGCATGAATCATGGGCAGATCGGATTTGTGGACATGCGGCAGGATGACGTTCTGCTCATGGCTGATGCGCAGGTCGGAATGTCCATACTTTTCCGCAAGATCGGCCATCAATCTCATCTGGTCGGCTGACGCGTCGCCCGGCGTCGCGCCATGCGCCTTGAGGCTGATGGTGACGATGGCGTAATCAGCGTGCCGATGCGTAGCAAGGTTGGTGTCGGCCCAGGCACGAAAGACCGGGTCGGCGTTGTAAAACGCATCATAGGCATCTGTTGGCGCATTGCGAAAGGCGGGCGGCGCAAAGGCGTCGCGGATGTCTGAAAGCAACGCCTGATCCGCGCCGCCGAAAAGGGGGCGCAGTTCGGCAAACCGTGCCTCGATCAGCTGAGTAACCACTTCGGGCGTGTTCTCGTGCACCATGATCTTGATGCGCGCCTTGTACTTGTTGTCGCGCCGTCCAAGCGTGTTGTAGACGCTCAGGACCGCCTCGACATAAGGCAGCAGGTCCTCGACGGGAAGGAACTCCCGCACGGTGTGGCCGATCATCGGCGTTCGGCCAAGGCCGCCACCGACCATGACCTCAAAGCCGGGTTGGCCTGCCGCGTCGCGATGCATCCGCAAGCCGATGTCATGTGCCCGCGTCACCGCGCGGTCATTGGGGCTTCCGGTGATGGCGATCTTGAACTTGCGGGGAAGGAACTGGAATTCGGGGTGATCCATGGACCACTGGCGCAGCAATTCGGCATAGGGGCGGGGATCTTCGATCTCATCCGCCGCAGCGCCTGCGAAATGATCCGCCGTAACGTTGCGCACGCAGTTGCCCGAAGTTTGGATGGCATGCATTTCCACATCGGCCAATGCGGTCAGGATCGTAGGCACATCCTCCAGCTTGGGCCAGTTGTACTGGATGTTCTGGCGCGTGGTGAAATGGCCGTAGCCCTTGTCAAAAGTCTCGGCAATCAACGCCATCTGGCGCATCTGGCGCGGGTTCACCGTCCCGTAAGGGATCGCGACCCGCAGCATATAGGCGTGCAGCTGCAGATAGAGCCCGTTCATCAGACGCAGGGGGCGAAATTCGTCCTCGGTCAGGCTGCCGTCGAGGCGACGCTCCACCTGACCGGTGAACTGCGCCACGCGGGACCGCACAAAAGCTTCGTCGAAATCGGAATAGGAATACATACCTGCCTCAGTTCGTCAGATCGACTTGTTTGCCATGGGGATAGTTCGACGGGCCCCGGGTGCGGAACGCCTCGCGGAAATGGATCGGTTCGGGACCGTTCGGGCCGGGCTTGGCATCCGCCAGATACGCCCCCACGACAACCAGCCGCTGGGCGGCCCCATGCAGCAATCGCATTTGGGCATGCGCCTCGTCGTCGATCAGTTCGGCCTCGCCGTGATGGCGCGACCATGTGTCATTGGCCGTCAGATAGACCACATCCCCCAGCCGCAGGTCATTTGCGGTGACGACTTTCGGGGTAAATCTGCGCGACATGGCAGCACCTTTCGAGTTTGGGGCCAATGGAGGGAGAGGTTGGACAGTCTTCACCCCTGTAATATAGAAGATTTTCCCGTGTTTTGCCCAGCCACGCTTGCAGATAAGGAAGATTGTTCCAATACTCAGGCCAAGTGGAATGTGGTTCCGCAACCAAGGGGATCTGGCGAATGGCGGCCCAACTGGACGATCTGGATCGGAAGATTCTCTCCGAACTGCAAAGCGACGCGGAACAGTCGCTGGACGAAATCGCCCGAAAAGTGGGGTCGTCTAAGACCCCCGTCTGGAACCGCATCCGGCGCATGAAAGAGCAGGGCGTGATCTTGCGCCAGACCGCGATCCTTGACCCTGAGGCGCTGGGGCTGGAGGCCTGCTTTTTTGTGCTGATCCGGACCAGCGAGCACGAGGCAGAATGGCAGAGCAAGTTCCTGCAAGCCCTGCGCGCGCGCCCCGAAGTGCTGGAGGCGCATCGCCTGGCGGGCGATATCGACTATATCCTAAAGGTGCGGGTCAGGAATGCACGGGCATATGACACGTTCTATCAGGCACTGATTTCCGAGGTGCGGATCTACAACGTGACAGCCCTTCTGAGCATGGAGGAAATCAAGTCGACAACGGTGCTGCCGTTGTGACGTCCGGGGGCGCTGCCCCCGAACCCCCGGGATATTTTTGCCAAAGTGAATAGGCTATCGGGTCGCGACCATCAGCCGTTGCAACCCGTGAAAATGATAGACATCGCCATATTGCGGTGGTTCGGTCATGCGCAATGCAGGATGACGCGCAAAGAGGATCGGCAGGGCGATCTGCAGTTCCAGCCGCGCCAGCGGTGCCCCGACACAGAAATGAAGCCCCGCGCCGAAACTCGCATTCGGCTTGATCGTGCGGGCCGCATCAAAGTGGTCCGCGCGTTCCCAGACCCCAGCGTCGCGGTTCGCCGCCGCCAGCAGCAGCCCCACTTGGTCCCCCCGGCGAAACAGGTGTCCCATGACGTCGATATCCTCATACGCCCAACGGGTGAACATGTGCAAAGGTGGATCAAAGCGCAGGATTTCCTCGACGGTCCGCTCCACCCGGTCCGATGACAGGGCGTCCAACGGCAGTCGCGTTTCCAGCAAGACCTTGACGCCATTGCCGATCGTGTGGACCGTCGCCTCGTGGCCCGCATTTAAAAGCAGGATACAGGTGGAGATCAGCTCATCCGTCGTCAGCCGCTCGCCTGCCTCTTCGGCCGCGATCAGGTGGGTGATCAGATCATCCGCAGGCGTTGCGCGCCGCGCCTCGATATAGCCGCGCAGGAACGCGACGAATGCCTCGGTCGCGGCGACAGCCCGATCCTCCGTCACGCGGGTACGACCGGCCATGTACATGCCGACCATGGCGTTGGACCAGCGCAGAAGGTCGTCGCTCCGATCTTCCGGCACTCCGAGAAGGCGCGCGATGATGGTGACGGGCACCCGCGTCGCGTAATGCTGCAAAAGGTCAAAGGGTCCGGATGGAAATCCATCGATCAGCTGAAGGCACAGCGCCTCGATCTCGGGGGCAAGTGCTGCAATCCGGCGCGAGGTAAAGGCCCGCAGGACCAGACTGCGCAGGCGCGTGTGGCGTGGCGGCTCCAGTTCCAGCATGGAATGGGCCTCAACCGCATAGAAGGGGCGCAGATGGTCGGGGATGACCGGGGGCGTGACAGGTTCGCGGCCAAACCGGCGGTCGCGAAAGATTGCGTTCACCGCGGCCGCGTTGCCGGTGCATGTCAGGTCATAGTCCTGCCAGTGAAAGAAGGGACCCGCTGACCGCGCGCGTTCATAGAACGGATAGGGGTCTTGCACAAAGCCAGGGTCAGTCGGGGATTGCGACAGCGTTTGCATGGTCTTAGGCGCGCAACTTCAGCAGACCCTGCGCGATCAGGGCACCCGCGACGACGACAACGGCCCCGCCTGTCTGCCACCAGTTCCACGCCCCACCGGACAGAAACACGATCAGCATGACATAGAACGGCACTGCGTTCATGTGCAGGCTGGCCGCCCCGATCCCGATGCGTCCGACCGACACGATCCACAACAACTGGCTGACCGCCATCGACCCGATGCCGAAAATGGCAAGGCCGGCGAATTCTCTTGCGCCGATGGATCCCCAGTCCGGCCATGCGTCACGGATCAGACCGTCGGCCAGCGCCGCGATCAGCATCACGACCGCAGCACCCGCGACCGTCACCGCACTGCGGCCCAGCGATGTCAGCGCAGGCAGCGCACGCACCGTTTCGCGCGACCCCCATGTGTAGCACAAGACCGATGCCAGCGCCGCCAGCGCGCCAAGCCCAAGGTCGATCTTGACCGTTCCGCCGACCAACGCGATCAGCCCGCCCGCAATCGACAGGACCAGCCCCAGCCCAAGGGCGCGCGTGAAAGGACGGCGGTCCAGCGCACATTCCAGCGCAATCCCTGCGACCGGCATGGTCGCGGTCACGATGGCAACGGTCACGGCGTCGGTCAGCTTCAGGGCAATGATCACAAAGACCGATGCCAACCCGAGCGTCACGAATCCGACCCAGGTGCCGCGCAGCCAGTCCGCCTGCCGCACCACACCTACGCCCTCGATCGCCCACCAGATCGGCACCAGAACCATGGCGGCCAACGTCGCCCGCGCGGCGGTCAGCGCCAAGGGGGGCATATGCGGCACGATCAGGTTGGCTGCAGGCAACCCCCCGGCCCAGATCAGCATCGAGGCCAGGCAGATCAGGTTCGCGATCAGGACGCCGCGGTTCGCCGAAGATGTGGTGACGGTCATGCGGTCTCCATGACAGGCCCACGCGGATCAGGCTGTCCCGCCCGCGACAGCGCCTGTCAGGACGCCGACAAGGCCGCGACAATTGCGCCGAAATCCACAGCTTTCAGACTTGCCCCGCCCACCAGCGCGCCATCGACATTCGCCAGCGCAAAGATCTCGACCGCGTTGGACGGCTTGACCGACCCGCCATAAAGCAGCCGCACGCCCGCAGCCTCGGCACCGATCCGCTCGCCAAGGCGCGCGCGGATAAAGGCGTGAACCTCGGCAATCTCTGGCAGGGTAGGGGTGCGCCCGGTGCCGATGGCCCAGACCGGTTCGTAAGCCACGACCAACGTCGCGGCCGTCCCGCCCTCAGGCACCGATCCCGCCAGCTGCGTCCCCACGACGTCCAGCGTGCGCCCTGCGTCACGCTCCGCCTCGGTTTCGCCGATGCAGACCACCGCCACCAGTCCCGCCGCAAGCGCCGCCTCGGCCTTGCTGCGCACCAGGGCGTCCGTCTCGCCATGATCGGCACGGCGTTCGGAATGGCCAAGGATGACATGCGACGCCCCGGCATCCTTCAGCATTCCCGCCGAGATATCGCCGGTATGGGCCCCCGACGGTTTGGGATGGCAATCCTGGCCGCCGACCATCAGCGGGCTTCCCTTCGCTGCCGCCGCCATCTGCGCCAGCAATGTCGCGGGCGGGCAAAGCAGCATCTCGCAGGCAGCGGCAGGATGCGCCTCGGTCAGCGCCTTGACCTCGGCAAGGCTTGCCGCAAGGCCGTTCATCTTCCAGTTGCCGGCTGCCAGTTTGCGCATTGGATCCCCCCACTCATGTCGCGCCAAGGCCTATCGCGGACAGCCGCAAAGGAAAAGCCCGCGCCTTTTGGGGTCATCAAAAAAAATATTTCCGCCAAAGGTGTCCTCGGGTGGGGTCAGGTCGCGATGGGCCGTCCGTCGCAGCCTATTCGGCGGCGACATCCTTGAACTTTATGGACTCGCCGCAGCCGCAGGCCTCAGCAACGTTGGGGTTGCGGAACTTGAACCCGGCGGCAAGCAGGTCCGTCTCGTAGTCGATCTCGGTGCCGATCAGGAACATCTGCGCCATCGGCGCGATCATCACCCGTGCGCCGTCCTCTTCCACAACCTCGTCAAGCGGATTGACCGACGACACGTAGTCCATGGTGTATTCCATGCCCGCGCAGCCGCCTTTCTTGACGCCGATGCGAAGACCCGAAGACCCCTCTTTGGCCATCAGTCGCGCGATCTGTGCGCGGGCGGCGGGGGTGATGGTAACGGCGGCTTTGCCGGGAATGCCGAACATGGGCGTTATCCTTTTGATGGCACTAAAGTAATCCCAAAGGGCCTGTCATTCAAGGCCTGCGTCGGGCGCGGCCTTGCGCGCTACATGAACCCCAGTTCCAGCTTCGCCTCATCCGACATCATGTCCATGCCCCAGGGCGGATCGAAGGTCATCTGGACATCGACCTGCTTGACGCCCGGCACGGCCCCAACCGCGTCGGCAACCCAACCCGGCATCTCGCCCGCCACAGGACAGCCGGGGGCGGTCAGTGTCATGGTGATGTCGACGGCATTTTCCGGGCCGATGTCGATCGTGTAGACAAGGCCAAGATCAAAGATGTTGACCGGAATTTCGGGGTCGAACACGGTCCGGCAGGCGTCTGTCACCGTCTCATACAAGGGATGGTCGGTGCTGGAGGGCCGGATCAACGGTGCGCCCTCGATCTTGTCCTGCGGCTGGTGGGTCATGTCATTCTCGCCCGGTCATCTGCCCGGTCAAGACCCGGGCGCTGCCAGCCCTCCGACACGGTGGCTGATCCTGACAGATTATATAGGGAAATATCAGGCCAAGGTCCAGATGCGCGGCACTTGTCCGCATCATGCGCGAAACGCGCCCATTCCGGGGCGCGTCGTATCTCAGAACGTCAAAGAAATCAGACCGTTTGTCGCGAATGGACCGTCACGATTCCGGCGTCATGGCGTGATCGAGCGCAGCACGTCCTGGTCAGAACGGGATTTCGTCGTCGAGGTCGGGACGGCTGCCGCCACCACCGCCAGATGCCCCACCGCGCGACCCGCCGCCGCCACCCGAGGATTGACCCCCGCCAAAGTCGTCACCGCCGCCGCGTTCCTCATACCCGCCGCCGCCGCCGCCCGATCCGCCGTCGCGCCCGCCAAGCAATGTCAGTTCACCGCGGAACTGACGCAGGACAATCTCGGTCGTGTAGCGATCTGCGCCCGACTGGTCCTGCCATTTGCGGGTTTCCAGCTGGCCTTCGATATACACCGTCGACCCTTTCTTCAGGTATTGCTCGGCGATCTTGCCCAGCGCCTCGTTGAAGATGGCGACCGAATGCCATTCGGTCCGCTCCTTGCGTTCGCCCGACGCCTTGTCGCGCCAGTTTTCGGATGTTGCGATCCGAAGGTTCACCACCTTGCCGCCATTCGGGAAACTGCGGACCTCCGGGTCACGCCCTAGATTTCCGACGATGATGACCTTGTTGACCGACCCTGCCATGACGCACTCCCTGATTCCCGTTGCTCCGGCACGGTCGCCGGAATTGGTTAATGAGTTCTTAGAGCGTTCCGGCACGGGCCTCAACCTGGCGCTTGGCTTCATTCCGCGCAGACATCCGCACGGCTGTGACTGTCGCCCGATCTGGGGGCTGGAAAAGCGGCGTCGAACACTTATAGTCCTGCGATGTCGCCGCTGGCGGACAAAGGACTATGGGTGTGGGATGCGATTGGTGACAGGCCGCCTTGGCGCGGCGATCTTGCTGTGTGTGCCGATGGCCCTTGCGGGCGGCCCCAGCCTGTCCGAAAGCCTGAACCTCAGCGGGTCCTCCAAATCCCGTCTCGCCATCTTTGACAAACAAGCCAAGCTGTTGGATGGCCGCCTTGCCACACAATATAGCGCCTCTGAACGTCTGACCCCCAACGCGAAAAAGAAAAAGACGGACGCGGGAAATGACACCGCGCCCGCCTTCAAGGGCAGCTACAAGGGGGAATATCTGGAAGTTGCCAAGGCCGCTGCTGCCAAGCACGGCATTCCCGAGAACCTGTATTTGCGCCTTGTACAGCAAGAATCAGGATGGAACCCGTCCGCAGTGTCCCCCAAAGGGGCGGTCGGTCTGGCACAGCTGATGCCGGCAACCGCCGATCTGCTGGGTGTCGACATCGCCAATCCGGCGGAAAACCTGGATGGCGGCGCAAGGTACCTTCGCCGCATGTACGACAAATTCGGGTCGTGGCGGCTGGCACTGGCCGCCTATAACGCGGGCCCGGGTGCTGTAGAGGAACATGACGGCGTACCGCCCTATGACGAAACCACCGCCTATGTGCTGGCGATCCTGGAGTAGGACACCGTCGGCTTTGGGTTAAGGGTGCTGGTCGTCACGCCAGACCGTCATTCCGCCGCGATTTTGATCACCGGTTCCATCTGCGCAAGCACCTCGTCGCTCAGGTGGCACTTGATCTGATGACCGCCCGCCAGCGTCTTGACCGGCGGCACGTCGCGTTCACACAGACCACCCGGAACCTGATTTTTCCACCGGCAGCGAGTCTGGAATGGGCAGCCCGGGGGCGGGTTCATCGCGGACGGGATGTCGCCTTCAAGCACGATGCGCTTGCGGATCACCTTGGTGTCGGCAATCGGAACGGCAGACAACAGCGCCTCGGTATAGGGGTGATAGGGCGGGTTGAACACCTGATCAGTGGTGCCCATTTCGACGACGTGGCCCAGATACATGACCATCACGCGATCCGACAGATAGCGCACGATGGACAGGTCATGGCTGATGAACAGAAGCGTCGTGCGGTTCTCGCGCTGAATGTCCATCAACAGGTCGGTGACGGCGGCCTGCACCGACACGTCGAGCGCGCTCACCGGCTCGTCCGCGACCACGACCTTGGCCCCGCCGGCAAAGGCACGCGCGATGCCGACGCGCTGTTTCTGGCCCCCCGACAACTGGCGCGGCATCCGGTCGGCAAAGGCGCGCGGCAGTTTCACCAGATCCAGCAGTTCCAGCATCCGCGCATGGCGGATGGCATCGGACGCGCCGAATTTGAAAATCTCCAGCGCGCGGATGATCTGGCGACCCACGGTCATCGACGGGTTCAGCGTATCGAACGGGTTCTGGAACACCATCTGCACGCTGGACACCGTATCGACGTTGCGCTTTTGGATCGGCGTCGATTGCACGTTTTCATCAAACAGCATGATGCTGCCAGAGGTCGCGGTTTCCAACCCCATCAAAACCTTGGCGAAAGTGGATTTGCCGCAACCGC
>JBKJVF010000226.1:0-12029 GCA_046589965.1 Paracoccaceae bacterium
GCGATGACCATCCGGGTCGACCGCAACGACACGGGCGATGCCATTGCGATCCAGGCCACCGTCGCCACCGTCGCCGCTGACCTGACGCAAAGCCTGCCGCCTGGTGTCACGATGGACCTGACCCGGTCACGGGCCGACCTGATCGCCGACCGTCTGACGCTGTTGCTCGACAATGCGTTGGCGGGACTTGCGATGGTGGTGGTGCTCTTGTTCTTGTTCCTGAACGCGCGCACGGCGTTCTGGGTCGCCTCGGGTGTGCCGATCGCGATCCTGGCGGGTCTTTTGATCATGTATCTGGGCGGCCTGACGCTGAACATGATCTCGCTATTCGCGATGATCATCACGGTCGGGATCATCGTGGACGACGCAATCATCGTGGCCGAACATACCGATTACCGTGTCCGTCAGCTGGGCGAGACGCCCCAGACGGCTGCCGAACGCGGGGTCTTGCGGTTGGCGGGGCCCATCGTCGCCTCCACCCTGATCATCGTGATCGCATTTCTGGGATTGACCGTCATCGGCGGACCCTTTGGCGCGTTGATCGCGGCGATCCCGTTTACGGTCATTGCGATCCTGATGGCCTCGCTGGTGGAGTGTTTCTACATCCTGCCGAACCATCTGGCGCATGCCCTGCGCGATGTCGGTGCGCGGCGCTGGTATGACTGGCCTTCGATGCAGGTCAACCGGGGGCTCGACTGGTTCAACGCGCGCGTGACGCGGCCCGTGACCCGTGCCGTTCTGGTGGCGCGCTATCCGGTGCTTGCCCTGGCGCTGTTCCTGCTGGCCACGCAGCTTGCGGCGTTTCTGCGCGGGGATGTCGCCTATAGGTTCTTCGTGGCCCCCGAACAGGCTGTCGTGACCGGCAGTTTTGCGATGGCGGACGGCGCGACGCGGGACGACACGCTGGCCATGATGCACGAACTTCAGCGCGCCGCCGATGAGGCCGCAAAGGCGTTCGAGGCGGAACACGGGCGCAACCCGGTGCGCTATGCACTGGCCGAGGTCGGCGGCAATTCGGGGCGCGGGCTGGCCGGGGCGGCGGGCAAGGATGCCGATCTTTTGGGCGGCATCTCGCTGGAGCTGATCGACGCGGACCTGCGGCCCTATTCGGCACTGGCCTTTGCGTCGGCGGTGGAAAAGGCCGTCGTCAATCATCCGCTGCTGGAAGAGATCAGCTTTCGCGGCATGCGCTTCGGCCCCAGTTCCGACAGCCTCGCGGTCGATCTCTTTAGCACCTCGACCGATGACCTGATCGCGGCCACAGCCGCACTGCGCACGGCGCTCGCGGCCTATCCCGTCGTCTCGGGGCTTGAAGATACGCTGGACGACGCTGGCCGCGACCTGATCGTCAACCTGACGCCGATGGGTCAGGCGCTGGGTCTGGATGCTGCAAGTCTGGCGCGGACCTTGCGCGACCATCTGAACGGGATCGAGGTGGCAAACTATCCTGATGGGCAGCGATCCGGCACCGTGCGCCTGACCGTGCCGGCCCGCGAACGTGCCGCCGATGTGCTGCAATCCATGCGGATCAGGACCGCGCTTGGCGACTATTTGCCCCTTGGCGATGTGGTCACGGTCGACATCCGGCCCGGACTTGCCAGCATCCTGCGCGAAAACGGCAAGCAGGCAGTGACGGTCAGCGGCGATCTGATCGAGGACCGCCCGACCGAAGCCGCCGCAGTCGAGGCGGACCTTCTGGCCACGATCCTGCCCCGCATCGCGGCCGATCATGGGATCACTTATCGGATGTCAGGTCAAAGTGCGCAGGAGGACGCTTTTCTGGCCGATGCCAGTATCGCGGTCATCCTTTGCCTGGCAGGCATCTACCTTTGTCTCGCATGGATCACCGCGCAATGGTTCCGACCGTTGCTTATCATGGCGGTGATCCCCTTTGGCGTTGCGGGTGCTGTCTGGGGGCATTCGGTCTGGGACCTGCCATTGTCGCTGTTTTCCATCGTCGGGCTGATCACCATGGCGGGCATCATCACGAATGATGCCATCGTGCTGGTCTCCACGGTGGATGAATATGCTGAAACGCGGGCGATCCGGCCTGCGATTGTGGATGCCGTCGTGAACCGGTTGCGTCCGATCCTGCTGACATCCTCAACCAACATCGTGGGTCTGGCCCCGATGTTGTATGAACGGTCAAGCCAGGCGGAATTCTTGAAATCGACCGTCGTCACCTTCGTCTTTGGCTTGTCGGCGGGGCTGCTGCTGATCCTGTTCGTGATCCCTGCGATCCTGTTTATCGATGCCGATATCCGCCGCGCGATGGGGGCGATGCGCAAGGCATTCAGCGGCAGGGCGACGGTGGCCCGCATGCGCGGCATCGCGGCACCGGCGGTGCTGGGCCTTTATCTGGTGTTGATGGGCCCGCTGTTCTGGCAAGGCCAGCGCCCGGACTGGCTGCCCATGGCGGGGTCTGCACCCGTGGCGCTGGTGCTGTTCCTTGGGGCAACGGCGGTTTTGTGTGGCGTGCTTTGGATGATGGGGCCCGCCCGACGACGGCCCGGCTGACCGGCCTCAACGCACTATCCTGCCGGGCAGCCGGTGATTTCGACCGCAGCCCCGCCTGAAATGATAGTCAACACCACGCCCGAGCGGTCAAGCGCAAAGGGCGCGCCGCTTTGACCGACCATGTCGGTCACCGATGTCAACCGCCCGCCCTGCCGCGCGCTTTCCGCCGCAGCAACCCATATGCCGGGGATCCCGGCCTCAAAAACAACCGTCTCTTCGGGGCCGAGCGATGGCATATCCAGATGCGCAGTCACCCGCAGCCCGTCGGCGATGGGGGCGATGTCACAGACGATCTCTGCAAGCCCCGCAGCCTTGGCCGAAGCCGGGCGGTCGGCAAGTGCGGCCTTGATGATGGCAATATCGCCCCCATCTGCTTTGACGTCACTGCCAAGGACGATGGTTGCGGGCAGGCAAATCTCTTTGCACACGCCAAGATCCAGCCGCAGGTCCAATCGGATCGGCTGCGCAGGATCCACTGCAAAGACCTCGAACGGCAGCACGACCTCGTCATGATAGCCGATGCTGGTCATGCCATTGGTCAGAAACACCGCCGGGCGCGGCCAGTGGATGCGAACCTGTCCCAGATTGTCGGACCCGGACCAGTTGAACAAGGGCGGTATGCCCGCATCGCCCGGACTGCGCCAATACGTCTTCCAGCCCGGCGTCAGGCTCAGATGCAAGGCCATCATGATGCTGCCCCGGTCGGTCCGCCAGCCTTGCAGAACTTCGGCCTTGATGACGTCGTCCTGCGTGGTGGCGCGAACGGGCATCGGGCCAACGGCCAGAAGGGTACAAAAGATCAAGGCGGCGCGCAGCATCATGAGCCCGAACATAAGCGCAGGACGTGAAATCGGAAATCACGTCTCGGCGACTTTGACGTGATGTGGCAATGGTGCCGCATGTGATGGCTTGAGCCGGACCGCACAAGACGCAATGATCTGGCAAAAGGGGCAATCGAGTCGATGGAACTACAGGGCAAACTACTGATCGCGATGCTGGGGATGAGCGATCCGCGCTTTGACCGCAGCGTGATCCTGCTATGCGCGCATTCCGAAAACGGCGCGATGGGGCTGATCATCAACAAACCCAGCCGCGATCTGCGCCTCTCCGCCTTGGCCGACCACCTTGGCATCCCGAAATCCACCACGGGGCGCGACATCCGGGTGCATATCGGCGGCCCCGTCGAAACCGGTCGCGGGTTCGTGCTGCATTCGGATGACTGGAACGAAGGCCAGGCGACCATGGCCATCCCCGGAGGCCTGGGGATGACCGCGACGGTCGATATCCTCGAGGCGCTGGCAGGCGGCACCGGCCCGCAACAGGCGTTGCTGGCATTGGGCTATGCGGGCTGGGGGCCAGGGCAGCTGGAATCCGAAATCCGCCGCAACGACTGGCTGATCGCCGATCCCGGGGCGGAGGTGGTTTTTGACACCGAAGACGAGCGCAAATGGAGCCGCGCGTTGAAGGCGATGGGCGTGGACCCGGTCAGCCTCTCGGGGTCAGCGGGGCGGGCGTAAGGCAGTGACCGGGCGATGGTGGGTTGGCTTCGAACCTACTCCCCATACGGGACCCAGATCGTCTTGACCTCTGTCGCTTGCGCCAGGAAGGTCCGCCCCTCTCCTGCTGCGCCCATCCAGTCGCGCGCGCGGCCATGATTGACCCAGGTGCGCTTGACGTTGCTTGCCGCCTCCGTCTCGATCAGTGCCGATAGCGGGGCGGAAGAAAAGCTCCACACCGCGTCGACATCCATGTGACCGGCCAGCGATTTGGCCAGATCGGCAGGGGGGCCGGTCACGATGTTGACGACGCCGGCAGGCACGTCCGACGTGTCCAGCACCTGATAGAAATCCGTGGCCGCCAGCGGATAGGCAGCAGAGGGGACAAGCACACAGGTGTTGCCCATGGCAATTGCGGGCGCCATGATGGAGATCAGGCCCAATAGCGGGGCCTCGTCGGGGCAGAGCGCGCCGATCACGCCCACGGGTTCATTCATCGCCAGCGCGATGCCCCTTACCGGCACGGACTTCGCCGCGCCGTCGTATTTGTCGGACCACGCGGCATAGGTAAATAGACGCTGGATCGACGCCTCCACCTCGGCCAGCCCGGAACTGCCGGTTAGGTCCTTCAGCCGCCGGGCAAACTCGTCGGCACGGGCTGACAGGTTTTCGGCGATGTAGAACAAGATCTGCGCGCGGTTGTGGCCGGTGGCCTTGCCCCAGCCTTTCGCGGCGTGGGCTGCCTCCACCGCGTTGCGGATATCCTTGCGGTTGCCGGTGCCGGCATGGCCCAAAAGTGTGCCCTTCGGTGACCAGATGGCTTGGGAATAGCCGCCGTCGGGACGGGCCTGCTTGCCGCCAATGTAAAGTTTCGCGGTGCGGTCAAGGCCGTGGGTTTCCGGGCGGGACGGTTCGGGGAAGGCAGCGACCGGCTTTAAGGGGACGGGCCTCGCGGCAGGCTTGAGATAGGCCATCAGCCCTTCCCAGCCGCCCTCGCGCCCGAAACCGCTTTCGCGCACCCCGCCGAAACCGGCGGCGGCATCGAACAGGTTGGTGGCGTTGATCCAGACGATGCCCGCGCGCAGTTTCGGGGCGATATCAAGTGCGAGGTTGATGTTCTCGGACCAGACCGTGGCGGCGAGGCCGTAGCGGGTGTTGTTGGCCAAAGCCACGGCCTCTTCCGGCGTGCGGAAGGTCATGGAGACGAGAACCGGGCCAAAGATTTCCTCCTGCATCAGGGTAGATGCAGCTGACAGGCCGGTGATCAGCGTCGGCGGGTAAAAGCAGCCTGCTGGCACTGGCGTCGCGGCGTGATAGGTCTCGCCTTGGGTGTTGCTGGTGACCATGTCGGTGATGCTGGCCAGTTGGGTAGGGTCAATGATCGCGCCGACGTCGATGGACTTGTCCAAGGGGTCGCCCATGCGCAGACCATCCATGCGGCGTTTCAACTTGGCGTGAAAACGATCCGCGATGCCTTCCTGAACCAGCAGCCGCGAGCCCGCACAGCAGACCTGGCCCTGGTTGAACCAGATCGCATCGACCAGGCCCTCGATGGCGCTGTCGATGTCGGCATCGTCAAAGACGATATAGGGGGACTTGCCGCCAAGCTCCAACGTCAGGGCCTTGCCGGTCCCTGCGGTGGCACCCCGGATGCGCTTGCCGACCGAGGTGGAGCCAGTAAAGGCGATCTTGTCGACCGGCGCATCGACAAGGGCGGCCCCCGTGCTGCCATCGCCGGTGACGATGTTCAGCACTCCTTTGGGCAGGCCAGCCTCGCGGCTAAGCTCGGCGAACAGAAGCGCGGTCAACGGCGTGAACTCGGCCGGTTTCAGGACGATCGTATTGCCCGCAGCCAGCGCAGGCGCGACTTTCCATGCTAGCATCAACAGCGGAAAATTCCACGGGATCACCGCGCCGCAGACACCCAAAGGCGCAAGGTCGGGGTGTTCGGACGCCAGCAGTTGGGCAAGGCCTGCATGGTAGTAGAAATGGCGCGCGACCAAGGGCACGTCGATGTCACGGCTTTCCCGGATCGGTTTGCCGTTGTCCATGCTTTCCAGCACCGCAAAAAGACGGGACTGCTTCTGGACCAGCCGCGCCAGAGCGTAAAGGATTTTCGCGCGTTGGTGGCCGGTAAGCCGCGCCCATTTCGGCTGCGCCCGGCGGGCGGCAGCCACGGCAAGGGCCACGTCATCGGCGGTGCCTTGGGTGACCTCGGCCAGTCGCTTGCCGTTTGCGGGGTTGGACGTGGCAAAGGTCTTGCCGGGCTTGGTAAACGCGCCGTCAATCCAGTGGCCAAAGCTGTGGTTGTGGCGCGCGAGCCACCCTTGCGCCTCGGCCGCGGATTCCGGGGCAGGGCCGTAGGACATCGAGTCAAAGATTTCTTTGATGGTCATGGCGTTACCCCATCGCGTGGCGGTTGGCGGCGGAATAGTGGCCGGTAAGGTGATGTTCCAACTGACGCTCGATATCGCCCAAAAGGCTGGACGCGCCAAAGCGGAAGAGGTCGGGCTGCAGCCAGGGGTGGCCAAGTTCGTCCTTCATCAGCGCCATGTAGGTCAACGCATCCTTGGCCTTGGCAATCCCGCCTGCCGGTTTGTAGCCGACGGCATAGCCCGTGCGATCCTGGTAGTCGCGGATGCAGCGGATCATCGTCAGGGTGACGGGCAGGGTCGCGTTCACGCCCTCTTTGCCAGTGGAGGTCTTGATGAAATCGGCCCCCGCCATCATGCAGATCAGGCTGGCGCGGGCGACGTTGCGCAGGGTGCCAAGCTCGCCAGTGGCGAGGATCGCCTTGACATGGGCGTCACCGCAGGCTTCGCGCATTTCGGCCATTTCGTCATAAAGCGCCTGCCAGTCTTGGGTCAGGACATGACGGCGCGAGATGACGATATCGATTTCCCTTGCCCCCGCCTTCACGCTTTCGCCAATTTCGGCGATGCGCAGGCGGAAGGGCGACAGACCCGCCGGAAATCCGGTGGACACGGCGGCGACGGGGATGCTTGTCCCCTCCAGCGCGCGGACGGCGGTCTCCACCATCTCGTGATAGACGCAGACAGCACCTGTGGTGATGTGTGGCAGTCCCAGCTTGTCCAGCATCCACGGGGCGACAGGCTGGCGGGCCTTGGCGCAAAGACGTTTGACGCGACCTTCGGTGTCGTCACCGGCAAGCGTGGTCAGATCGATCAGCGTGATCGCCTTCAACAGCCAGGCGGCCTGCCATTCTTTCTTGACGCTGCGCCTGCCTGAAATGGTCGCGGCGCGGCGTTCGATGGCAGAGGTGTTGGCCTGCACCGAGGCGACCCAGTCAAGGTCCAGCGCCATCCCGGGATTGCGCGCATGGGTCACTTGCGGCAAGAGGCCCGTCGCGGGGCGTGTCAGCGTGTCCATGGGGGTCCTCCGCCCGGGTCGGATCGACGTGACGATGCCATGGAGGGGCGGGTGCCGCAAGGGCCGAGGCGGCCAGATTCTGACCAACTGGTCAATTCTTTCCGGACCTTCTGTGGTCAGACCTTGGGCTGGTCTTCCAATGTGGCCCAGCTTGTCCCGGTTTCGGGGTCGGGTAAAATCTGCCGATCCAGGTTCAGAAAGATATGCGTCTTGGCAAGGTACAGCGCAGACAGGGGTGCGGTCAGGAACAGAAAGATCACGACCAGGATTTCCTGCGTCGATCCGGTGCCGCTGACCAACCATTTGGCCGCCGCCGATGCAATCAATGCTGTTCCGACGCCGATGGTGGAGGCCTTGGTCGGGGCATGCAATCGCTGCATGCCCTCGCGAAGCTTGATCAGGCCAAAGCTGCCGATCAATCCAAAGATGCCGCCAAGTACCAACAAGGCGGAAAGGATGATGTCCACAGCCTGTGTCATTCGATGATGCTCCCCCGCAAGAGGTATTTGGCATAGGCGACGGTCGCCACGAACCCCGTCATCGCCAGCAAAAGGGCGGCCTCAAAGATCAGGTGAGTTTCAATTACCGCGCCATAGAGAACGACTAGGGCGATCATATTCACCGTCATCGTATCGACGACCAGAATGCGGTCGGTGACGGTGGGCGCTGTAAAAAGACGCCACAGGTTCATCAACAGGGCCAGACAAAAGCAGCCCATCGCAAAGTCAAAGGCCAAGGGCAGGATCATTCGAATATCCTTTTCAGCCGGGCCTCGTAGCGGGCCTTGATGTCGTCACGCACGGCATCGGGGTCAGGCGCGTGCAAGGCATGGATCAGCAACGCCTTGCCGCAGCTGGACATGTCGGCCGTCAACGTTCCCGGCGTCATCGTGATGGTGCCTGCCAGCAGGGTGATCGCCTCGCGGCTTTGCAGATCCACCGGCACGCGGATGAAGGCGGACCTGATCTGGTCGGCGGGCATGAAAAGCACAATCCGGGCAACCTGAAAATTGGCCACGATCACATCCCAGATCACCAAACCTGCATAGGACAGCAGCGCGAACGGGTGTTTGACGCGCGGTCGTTTCGGCCACCAGACAGCGGTGAGATGCGGGATCACGGTGCCAAGAAAGACCGCCATCACCATCGTGCCGACAGCCAGTCGATTGGCCAGCATGAACCAGACCGCCATCAGAAAGAGCGTCAGATAGGGATGCGGGAACACCTTGCGCAGCATCGCCCTATGGCTCCTCGTAAAGGTGGTTGGCCGCAATATAGGCCTGCGGGTCGTATAGCCCTGCTGCCGTCACATCCATCCAAGCGCTGATGGGCCCGCCAAATACGGTCAGCGCTGCCATCAGCCCGACAAGGCCGATGACGGCGGCCTGTGCGAAGGGCTCGGATACTGGCGCGGACAAGGACGGCAATGTCGGGTCGGACTTCCAGAAGAGGGTCGTGCCCGCGCGCGCAAAGCCAAGGATCATCAGGAACGTGGCCCCAAGAACAAAGGGCCAGATCAGTGCGGCGGACCCGGACCAGGCCGACAGCACCAGCAACTTGCCGATGAAACCGGACAAGGGCGGCATGCCCGCGCTTGCAATCGCGGCGGTCAGGTACAGCGCCGCAAGAAGGCCACCGAACGTTCCGGGCGGTGGCGCCGCCAGCGCCCCGCCGCGCCGTCGAAGCACCATGTCGGCCACAAGAAACAGCGCGGCCCCCGCAAACGTGGAATGCACGATGTAGTAAAGCGCCGCAGAAGTGGTCGCGGGCGTGAACCCCGCAATGGCCACAAAGACCGTGCCCATGGAGGCAATCGCCGCAAAGGCCGCAAGTCGGGGCAGCGATCGCGCCCCGAGCACGCCGATCGCGCCGATGGCAAGGGTCACAAGGGCAGCAGGCAGCAGAACATCCCCATAAAGCCCATCCGTTGCCATCAGTTCGGGCGGAAAGACCAGCGTGCCAAAGCGCAAGGTCGCATAGGCGCCGATCTTGGTCATCACGGCGAACAGGGCCGCCACTACCCCCGGGGCGTTGGCATAGGTTCCCGGCAGCCAGAAATGCAGCGGCACCAGCGCGCCCTTGATGGCAAAGACCATCAGCAGCATGACAGCGGCCACCCGGATCAGGGCCATGTCCCCCGGGGGCAGGGTCGGCAACTTGACCGCGAGGTCCGCCATGTTCAGGGTCCCGGTCACCGAATAGACCGTCGCCAGTGCAAACAGGAACAGCGTCGATCCGATCAGGTTGAACGCGACATACTGGAAACCTGCGCGCACCCGGTCGCGCCCGCCGCCATGCAGCATCAGGCCATAAGACGCGATCAACAGCACCTCGAAGAACACGAACAGATTGAAGGCATCCGCCGTCAGAAAGGCACCGCAAATGCCCATCAGTTGAAACTGGAATAGCGCATGGAAATGTCGACCCTTGCGGTCCCAACCCGCGCCGATGGCATAGACTAGGACGACCAGCGCCAGCACGGACGTCAACAGGACCATCAGGGCCGACAGCCTGTCCAGCATCAGCACGATGCCAAATGGGGCGGGCCAGTTGCCCAAGTGATAGGCCTCGGGCGGGGCGGTCGTCGCGGCGGTGATCAGCGCGACGGCGATGGCAAACAGACCGATGCAGGCAGCCAGCGACAACGCGCGGTGCAGGGTGATGCTTTGTCGCCGCCCCAGGATCAGCAACGCGGCGATCAGGGCAGGCAGGGCGACGGGCGCGATGATCCAGTGGCTCATCGGGTGTCCTCGTCCAGATCGACATGGTCGTGCCCGGCCTTGAGATACCCGCCGATGGCCATGATCACGATCACCGCCGTCATCCCGAACGAGATCACGATGGCCGTCAGAACCAGCGCCTGTGGCAAGGGGTCCGTGTAGATGCGCCCTTCACCGATGACGGGGATCGCGTCGGTCTGCACGCGGCCCGTGGCAAAGATGAACACATTGACCGCGTAGCTGAGGAAGGAAAGCCCCAGAATCACCGGAAAGCTGCGCTGGCGAAGGATCAGATAGACCCCTGTGGTGGTCAGGAACCCGATGGCGATGGCGATCAATGCCTCCATCACACGGACCCCTTTTGCGGCTTAGGCGCGTTATCGCGCGCATCGCCGGCGGCTTGCGTCAGCCGCGACAGAGAGGCAAGCGCCAGCAGGACCGCACCCATGACACACAGGAATACGCCAAGATCAAAGATGCCCGCCGTTGCCAGTTCAAACGTCTCAAGCGGCCAGAGGGTGACATACTCATAGCCCGACGTCAGGAACGGCAGGCCGAACGCCCAAGCCCCGGCCCCCGCAGCCCAGGCGACCAGAACGCCCGCGCCCAGCACCAGATGGTGGTCGAGGCGTTGGCGGGCCTGCGACCAGGCAAAGCCCGACCCGATGTATTGCATCAGAAATGCGATGGCGACGACCAGCCCCGCCACGAACCCGCCCCCGGGCAGATTGTGACCGCGCAAGAACAGATAGACCCCGACCATCAGGGTCAGAGGCAGCAGAAACCGTGTCGCGACGGCCAGCATCATCGGTTGGCGGTCGCCGTCGCGGGACGCCCTGCCTTCCCGCGCCAGTGCCGCCACGGCATCGGGATTGTGCAAGATTGTCTCGGTCAGGGCAAAGATGACAAGGGCCGCAATGCCGAGGACGATGATTTCGCCAAAGGTGTCATAGCCGCGGAAGTCGACGATGATTGTGTTGACCGCGTTGGTGCCCCCGGCCCCCGGCTTGGACTGTTCAAGATGGAACAGCGAAATCGGCGCAAAGGCTGCATCCCGCGTCATCAGCGCAAAGGCCAGCAATGCGGCACCGATGCCGGTCACCCCGGCCACCGTACCGTCGCGCAGACGCCGCGCCACGCTGCTTTCAACGGGCGTTTCCTTGGGCAGGAAGTTCAGCGCGATCAGCATCAAAAGGACAGTCACAACCTCGACCGTCAACTGCGTCAGGGCAAGGTCGGGCGCCGACAGATAGGCAAATCCGACCGCCAGCAGCAGCCCGACGATGCCCGTCAGGATCAGCGCGAACAGCCGGTTGCGGTGATAGCGCAGGGCCGCAAACATCGCCATCATCACAACGACCCAAAGAACGCCCGCTGCCCCGGTGACCGGTAACAGGGCCCGCCCACCCGGCGCGTGGGTGGAGGTCACGAACACCGCCACCGATGCGGTCACGATCACCACAAGTGCCACCACCGCCATGCGCGCAAAGGCCCCGTCATGCAACCCGCGCGTGATCTGCCGCGCCGTTTGCGTCAGGGCTGCGATCAGGCCGTCAAAGATGGTCTTTGCCTCGGGACGCGGGGCGGCGTCCCAGATGGGGCGCAGGCGCGGGTATAACCCCAGCACCGCAAGGCCGCCCCCGACGGCCGCCAGCGACATCCACAAGGCAGCAGCCCCAAGCCCGTGCCAAAGGTAGATCTGCTTGTCGACAACCGATCCGGTGACGGCACCAGCGGCCGCATTGACCAGCCACGACGCCGTCAACATGGGGGCCACGCCAATGGCCACGACCAGGGCCGTCAGCAAGGCAGGGGCCAGCCACAGCCCCGGTCCGGGATCGTGCGGGGCGTGGGGATAGTCGCTGCGGACAGGGCCCAGGAAACCATGCGCCAGCAGCCGAAAACTG
>JBKJVF010000223.1:0-6452 GCA_046589965.1 Paracoccaceae bacterium
GCGCGCAGCTCGCGCCACATCTTCCAGCACACCCACAACAACAGGATGCCACCCGCCAGAAGCAGGCCCGCAATCGCCAGCAATTGCTGGGTTACCAGTGCAAAACCGATCCGCATCACGGTCGCCGCGATGATCCCCACAAGGATCGCTTTGCCGCGCAACTCTTTCGGCAAACCCGCCGCCGCCAGACCGATCACGATGGCATTGTCACCCGCCAGCACCAGATCGATGCCGATCACCTGCATCAGGGCCACAAAGCCTTCGTAGGTAAAGATTTCCATGCCGACCCCTTGATGGCGAACCGAATACAACGCCCGGCCTGGCCGCCTGGATCCGCTGGGCATGGCATTACCCGTGCCACTGCGCAGGTTCAAGCCATAGGTGGTGATCGCCATCTTGCGGTGTGCGGGCGGTCACGCTAACCGAAAGGCCATGCTGTCTTACCAACACGCCTATCACGCGGGAAACCTGGCCGACGTGCACAAGCACGCGATGCTGGCCTGGGTGCTTGACTATCTGACGGCCAAGGACAAGCCGCTGACCTACATCGAAACTCATGCCGGGCGGGGGCTTTATGACCTGACCGCCCCCGAGGCCGCCAAGACCGGCGAGGCCGCCATGGGCGTCGCGGTGGCCGAGGGCTGGTTTCCCGCCGACCACCCTTACCGCCAAAGATTGGCCGAAACGCGTGCGGCGCATGGGCCTGATGCCTATCCCGGCTCGCCGATGATCGCGGCACTGGGTTTGCGTGAAACCGACACGATCCACCTGGCCGAACTTCACCCCCAAGAGGTTGCCCAACTGCGCGCCGCATCCTCCCCCTGGGGCGCGCATGTCCATCAGCGCGACGGCTTTGATCTCGCGCTGGCCCTGACCCCGCCGACACCCCGCCGGGGCCTGATGCTGATCGACCCGAGCTATGAGGTGAAGGCCGACTATGACGCGATCCCGAAACATCTGGCCCACATCCACCGCAAGTGGAACGTCGGCATCCTGATGCTGTGGTATCCGATCCTGACGGGCAGCCCGCATGCGGCGATGCTGCGGTCGCTGTCCGCCAGCTTCCCCGATGCGCTGCGCCATGAGGTCCGTTTCCCCCCTGCGCGCGATGGCCACAGGATGGAAGGGTCGGGGATGTTTGTGATCAACCCGCCCTATGGTCTGACGGACGAAGCCAAGGACCTGAGTGAGCGTTTTCGCAGACTCTGACAGGCAAATTTCCCAAACAGCCATGTCACATCATCGCGTGTGATCTGGTAAACCCGCGTGGCGCCACCTATTATCTCCGCCATGTTCCAGACCCTCCTCCGCCGCCTTGCGGCGCCCGCCCCCGACGCCCTGACCGAACCCGATGCGCGCATCGCGCTCGCGGCATTGCTTGTCCGCCTCGCCCGCACGGACGGGCTTTATTCGGCGGATGAAGTTGAACGCATCGACCGCGTGCTGATGCAGCGCCATGGCCTCAGCCCGTTCGAGGCCGCAGCGCTGCGCCGCGATGCCGAGGATCTGGAGGGGGCAGCCCCCGACACGGTCCGCTTTACCCGGTCGATCAAGGCCGCCGTGCCGCTGGCAGAACGCGCTGATCTGATGCAGGCCATGTGGTCGGTCGTCCTGTCGGATGGCTTGCGTGACGAGGATGAGGACCGCCTGATGCGGCTGGTCGCCAGCCTGTTGGGCCTGTCGGATGTCGAGTCTGCGCTGGCCCGGCAAAAGGCGGACCGCGCGTGATCGCATCGCTTGGGATGTACGACTTCGGCGCCGCGATAGCGGCGAACGACCGGTTCTGGGCATTGATCCGGGACGAGTTGCGCAAGCACGGAGTGGAGGCGCCGGATCACTTGACGCGCGGCAAGGCTGCCTATTGGCTGGCGTGGGAATCGCCCGATCTTTTGCTGTCGCAGACCTGTGGCTATCCCTATCGCGCGCGCCTGCATGGGCAAGTCACCTTGGTCGGCACACCGGACTATGACCTGCCCGACACGCCACCGGGACACTATTACTCTGTCTTTGTGGTTCGGCGCGACGACGCACGGCGAACCCTTGCAGACTTTGTCGGCGCGCCCTTCGCCTATAACGAGGATTTGTCGCAATCCGGCTGGGCCGCGCCGCAGACACATGTGGCAAAGCTTGGCCTGTCATTGCTGCCGACCCATCACAGCGGTGGTCACCAGCTTTCTGCGCGTGCCGTGGCAGACGGCGTTGCCGATATTGCGGCGCTCGACGCAGTCACCTGGGCGCTGATGCAAGACCTTGACCCTGTAGCGCAGCATTTGCGGGTGATTGCCCAAACCGATCCGACCCCGGTCCTGCCCTACATCACCGCGCGCAATCACGACCCGGCCCCGATATTTGCAGCCATCGACCATGCCATCACGACCCTTGCCCCTGCCGACCGCGCGCTGCTTCGGATCAAGGGCATCGTGACAATTCCCGCCGCTGCCTACCTCGCCGTGCCCAATCCCCCGGCACCTGACCAGACCGCGAAAGCTTTGGCATCTGGTTGACCTACGCCCTGACAGAAAAGCGCGTTGCAATGGCATAGGGAATGCAGTCCATTTGATCATCCGCTCCCCAACCGCGTGAGTTCAGTGACCGAAAAGACGCCAGACTCGCCAGTCATTTCCCGGGGATTGCCCATGACGGATCACCTTCGCGGGTTTCTGTCAGCGACAGGGGACTGACCCGGATGTCCTGCATCGGCACCATAGCGACGCTGCTCACCGGGCTGACGCTCGCCTCGGCCGAGCCAGTCGTGGTGGCCACCGACGCGCCCTTTGAGCCCTATTTCATGGTCGACGCCGCTGGCAATCTGACCGGATATGAACGCGACCTGATGGACGCGGTGTGCATTCAGGCCAACCTGGCCTGCAGCTATGTCGACACCACCTTTGATCAGCTGATCCCCGGCGTCATGTCGGGGGAATTTGACGTGGCCCTGGGCGGCATGTCGATCACCGAAGAACGTCGCAAGCTGGTGGATTTCACCCAAGCGCATCACACCACCAACCAGTTGGAATGGTATATCGGCCGACCTGGCGCGCCCGCGCCCGACAAGGCGACCACGGCCGTGCAGGCGGGCACCGTGCACGAAGACCTGTTGCGCGCGATGGGCGCCGACTATCTGGCCTTCAAGACCGAGGCAGAGGCGCTGGCCGCCCTCAAGGATGGCCGCGCAGACCTGGCCTTTGGCGCGTTTGAAACCCGTGAAGAGGTCACGGACCTCATGTCTGCGAATGGCTATGACTACCTTTACAGCGACGAGATTCCCGATGACGGCATTGTCATCGCGGTCTGCAAGGGCAATGCGGAGCTTCTCGACAGCCTGAATGCGGCGCTTGCTGCGCTGCGCGCCGATGGAACGCTGGATGACCTTGGCAAACGCTGGTTCAACTGAAGCACCACAAACCCAAATTCCGCCAACCCTTGCGCATCCTATCCGGTCACCGCCGCATATTTCATCCTTCTGACCCTGATCGTGACGGCGTTCCATGGCGCTGTGAACAGCCACGCCATTCGTCACCTGCCGCAAGACCAGCCCAGCAGAATCTGCTTGCGCCGGGACCTGATCCGATAGTACCCTTAATTTGATCAAATTGCGAAAGGGTCATCACGACCCGCGCCGTTGATCAAAAAAGGGGATAGGATCAAGGGCATGATCCAACACCCGCCTGGCCGGGCCGCTCTGTGCCCCGGGCGCGGGCGGTGCATGCCCTGCCTGAAACGATGATGATGAAAGACTATTTGCGCAAGCACCCGGACGTGCGGACGATCCGCGTGGCCGCCGTGGATTTGAATGGACAGGCACGGGGCAAACGCGTGCCAGCCCGGTTCGCCGATAACGTGGTCAAGAACGGAACCCGGTTTCCCTTCTCGGTCCTCAACCTCGATATCTGGGGCGAGGATATCGACGACAGCCCGCTCGTGTTCGACGAAGGCGATGCCGATGGCGTCCTGAAACCGACCGAGCGTGGGTTCATGCCGATGCCCTGGCTGGAGGCGCCGACCGCCCTTTTGCCGATCTGGATGTTCCGCGAAAACGGCCAGCCCTATGAGGGTGACCCCCGCCACGCCCTGCGCGCGGTGGTGGACCGCTACAAGGCCAAGGGCCTGACCCCGGTCTGCGCGATGGAGCTGGAATTTTTTCTGATCGACGACTCTGGCAAGACCTTGCAGGTTCCGCCCAGCCCCCGGTCGGGCAAGCGGCGCAAGGCAGCGGAAACCCTGTCGATCCGCGCGCTGGACGCCTTCGACACCTTCTTTACCGACCTTTACGACGCGTGTGAGGCGATGGATATCCCCGCCGACACCACCACCTCGGAAACCGGCCTCGGCCAGTTCGAGGTGAACCTGATGCATTGCGACGATGCCCTGCGCGCCGCCGATGATGCCTGGCTGTTCAAGATGCTGGTCAAGGGTCTGGCCCGCCGCCACGGCTTTGCCGCCAGCTTCATGGCCAAGCCATATATGGAATATTCGGGGTCCGGCCTGCACACGCATTTCTCTGTGCTGGACCACAAGGGCGACAACATCTTTGATAGTGGCGGCCCCAAAGGCACCGCCGCCCTGCGCTATGCGGTGGCTGGTTGCCTGAATGCGATGCACGACTCGACGCTGCTCTTTGCGCCCCACCTCAACAGCTATGACCGTCTGGTCCCCGACAAGCACGCCCCGACCGCAATCAGCTGGGGGTTCGAAAACCGCACCGCCGCGATCCGCATTCCCGCAGGCAACCCCGAAGCGCGCCGGATCGAACACCGCGTCGCGGGCGGCGACGTGAACCCATACCTGATGCTGGCTGCCATCCTGGGGGCCGCCCTTACCGGACTTGAGGATGAGATCGAACCCCCGCCGCCGGTCAACGGTAATGCCTATGCAATGGACCTGCCGCAAATCCCTACCACATGGGAGGCCGCGATCGACGCCTTTGAAAACAGCGATATCCTGTATCGGTTTTTGCCCAAGGAACTGATCCGCAATCTGGTGCAGACCAAACGGCAGGAACTGCACTATCTGGCCGAGCTGTCACCCGAAGAACGGGTGGAGCTTTACCTCGACACTGTCTGACCTCGCGCGCAACACCCCTTGACCGGATGGGGGGCACATCGCCTACCATCCGGGGACCCAACGACGAGACCGCCCATGCAGATCGGCATCTTGCAGACCGGAGCCTCACCCGACGCCCTCAAGGACGATTTCGGCGACTATCCCGATTTCTTTGAACGGCTGCTGGCGGGGCGCGGCCTGACGTTCCGCCGCTACCGGGTGGAGACGATGGATTTTCCCGCCTCTGTCGCCGACTGCGACGGCTGGCTGATCACCGGCTCGCGCCATGGTGCCTATGAGGATCATCCCTTCATCAAGCCGCTCGAAGGATTCATTCGCGACGCCTACGCGGCCCATATCCCCGTCGTCGGCATCTGTTTCGGCCACCAGATCATCGCACAGGCCATGGGCGGCAAGGTGGAGAAATATGCAGGCGGCTGGTCGGTTGGTCCCACCGATTATGATTTCAACGGCGAAAAGATCACCTTGAACGCTTGGCACCGCGATCAGGTCGTGCAGGTGCCAAAAGGGGCCGAGGTGATCGCCAGCAATGAATTCTGCGAAAACGCCGCGCTTCTGTATGACGACCGTATGTTCACGGTACAGGCGCATCCCGAATTCGGACCCGACTTTGTCGATGGCCTGATGCGCACGCGGGGGCCCGGTCTGGTGCCGGACGAACTGATGGCGCGCGCACGCCTACGCCTGAAAGACCCTTTGCAGGACAAGACCATGGCCGCACGCATCGCGGCCTTCTTTCTCGACCATCAAACCGGGGCCGAGAAGCTCCGCGCCTGATCGCGCGGGGGCCACCCCCCCAAGACCAGTGTGACATATGTCCAAATGGACTGACCAGCTGCCCGAGGCAGCCCGCGACTACATCGGTAACCGCCGTGTGGACGAAGTCGAATGCGTGATCGGCGACATTGCCGGGGTCGCGCGCGGCAAGGCGATGCCTGCCGCCAAGTTCGGCACGCAGAAAAGCTATTTCCTGCCAAACTCGATCTTTCTGCAGACCATCACCGGCGAATGGGCCGACAACCCCTTTGACGCCTTCACCGAACCCGACATGTACCTGGTGCCGGACTTTACCACCGCCACCGCAGCGCCCTGGACGGCGGACGTCACGCTGCAGGTGATCCATGACGCACAGGATCAGGACGGCAACCTTATCCCTTACGCGCCGCGCAATGTGCTGCGCCGGATCATGTCGCTTTATGCCGAACAAGGCTGGGTGCCGGTCGTGGCCCCCGAGATGGAATTTTTCCTGACCGCGCGGAACATCGACCCCAACCAGCCGGTGATCCCGCCCATGGGACGTTCAGGCCGAAGGGCGGCAGGCAAACAGGCCTATTCCCTGTCAGCCATCGACGAATACGGCAAGGTCATCGACGACATCTATGACTTTG
>JBKJVF010000271.1:0-9739 GCA_046589965.1 Paracoccaceae bacterium
GATCAGGGTGGTGACAAGGCTGGCCCATTTGCCTGCGTGCCGGTGCAGGATCTTGGCGGTGGGCCAGGCCAGCAGTCCCGCGATCAGCGTGGTCAGCGTGGCCCCGATCAGCGACCACATCAGCGGGTGGCCATAGCCGTCGGCAAAGGCAGCGCGATAGTTGTCAAAGGTGAATGCGGTGGTCAGATCAAAGGTGCGGGCGGGCATCAGGCTGTACCAGCCAACAACGACCAGCGGCGCGGCAAAGAACACCAGCAGAAATCCGATCAGCGGCACCGCATACCAAGGACCCGGATTGCGCCGCATCAGTCGGCCACCCATGCGATGTCGGAAGGATCAAAGCTGAACCTCGCGGTCTGACCGATCTCCATCTCGGCGCGCTGCCCGGCGGCAATCTCGGCAATCAGGGCGGCATTGCCAGCGCGCAAGTGGAACTGGGTACGCGACCCCAGCATCAGCTTTTGCGTCACTTCGGCATCAAAGGCCACCGCCCCCGCATTCCCCGCCGCCAGCGCCTCGGGGCGCAGCACCGCGTAGGCGCCTTGGGCATGGGTGGCAGGCAGGCCAAGGTCCGCGAACATGGCAGACGCGCCATGCCCGGTCACCGGCAGGATATTCACCTCGCCCATGAAGCTGGCGACAAAACGGTTCAGCGGCTGGCGATAGATCTGATGCGGCGTGCCAATCTGCACAAAGCGCCCCGCCTGCATGATGGCGATGCGGTCAGACATCACCATCGCTTCTTCAAGACTGTGGGTGATGTAGATAAAGGTCTTGGCGGTGCGCTGGTGAAGTTCCTTCAACTCCACTTCAAGCGTCTTGCGCAGGCGATAGTCGATGGCCGACAGAGGTTCATCAAAAAACAGAATCTCCGGGTCCGACCCCAACGCACGGGCCAGCGCCACCCTTTGACGCTCGCCGCCCGAACACTGGGTCACCGGGCGGGCGTAAAAGTCTTCGGGCAGGCGCACCAGCCGCAACAACTCCAGCGCGCGGGCGCGGCGGGCATCGGGGGCAACCCCCTTCATCTTCATCGCGAATTCGATGTTCTGCCCGACACTGCGGTGATCAAAGAGGGCCAGCGACTGAAACACCATCGCTGTGGGGCGCTTGTTGGCGGGCATCGCGGTGATGTCGCGCCCGCGCAGGTGTAGTGTTCCCGACGTCGGCGCGTCCAGACCCGCCAGCAGCCGGACCAGCGTCGACTTGCCGCTGCCGGACGGGCCGACGATCGTAAAGAACTCCCCGTCGACGATATCGATCGACACCCCGTCCACGGCGGTCAGGGTGCCGAACTGCTTGGTCAGACCCGTCAGCGTCAGGGCCGGCGGGGAATGCGACATGCCTTAGCCCCGGGCGCGCATCGCGGCGGAATAGATGTCATAGAGACGGTCGTAATCCGGCACGATATCGAACTCGACCGCATTGGCGATGCGCTCGTCAAATTCGTCCCACTGAATTGCCGCCAGTTCTTCCGATTTGAAGCGCGCCATCAGTTCGGGGTTGGCCATCTGGGCGACGGGCTGGAAGTTGCCGTTGCCGCGCGACACAAGTTCTGCAGCATCGGGGGTGGTGATGAACTCCAGGAAATCAAACGCGGCATCCAGCGGGTCGGGATTGGCCACGGCGGAGTTGATTTCGATCCAGTTGATCCCGCCCTTGCCATCTGCGGGGCCGGAGTTCGGCGTGATTGCATAAAGATTGCTGACCCCTTCAAGCCGGGCCGCGGCCGTGGTGTAGGTGCCCCCAGTAAAGTACAGGTCGATCTCGCCGTTCAGGATCGCAAGGTTCAATTGCACAAAGTCGGTGGTGATCAGCTTGGCGTTCTTGATCCAGCGGTTTGCGGTTTCCTCGAACTTCGCCACTTCCTCATCGGTCTTGACCTTGAAGGGATGCACGCCTGCGCCCATGCAGATGTCCATCACGTTCCAGTCCTCATAGGCGAGGATGCCGTAACGGCTTGAAAAGTCGGGGTTGTTGAACAGATCCCAGCCTTCGTCCTTGGCCAGCTGCGGCGAGATGACGTCGGAATTCACCACGAAGTCAAACGTTTCAAACCGCTGGACAACGCCCAAAAGGTGGTTGCCATCCGCGCTCATCGCCCAAGGGTAGGGTGCTGCGAATTTCGGCAGCATCTGCGCGTAAAGGGGTTCAAACCGGTCACGCGGCAATTCGCGGATCAGACCGGCGGGCCACATCTCGTTGCGGGCCCAAGGGTTGTTGACGTTGATGAAGTCCCAGACCGACGTTTCGCCCGCGCGCAGCCGGTTCACCGAACTTGGGTCCGAGATGTGGATTTCATAACGGATTTCGCCACCCGTCTGTTCCTTCCACAGCGCCAGCAGCTTGGGGTCGGCATAGGCATCCCAGGTCAACAGCGACAGGGGCCGCGTCTGCGCCCCGGCCTGCATCGGCAGGGTCGCCACAGCCGCCCCGGCGGCCAGACCTTGCATGAATTTCCGGCGACTTGCCGAGTGTTGCATCGCGTTGCGCAGCGGGTTGCGCGACGCCATCTGCTTCAGGATCAGGTCGTGATTCATCGGTGCCTCCTTGTTCGCTATGTGAACTGTCATGCGCTGAGCGCATTTTTTCAACGGCTTTCTTGCGGCCAGGATCAGTAGATTGCGCCGTAGGCCGAAAATCTTGCATCTGGCGTCATTGCGGCGACATGGTTCGCCTCGGCCCGCTTGTGGGCGATGTAGATGTCGATGGCGCGACCCGGAAAGGCCGCCCGAAGCGTGGTGTTCGCCTCCAGCGCGTCCAGCGCGTCATCCAGCGATTCGGGCAGACGCTGCAGGCCTCGTGCCGCAAGCGCATTAGGCGTCAGCAGGCTGATATCCCCGACGGTTGCCTCAGGCACCGGCAAGTTTGCCCGGATGCCCGCCAACCCAGCCTCGATCAACGCCGCCAGCGTCAGATGGGGGGACGCCGCCGCATCCGCCGCGCGATATTCAAAGTTGAACTGCCGTGCGCGGGCGTCGGGGTCCGTAGCCATAACCGGGCAAATGCGGATCGTGGCCTCGCGGTCCTGAACGCCCATGTTGTTGTACGCCGCACTCCAGCGATGCGGGGTCAATCGCAGCGCCGAGATGGCCGTGGGCGCGGTGATCGCGGTCAGCGCGCCCACATTGGCCAGAATTCCCGCAATGAACGCCCCGGCTTTGGCTGACAGGCCGTGTCGGCCCTTGGGGTCATGGGTCACCGGGTTTCCCCCGATGTCCCAAAGGCTGAAGTGGACATGCACGCCGTTGCCCACCACGTCGGGCGATACCAACGGCGAAAAGGTCAAGGGCTGCCCCATCGCCCGCCCGACCGCCCGCGTCACTTCGCGCAGCCCTGCAGCCTGATCTGCGGCGCGCAGGGCAGGGGCGGGGGGAATGGTCACCTCCATCTGCCCCGGTCCGTATTCGCGCAGAAAACTGTCCGGCTCGATCCCTGTGCCCTCAAGGGCGGCCATCAACGCGCGGGCAAACCCCGCCCGCTGGGTGAACCCGGCAAGGCTGAACGCCGCCGATGGGTCGGGGCCAAGAAACATGAATTCATGCTCAAAGCTCGCCCTCACCTCCAGCCCGGTCTCGGTCAGGAGACGTGCGGCCGCGGTGCGCAACATGCTGCGGGCACAACATTCCCACGCAGCCCCAGACAGGTCGGTGATGTCGCCGAGGGCAAAGTCCATCACCTGGCCGTCCGGCAGGCGCGCGGTGATGCGGGTCGCGGGGTCGCCGCGCAGCACGACGTCGCCCATCGCGCCAAACGGCGAGTCTGCGATGGTGTCAAAGCAGGTGATCTGGATGTTCGTCGGCGTCCAGCCGATGCCGCCCGTACAACGCCGTTCAAAGGCTGCGGCTGGCACCCCCTTGCCGCGCAGAAGTCCCGCAAAATCGCAGGTGGCGACAAAGGTGAAGGGTGATTGCGGACCGACATGAACTTTTCCCCTTCTTGCCTGTCAGGGGCAGTCTGTGAACATATATTCGTCAAAGCAAGCCCGAGGTGCGCCATGCCATCGCCGTTTTTGTCCACCACCACCCGTGATGTGCCCATTGTACCGGACCGCGCGGCGCTGCTGTTCATCGACGTGCAGAACTTTTCCTGCCACCGCGACGGGGCCGAATGGGAAACGATGACCCCGGCGGAACTTGCGCAAAAGCGCGACCCGTTTCTGGCCCAGATGCACGATCAGGTGTTGCCCCGCATGCAGGCCCTGCAAACCGCAGCGCGCCGCGCCGGGGTCGAGGTGATGTATACCACCATCGAAAGCCTGACGCTGGACGGGCGTGATCGCAGCCTTGATTACAAGATCACCGGCTTTAACGTGCCCAAAGGGTCGTGGGATGGCAGGGTGGTAGACGAAATTGCCCCCGGCCCGGACGAGATCGTGCTGCCGAAATCCTCGTCCAGCGTGTTTGTTTCCACCCATATCGACTATCTGCTGCGCAATCTGGGGGTGCAGCAATTGATCCTGTCAGGTGTCCTGACAGATCAATGTGTTGAAAGCGCCATCCGCGATGCCTGCGATCTGGGATATCTGGTGACGCAGGTGACCGATGCCTGTGCGACCTTCACCGAGGCGCGGCAGACGGCGTCGCTGGCCGCGATCCGGGGTTATTGCCGCCAGCGCACGACGGCCGAGATGGTGGCGGAACTGGGAGGCTGAAGCGTCAGCGCAGTTCCAGCAATCCACCATCGATCGGGATGATCTGGCCCGTCATCCAGCTTGACCGTTCGGTCGCCAGAAACATCACCACTTCGGCAATCTCCTCAGGCGTGCCCCAGCGGGAAATCGGATAGCGCCCGATGACCTGCGCCAGCAGCGCCTGAAACCCCGCCTCATCCGCAGCACGCGCCCGGAACTGCGATTCCGACAGCGGCGTGCGCACAGCGCCCGGTGCCACCGCATTCACCCGCACCCCGCGCGCCGCATAATCGGCGGCCAGTTGCCGGGTCAGGGCGACCACCGCCCCCTTGGCCGCCGAATAGGCCGCAACCCCCTTCATCCCCGCCAGCCCCACGGTTGATGCGGTGAACACCAGCGTGCCCCCCTGCACCAGCAGATGCGGCAGCACCGCACGCGCCGTCAGAAAAGCGCCCGTGGCGTTGATCGTCATCGCGCGGTTCCAGTCGTCCAGCGACAAGGACAGGATATCGCCCTCCACCATCGCGCCCGCATTGGCGATGCAGGTATCTATCCGCCCGGTCCAGTCGATGGCGCGGGCGGCCATGTCGGCCACGGACGCCTCGTCGGTGATGTCGGTGTGGGTGGCGATGGCAAGGTGCCCCGCCTCCATCAGCGCCGTGGCAAGGTGTTCTGCACCTGCCATGTTCCGGTCCGCGCAAACCACCGCCATGCCGTCTGTGGCAAGGCGCGTGGCCACTGCCAGGCCGATGCCCGACGCAGCCCCAGTGACGATAGCGGTACGGGTCATGTGGGATCGGGGGCAAAGATCTGCGGATACATGACCCTCATGGCCGCGTCGTCCAGTTCCAGCTTGAAGGCGTGGCGGTCCTTCAACCCCAGCGCGCGTTTGCCCGCCGGGCGGGCGTCGATTTCCGCCATCAGGCGGGCAACATTGGGAAATTCGGCCACAGCCGCCTCGCCAAGCGCATAGTAGATGCGTGTCGCCCAACCCCAGACAGCCATATCCACGATGGTATAGCGGTCGCCCAGCATATAGGGGGCCTGCGCCAGCCGATCATCCACGATGCGCCAGTGACGCCGCGCCTCGTAGTCATAGCGTTTGCGCGGATAGGGGTTTTCGCCCGGCGCGACATGACGGAAATGCACTGCCTGTCCCGAAAACGGGCCGATGCCCGAGGCCACGAACATCAGCCACGACAACAGCGCGCCGCGCGCCTTTGGCGTATCCTCGGGCAGGAACTGTCCGGTCTTTTCGGCCAGGTACAGAAGGATCGCATTGCTGTCGAACACCACCGCATCGCCATCGACAATGGCCGGCACCTTGCCATTGGGGTTGATCGCCAGAAACGCCGGGTCATGCTGTTGTCCCCGCCGCGTATCGACGGGGATCGCCTCATAGGGCAGGCCGGATTCCTCCAGGAAGAGGCCGACTTTCAGCGGGTTCGGGGCGGCGTTGTAGTAGAACTTCAGCATGATGCGCGTCCTTTCGGGGTCAAAGCCCGCCGATGCAGGTGTATTTGGTGTCCAGATAGTCGTCGATGCCCTGCCAACTGCCCTCTTTGCCGAGGCCCGATTCCTTCAACCCCCCAAAGGGGGCCTCGGGCGAGACGATCATCACCTCGTTGATCCCGATCAGACCATATTCCAGCCGCGCCTGCAGACGGAACATCCGCGACAACCCTTGGGTATAGGCATAGGCGGCAAGGCCATAGTCTGTGGCATTCGCCGCCTCGATGACCTGGTCCTCGGTGTCGAAACGGTAAACCGGGGCAACAGGGCCAAAGATTTCCTCGGTGGTAAAGCGCATGTCGGGGCCTGCATTGGCGACCACGGTCGGTTGATAGAACAGCCCGCCACGTGCGTGGGGGGCGCCGCCCGTGACCAGCGTGGCGCCCTTGGCCAATGCGTCGGCGACGAATTCCTCGATCTTGACCAGGGCGGCGGCGTCGATCAGCGGGCCTTGCTCGGCCCCCGCCTCGTCGCCGGGTGCGACCTTCATCGCGGCCACCCGTTCCGAAAAACGCGCGACGAAGCGATCATAGATGCCCGACTGCACATAAAGGCGGTTGGTGCAGACGCAGGTTTGCCCCGCATTGCGGAACTTGGCAAAGACCGCACCCGCGACCGCAGCATCAAGGTCGGCGTCATCGAACACGATGAAGGGGGCGTTGCCGCCCAGCTCCATCGACACGCGTTTGACCGTACCCGCCGCCTCGCGCAGCAGTTGCTTGCCGATCTCGGTTGACCCCGTGAAGGTGATCTTTCGCACCTTCTTGTTGGCCGTGATCTCTCCCCCGATTTCGCGCGCGGATCCCGTCAGGACGTTGACGACCCCCTTCGGGAACCCTGCCAGTTCGCACAGATGACCCCAGACAAGGCCCGACAGCGGTGTGGCACTGGCGGGTTTGACCACCACGGTGCAGCCTGCGGCCAGCGCTGGCCCCAGCTTTCGCGCCAGCATGGAGGACGGAAAGTTCCATGGCGTGATGGCGGCCACGACCCCCACCGGATGCCGCGTCGTCATCAGGCGGCGACCTGCCACCGGCGCGGGAATGTTGGCGCCATAGGTCCGCCGCGCCTCTTCGGCAAACCACAAGACGTATGCAGCAGAGGATGCCACCTCGCCCCGCGCCTCGGCCAGCGGTTTGCCCTGTTCGGCGGTCAAGAGTGCGGCAAGGCCGTCGAGGTTGTCCAGGATCAGCTGGTGCAGCTTGCGCATCAACGCCACCCGCTCTCCCAGGGGCATGGCGGCATAGGCCGGAAAGGCGGCATGGGCGGCGTCAATCGCGCGCCGCGTTTCGGCCGCGCCGCAGGCAGGGACGGTTGCGATCACGGCCCCTGTGGCGGGGTTGGTCACGTCCAGCGTGCGGCCACTGTCTGCGGCGATCCAGTTGCCTGCCACGAGGTTGGCCTGGCGGATCAGGGGGGCAAAGTCGGTCATAGGCGTTTTCCTTCAGGGCAAGTCGGGGCGATGTTGCCAGACCCAACTGGCGACATCGGCATGGGTGGCAAACCAGATATCCCCCCGCGATTTCGCATGGGCGATCAACTGATCCAGAATCCAGATGCGCGAGCGATAGCCGATGACAAAGGGGTGCATCACCAACTGGAACAGCCCGCCCTCGTCAAAGGCCGCATCGAACTCGCGGCGAAAGATGTCAAACACCGCTTCGGGCGGGGTCCAGGGACGGGTGGCGGGATCGCGGTTGAACAGGAAATACACCGCATCGTCGCGGATCCACTCCACAGGGATTTCCACCACGCCGGTGGGCGTGCCATTCGTCATCAACTCGTAGCATTCGTCGTCGGCCATCAGGCTGCTGTCATAGGCAAAGCCAAGCTCCGCCACCAATGCGATGGTATGCGGGCTCAGGTCCCATTGGGCGGCGCGGTGGCCTACGGGGCGTTGGCCTGTGACCGTCTCCAACGCATCGCGTGCCCGCAACATCAATTCACGTTCGGTGGCGCGGTCCAATCGAGAGGTATTCTCGTGAATCCAGCCATGCACGCCAATTTCATGGCCCGCATCAGTGATCGGGTGCATCGCGGCGGGGTCGATCAGGGCGGCGACGGCGGGGGTAAAGAAGGTGGCGCGCACGTCATGCCGGTGCAGGACCTCCAGCACGCGAGGCACCCCGGTGCGGCGACCGAATTCGCCCCATGCAAGGCGGCCAATGGCGGCGCGGCCCTGACCCAGTTCGAAGGTCTCGTGATCGGCATCAAAGGACAGCGCCACCGCACAGCGCGCACCGCCGGGCCATGCCTTGGGTTTGAGGGGCCGCCCGGCGCGCACCCGGTTGACCAGCGCGCGCCATTCGTCCTCGGACGTGTCCCAGGGGCGGTCGGGGTTCATGCGGCCGGACCCAGCACCTCATACACCGCCTCGCGCAGGGCGGATGCCACGATATCCACCTCGTCGGGGGTGATGCAAAGAGGCGGCGCAAAGCCGATGATGTCGCCCTCCGGCATGGCGCGGGCAATCACGCCGCGCCGCATCAGGGCGGCAGAGATCTTCACGCTCATCGACATCGGCGGATCGAACCAGACCCGCGCAGCGGGATCGGCCATGAATTCGACCGCCGCCATCAGGCCCACACCGCGCACTTCGGCCACGTTCGGGTGCCCCGCCATCGCGGTCTTCAGTGCGGTCAACAGGTAAGGCCCGGTGCTGGCGGCATTGGCCACCAGCCCCAGATCATCGACCAGCTGCAGGGTCGCCACCCCGGCTGCACAGCTGACCGGATGGGCGGAATAGGTCCAGCCATGCGCCAGCGCGCCGAAATCATCCGACCCTTTCATCAGCACGTCAAACACGCGCTGCGAGATGATCGAGCCGGACAACGGCGCATAGGCCGAGGTCAACCCCTTGGCGATGGAGATGAAATCGGGCTTCATGTCATAGTGGGTCGATCCGAACATGCTGCCGGTGCGGCCAAAGCCCGTCACCACCTCATCCGCGATCAAGAGGATGTCGTGACGGTTCAGCACCTCTTGCACGCGAGCCCAATAGCCGGAGGGAGGGGGGACAAGACCGCCGGTGCCCATCGCAGGCTCACCGATGAAGGCGGCAATGGTGTCAGGGCCTTCGGCTTCGATCATCGCCTCCAGCCTTGCGATCAGGTGGTCGAGGAATTCGGCCTCGGTCATGCTGGCGTCTTCGCGGCGCAGATAATGCGGCGTGTCGGTGTGCAGGAAACCGGGCAAAGGCAGATGGAAACGAGCATGATACGCGCGCAACCCCGTCAGCGACCCCGACACCAGCCCCGACCCGTGATAGGCCCGCCAGCGGCTGATGATCTTGCGCTTTTCAGGCTTGCCGCGCAGGATATTGTAATGCCAGGCCAATTTGACATTCGTCTCGTTGGCATCTGACCCCGACAGACCGAAATAGACCCGCGCCATGTGATCGGGCGCACGGTCCATGATCATTTTGGCAAGCCGGATTGCAGGTTCATTGCCATGACCTGCAAAGGCGTGAAAAAACGCCAGCTTGTGTGCCTGTTCGGCAATTGCATCGGCAATTTCCGTGCGCCCGTAACCTGCGTTCACGCAGTAGAGCGCGCCGAAGGCATCCAAAAACCGGTTGCCGTCGCGATCCTCGAC
>JBKJVF010000241.1:0-4017 GCA_046589965.1 Paracoccaceae bacterium
CGGCGGCTGGTTTTCCGGCACTTTGGTGGACGACGATCTGGCTTCGAACAAGGACCGCATCCAGCCGATGATCGACCTCTTCAAGGCGGTGTCGGCGCCCTGCATTGTCTATGGCGAGGTCGGCCGGTCGGTCCAAGGCAACCGTCACGCGCCGCTGTCCACAAAACCCATCCTGTCGGATGCCGAGATGAAGGCCTATGCGCGCAAGGTCACGACCTTTGGCGAATGGTGCGCCGAGCAAGGCATGCCGCTGGTCTATCATCATCATATGGGCGCTGTGGTGATGTTCGAGCCTGAACTTGATGCATTTATGGCGCATTCGGGCGAGGGCATCCCGCTGCTGTTGGATGCCGGGCACCTGCATTTTGCGCGCGGTGACGTGCTGCGCGCAATCGACAATCACCATGACCGCATCGCCCATGTCCACACCAAGGACATCCGGCAGGGCGTGCTGGATCGGCTGGACTGGACCCAGGACAGTTTTCTGGATGCCGTGATCAAGGGCGCCTTTACCGTACCGGGGGATGGATCGCTGGATTTCGGGTCCATCGTGCAGCGACTGGCCGACTACGGCTATGAGGGTTGGTTCGTGGTCGAAGCCGAACAGGACCCAAAGGCGAGCCCGCCCTTGCGCATGGCGCAAGTGGGTCACAAGGAACTAATGCGGGTGATGACCGCCGCCGGATATCAGGTGGTGCAGTAATTCGCCATTAGGACGGGTCGCAACCGGGTCGCGGCGCGCCCGTGATCAGGCGACGTCGATAAAGACGCGACCGCCATCAACCTTGACCGGATAGGTGCGCAGGTTGACGCAGACCGGCGCGCGTTTGGCCTCGCCAGTACGGTAATCAAACTGGCCATTGTGCTTGGGGCATTCGATCAGATGGCCCATCACAAGGCCGTCGCACAGATGCACCGCTTCATGCGTGCAGCGCCCGGCAGTGGCGTAGAACTGTCCGTCCGGCGCGTGATAAATGGCATAGGTCGCCTCATCATGGTCGAACCGGATCAGGTCCTCTTCGTCGATGTCGTCGGTCGCGCAGGCGTCAATCCACTGGGGCATCAGGGTATCTTTCATTCAGCAAGGGATGGCATTCTAAGGGGCCGCCAGGTGGATTTCATCGTTGCAGGGAACTGCACTCGTGGTCAGGTCGCGCTTGACGACGGATTCGTGACTCAAAAGCTGCGGCCCCCATACGGGCCACGTCTTCGCAAGCCCTTCGGCAATGGACCGGTTCGGCGGGGGCAGGTCAAGCGTGATCGACAACTGCAGGCAGGGCAGGGCTATTCCGTCCGCGCGACCAATCCGCCCAGACCTCGAAATTGCCAACGAACTCGCGGCTGGTTTAAACGGATTGGCGGACCTATCCCCGGTCAATGACCCATCACACTCCGCTGGCATGCCGAACAGTCGTCGAATGAAGGTCACAGGACGATGAATCCGTGCTGGCTCGATCTTGTGATTGAATGACCTAAGGCGTAGAATAAAAATTCCATTATGCTAAGTTGGCATCTCTGGCTAACGGGAATCATGACAACATGCCGGCTTTTGCGCTGAACCACATGACGGCCCCCAGCCTGGGCTGGGAGGCCTTCGCCGACCTTGCGCAGGATCTTGGTTGCGTGGGGGTGGAATACCGAAACGATCTGGCAGGCCCATTGTTTCAGGGCGCCGATCCCGCATTGGTCCGTGCGGGCCTTCGCTCACGCGATCTGCGGCTTCTGGCGCTGGCCGAAGTCAAGATGTTCAACGACTGGTCGGATGCCAAGGCGGCCGAGGCCGAGGCGTTGATGCAGATCGCTGTCGCCGCGGGGGCCGAGGCGATCAGTCTGATCCCGCGCAATGACGGTGTGGCGACCGACCGCGCCGACAGCCACCGCGTGACCGAAACTGCCTTGCGGGAAATCCTGCCGATGCTGCGCGCCCATGGGCTCAAGGCGATGGTGGAGCCCCTGGGGTTCGAGGTTTGCAGCCTTCGCTACAAGGATATCCTTGCCAATGTGATCGATGCAGTGGGGGGGCAGGGCACTTATTTCATGGTCCATGACACGTTCCACCATCATCTGGCGGGCGGCGGGCCTATCTTTCCTGAACTTACCGGCATTGTGCATGTCTCGGGTGTGGTCGATCCAGCGGTCGCGGTGGGCGATATGCGCGACCCACACCGGGTGCTAGTGGATGCGCAGGACCGACTGGGCAACGTGGACCAGATCGTCGCTTTGCGCGACGCAGGCTATGCGGGGCCGATCAGTTACGAACCCTTTGCGCCATCGGTGCATGCGCTGGATGACGCGCGCGGCGCGCTGGCGTCCTCGATCGAATATATCCGGCAAGGCATCTCGGCCCGCGCCGCGTGACGACGACAAGATACCGCCCTGGGCAAAGCCCCGGTCGGTCCGGTTGGGAGAAACGGGTGTGCCGGACACCTATAGCGGAGGAAAGACAATGAATAAGATTCTGATCGCGGGCCTTGTGTCCTTGCTGGGCACAACCGCAATGGCAGAAGGAATTGCCGTTTCGATGGCAAAGTTCGACGACAACTTCCTGACTGTTCTGCGCAACGGCATTCAGGCCCAGGCCGACGCTGCTGGGCTGTCCGTGCAGATCGAAGACGCGCAGGATGACGTGGCCAAACAGCTGGACCAGATCAACAACTTCATCGCGTCGGGTGTTGATGCGATCATCGTCAACCCGGTCGATACCTCGGCCACGCAAGCAATGACAGATGCGGCTGCCGCTGCTGGCGTGCCGCTGGTGTATGTGAACCGCCAGCCGATCAACGTCGACACGCTGCCCGACAACCAGGCCTTCGTCGCGTCCAACGAGGTTGACTCGTCCAGCCAGGGCTTCATCGAGCAGTGCAACCAGTGGGCCGCTGCCGGCAAGACCGACGTGAACGTCTATGTCATGCAGGGCCAGTTGTCGAACCAGGCCGCCGTGCAGCGCACGCAGAACTACACGGACGTGATCGAAGCCGGCAAATGCGCCGTCAAGGTCAACGTGATCGACATGCAGACCGCCAACTGGTCGCGTGACGAAGCGCAGAACCTGATGACCAACTGGTTGTCGACCGGCGCTGCATTTGACGGTGTGCTGGCCAACAATGACGAAATGGCGCTTGGCGCGATCCAGGCGCTGAAGGCGGCGGGCATCGACATGGCGTCGGTCATTGTCAGCGGCGTGGACGCGACGCAGGATGCGCTGGCCTCGATGCAGGCGGGAGAGCTTGACATCACCGTATTCCAGAACGCGGCGGCCCAAGGTGGCGGTGCGCTGGATGCAGCGGTGAAGTTGGCGGCGGGTGAGGCGGTCGAACAGAAGGTCTATGTACCGTTCGAGCTGGTGACCCCTGCGAACATTGCCGACTATCTGTCGAAGAACTAAGGATTTTCGACTTGACCGGGGCAGCGGACACGCTGCCCCGAATTTGTCTTGCCGCCGGGACAACCCCGGCCGAAGATATTCGGACGAATGCAATCGGGTGGAGGGAAAGACGTGGCGCAAGCGGCACATGGCGTGGGCGGCCTGAACTATGACCCGGCAAAGCGGACCCGAGCACCGGAATGGAACGTCTTTAGCGCCCTGATCCTGATCATCGTGATCTTTGAGATCCTGAACCGCATCAACGGCAGCAGCTTTCTGTTCAACATGCGCGACAACGTCGACACGCTCTTTAACCAGCAGCGCATCGACATCATGATCTTGCAGGTTGCCATCATCGGCGTCATCGCGCTGGGCGTCACGCAAGTGATCATCATCGGCGGCATCGACCTAAGTTCCGGTTCGGTGGTCGGGGTCACGGCCATGGTCGTGATGAGTTTCGCACAGACCGCAATGGTCAATGGCAACCCCAATCCCAAGGCCATCTTTGGCGACTGGGCGATGGATTTGCCGGTCATCGTGCCGATTGTCGTCGGCCTTGCCTGTGGGCTCTTCGCGGGCCTGATCAATGGGTTGCTGATCGCCTATACCAAGATCCCACCCTTTATCGCGACACTGGGCGTGATGGTGTCGGC
>JBKJVF010000127.1:0-7340 GCA_046589965.1 Paracoccaceae bacterium
GTGACGGGCAACCCGCTGGCCACAGCGGATGCCGCGATCATGTCGAGCGGCCCGTCCTGGGAAGGCTGGGCGCAACCCCCCGCCTATACCGGAAAGGCCGCGATTTATCTTGCCGACATCACCGCCCCCACGCTGGAGCTGCCAGTTGGCACGCGGCTGCAGGTTCGCATTTATGGCGATGAGGACGAGGCCGACCTCTTGGAAACGGTGTCTGATCCCGGCGCCGTCAAGGTTGCCGCCGATGCCGCCAAAGCGGCCGCTGCCAAAGCCGGCGAAGACCCCGCCAAGGTCGATGCGATGCCGAACAGCTATGACTTTGTCGTGGCACAGTCGGGCAAACTGGAAATCACCGGCGAAGGTGGACGCGCCTGGGAGATCATGGCGCTGAAGGACAGCGCACCCAGCGTGACCCCCGAAGGCAATATCACGCGCGAGGCGGATGGGCGGCTGAAACAGCCCTTCAGCGCCAAGGACGACTATGCCGTGACGGCAGGTCAGGTCACGATCACGCTGGATCTGGCGGCAGTTGACCGCCGCTTTGGGCTTGGCGTTGATCCCGAACCGCGCGAGCCGGTGGTGCTGGACCTGCCGATGCCGATCCGGGGTGACCGGGCGGATTTCAAGGAAACGCTGGTCGATGATCTGTCGCAGCACCCCTTTGCGAACCTGCCGGTCAAAATGGTGTTTTCGGTCACCGACGAGGCGATGCAGGCCGGAACTGCCGCGCCGTTGTCCGTCGTCCTGCCCGGTCGGCGGTTCTTTGACCCGCTTGCGATGGCAGTCATCGAAATGCGCCGTGACCTGTTGTGGTCCCGCCAGAACGCGCCGCGCGCAACCGAGATTTTGAAAGCTGTCACCAACGTACCCGAAGGGTTCATCCGCAACCAGGACGCCTATTTGCGCCTGCGTGTGGCCTTGCGTCGGCTGGACAACGCTGCCGCCACCCTGACCCCCGAAGTTCGCGACGAGCTTGCGGTCGAACTTTGGGAAATTTCCCTGATGTTCGAAGAAGGCGACCTTGCCTCGGCCCTGGAACGTTTGCGGCGCGCTCAGGACAAGCTTGACGAAGCGATCCGCAACGGCGCCAGCCCCGAAGAGGTCGAGCGCTTGATGCAGGACATGCGCGAGGCGCTGAACGAATACATGCGCGAGCTGGCCGAAGAACAGCAGCGCGATCCCAACAACCAGAATGCCGAAAACCAGCCCAGCTTTGAGATGTCGCAGGACCAACTGCAACAGATGCTGGACGAGCTGCAAAAGCTGATCGAAGAGGGTCGCACGGCCGAAGCGGCCGAACTGATGGAACAGCTGCGCCAGTTCATGGAAAACATGCAAGTGACCCAAGGGCAGGGACAAGGCCAAGGTCAGGGCGGACCCGGCCAGCAGGCCATGCGCGACATGCAGGAAACCTTGCGCGACCAGCAGGAACTGTCCGATGACGCCTTTCGCGACATGCAGGAAGGCAACCAAGGTCAGGAACCCGGCGAGGGTGAGCAGGGCCAGCAAGACGGCGAAGGTCAGCAGCCTGGACGGGGTCAGCAACCCGGCGAAGGCCAACAACCAGGGCAAGGTCAACAGCCGGGCGACCAACAGGGCGGTGAACAGAATGGTCAGGGCCAAGGTGGCGGGACGCTGACCGACAGGCAGAATGAATTGCGTGACCGGTTGGGCGAATTGCAGGGTGGCAACTTGCCCGGCGACGGAACCGAACAGGGCGAGGCCGGCCGCGAGCAGCTGGAGCAGTCCGAGCGCGCGATGCGCGAGGCCGAGCGCGCGCTGCGCGACGGCGACCTGCCGGGCGCGCTTGACCGCCAGGCCGAGGCGATGGAAGCGCTGCGTGAAGGGATGCGCAACTTTGGCGAGGCGCTGGCGCAGGAACAGCGCAAGGAAATGGGCGACAGCCGTCAGGCGCAAGACATGGGACGCGCCGATCCCAATGGCCGCGACCCCCTTGGACGCGAGCCGGGCGATTCCGCGCGCATCGGATCGGACCGCAACATGCTGCAAGGTGATGATGTCTATCGCCGGGCGCAGGATCTGCTGGACGAAATCCGGCGCCGATCAGGCGACCAGTCGCGTCCGGACTCCGAACTCGACTATCTGCGGCGCCTTCTGGACCAGTTCTAGTCGGCGGGCGCTGTTGACCTGATTGTCAGCCCTCGGATTCCAGCATACCTGTCAAGTTGGCCACCACGGTGCCAACCCAAAGCCGCAGGGCGTCAATCGCAGTGACATAGGCATCGAGGGTGCCCTTGGCGGCCGGGAACTGTTCAGCCAGACGCGGGGCAAGAACGTAGGCCACGACCACGATCACCGCCAGCAGCACTGACAGAAGAAACCCGCTGCGGAATCCGCTTGAACGACGAATGTTCGGCAGATCCGGCATGGGATTGTCATCGTCACCGGCGCCGCTGGATGACCGCAAGGTGGAACTGATCACCTCGACGTCCGGCAAAAGATCGCGGCGGGCGGCGGGGCGGACCGATGCTTCGGGGACCGTGTTGTCCAGATCGGCATCCGAAGACAGATAGCTGAAGTCCGGTTTGCTACCCATCGATGTGGCGGCCGTAAATGGCGGCGGTGAAGCAGGCGCAGCGGCGACCGCCTCGATCCCGAGTTCGGTCTGGGTTTCAATGCCGCGCGCGGCTTCGGCCCGACGCTGTGCCACTTCGCGCTCGGCCTCTTCGCGCAAGACCGCAAGCAGATTGTCGTCAAGGCTGTTGCGTTGCAGGGGCGCGGCATCCACCACTGCCGCGGCGACGGGAGCGGGAGCGGGATCGACAGGGGCCTCAATCGGTGCCGCATCTGCGACCGGTTCAACCTCCGGTTCAGGCGATGTCTCAACCACGACGGCGATAGCAGGTTCAACTTCTGGCGCGGGCTCCGGTTCTGGCGCCACCTCAGGCTCTGGCTCAGACAGCGCTGGTTCAGGCGTCCCGGCCGTCACAGTGTCTGCGGTCACTACGTCTTCGGGCTCGGTCGCTGCATGTGCTACCGCCGCCGGGGCGTTAACCACCTCTGCTTCGTCCATTTCGAGCAACGCCGGGTGCTGGAACCAGGCATGTCCACAATTGGAACATTGCACGTCCCGGCCCGAAGCCGGAATCGCGTCATCGGCGACCTCATATTGGGCGCCGCAGTTCGGGCAAATCAGCCGCATCGTACCATAATCCAACCAGCTATCCGTGCTCATTGGCCCGGTTGTACCAACGATGTCTCACAACTCCAAGCATTTGTAGTTAACTTCTGCATCAATGAACCTTAGTGTCGCCGCCGCGCCAGCCTGCATCTGCCAAAGGACCAGATGCGTGGCCAGAAGGCGCAGGGGCAAGGAAGATCAACTGTGATCGTATTTGAAAATGTTGCCTACAACTACGGCGGTGGGGAGCTTTTGTCCGAAGTCTCGTTGAAACTCGCGCCAGGGTCGTTTCATTTTCTGACCGGACCGTCGGGATCCGGAAAGTCGACGTTTTTGAAACTTGCCTATGCCGAGCTTTTGCCAACTACGGGTCACGTGTCGCTTTTTGACCGCGAAGTGAAATCGCTTGGCCGTGATGGCATCGCATTGTCGCGTCGCAGGATCGGTGTTGTGCATCAGGACTGCCAGTTTCTTGATCATCTGCCGGTGACCGAAAACGTGACGTTGCCATTGCAGGTTGCAGGCAAAACGGCGCCTTTGGAGGATCTGACGGCCCTGCTGGCCTGGGTCGGGCTTGGACATCTGGCAAATGCGCGTCCACCGTCATTGTCCGGGGGGGAACGCCAGCGCGCCGCAGTTGCACGTGCGGTGATCATGGACCCCGATGTCATCCTGGCAGACGAGCCGACGGGCAACCTTGACTGGGACATGTCCGTCCGGCTGCTGACGTTGCTGCTGGAACTGAACCGGATGGGCAAGACGATCCTTGTGGCCACGCACGACATGAACCTGATCCGGGCGGCCAAGGCGCAGGTTTCGGCGAGGGTGCTGCGAATCACGAACAAACGCGTGCAACTGGCGGGGTCGGACCTGTGATTGATCGCGTGATCGGTATCCTTCGTGGGGACAAGACCGCCGACCGCGTCGTGCCGCCATCCGGGGCGACGGTGTGGCTGACCAGCTTTACCGCTGGTGCGATGGCGTTTCTGGCGGTGTTTGCACTCGCTTTGTCATTGGCCGCCGGGCGGCTTGCCGACCGCTGGTCCGACGCACTGGCCCAGACGGCAACGGTGCGCATTTCCGCCCCCGAAAGTCAGATGGACACCCAGACCGAGGCGGTGCTCGCGGTGCTGAAGACCACTCCGGGAATAGCCGACGCGCGGGCGATGGGCGATGACGAACAGCGCCGGTTGTTGGCCCCCTGGTTTGGTCCGGACCTGCCGCTTGACGCCCTGAGCCTGCCCCGCTTGATTGAGGTCAGCGAAGCCGATGCCGGGTTCGATGCTGAAGGCCTGCGCCTGCGCCTTGCGGCAGAGGCCCCGGGCGCCGTCCTCGATGACCACAGTCGCTGGCGTCGCCCGATGGTGGAGGCGGCGTCGCGGATGCGGCTGCTTGGACTTTTGTCGATCGGTCTGATCGGGGCTGCTATGGCCGCGATGATCACGCTGGCGGCCGGGTCGGCCCTGTCGGCCAACCAGCAGGTCATCAAAGTGCTGCGGCTGGTCGGCGCACAAGACACCTATATCGCGCGGGCGTTCGTGCGGCGCTTTACCCTTCGCGCGGGGCTCGGGGCGCTGGCGGGAACATTTCTCGGGATGATCGGTGTGGCGTTCCTGCCCCGGATGGATGCGGCGGGCGGTTTTCTGACGGGCCTTGGATTTCAAGGCATGGCATGGTTCTTGCCGCTGATTTTGCCGCTGATGGCAGCGGTGGTTGCATTTGGCGCTACGCGACTTGCCGCCCTGCGCAAGCTGAAGGAACTGACCTGATGACGCTGGTGCGGTGGATCTTGTCGGCGATCTTTGTCGTGCAGATGTATCTGGCGATGGCGGTTATCGCGGTCCTTTACCTGCCTTGGGCCATTCTGTCGCGGAATGGGGCCTTTGCCGCCTGTCACGCCTATTGTGCCTGGGTGATCTGGACGTTGCGTGTCCTGTGCGGCCTCAAATGCGAGGTGCGCGGCACCCCTCCGACGCATGAGGTCGTGGTGGCAGCCAAGCACCAAAGTTTTCTCGACATCATCATGATCTACCATGCCGTGCCGCGCGGCAAATTCATCATGAAGCGCGAACTGATGTTCGCGCCGATCCTGGGGCAATACGCGATGCGGATCGGCTGTGTGCCGGTCAATCGCGGCAAGCGGGGGGCGGCGATCGCGCAGATGATGGCTGATGTGGCCAAGGGTCGCGCGTTGCCGGGTCAGTTGATCATCTATCCGCAAGGCACGCGTGTGCCGCCGGGTGACAAGCGCTCCTACAAGGTCGGCACCGGTCTTTTGTACGAACAGTTGGGCCAACCTTGCGTACCGGTCGCCACCAATGTCGGTCATTTCTGGCCCAAGCGTGGCATCCTGCGCTATCCGGGCGTCGCGGTCGTGGAGTTCCTGTCCGAAATCCAGCCCGGACTTGCGATCCCAGATTTCATGGCCCGCCTGAGGGCCGAGGTGGAGGAGGCGTCGGACCGGCTGTCGGCCGAAGCCACCAGATGAGCACATCGCCCGCCACTAAAACCGTTATCACCGCGAGAGGCAAAGTGATGGACTGGATCACCGATCTGGATGCCCTGCACGCCCGTTACGGCACGCCAAAGGCCCCGGCGTTGCGCAAGGTGTCGCGGACGCTTGTGCCAGCCTATCGCGACTGGATCATGCAAAGCCGTTTTTGCATCCTGTCCACGATCGGTCCCGAAGGTACGGATGGCAGCCCCCGCGGGGACCGCGGGCCGGTGGTGAACGTGATGGACGTGATGGACGATGAAACGGTGCTTTTGCCTGACTGGCACGGCAACCAGCGCCTCGATTCGTTGCGCAACATCGTGCGGGATGGCCGCGTCAGTCTGATCTTTCTTGTTGCCGGGTCCACGACCTGTGTCCGGATCAACGGCACCGCCCGCCTGACCGCGGACCCCGGTCTTTGCGCCGGTTTCCAACGCGATGGTCAGCATCCACGGACCGTGATCGTCATCCGCGTCGGTGAGGTCTATTCCCAATGTCCCCGCGCCTTGCAACGGTCCGAACTGTGGACGGCGGGCGACTGCGCACAAGATCTGCCAAGTGCGGGGCACATGCTGCAAGACGCCACACGCGGCGAAATCAATGGGGCCGCCTATGACGCCGACCGCGTTACCCGTGCCCATTTGGGCTGGTGGTAACAGCCGCACGGTTTTTGCAGTGATCAGCTGATCGGGCAGTCGCCCACGACAACATCCAACGCAATGTGTTGCGCTGGGCCATAATCTCGCCCTGATACGTTGATGAAAAGTGCGCCTGTTTCCGCACGGATGTCGCTTTGCGTCAGGCGCATTGTGGTTGCGTCAGTGTCGATGGCAACTGACTGGAACAACGCACATTCCGTTTCGAACCGCAGGACATAGCCGTTGAAGGTCGAGGTGTAGAATTGCCCGCCGCCCAGGGGATAGGACATCTCGATCCGGCTTGGCCCGATTTCAACCGTCACCGGAACTACGTCAAGGCCACCGGTCAATCCCTCGGGTTCAAGATCGAACTCGACGCCCTGGCCGACCATCACCGTCTTGCCGCGCGCCTGCAGAAAGGGTTGGGCAGGGTCATCGTAGGTCAGCACGTTAAAGGTCACCAGCCGACCCTCAAGGGTGCCCTCGGGCAAGGCAGGTGTGCCTGCCACGATCAAGGCCAGAGCCGTCCAGATGAACTGCTGCTGTTGCCAACCTGCCATGTCAGGCAGCCAGACCCCTGGCCCCCATATCGAGGAACTTCTGGCGGCGTTCCTTGACCAGGACGTCGGGCTTTTTGCCCGACAGTTCCTTCAGCATCAGATCGATGCCCTTTCCGACAGCCTCGATGGTTTCCTTGGCCGCGCGCTGCGCCCCACCCAGGGGTTCCTTGATGATGCGGTCGATGACACCCAGCTTTTGCAGATCCTGTGCGGTCAGGCGCAACGCCTCTGCCGCTTCGCGCATCTTTTCGGCGTCTTTCCACAAAATCGACGCGCAGCCTTCGGGGCTGATCACCGAATAGACCGAATGTTCCAGCATCGCGACGCGGTTGGCGGTGGCAAAGGCAACCGCGCCGCCCGACCCGCCTTCACCGATCACCACCGAAATCAGCGGAACGCCGATTTCAAGGCACTTTGCGGTCGATCGGGCGATGGCCTCGGCCTGCCCGCGTTCTTCGGCACCCTTGCCGGGATAGGCGCCGGGGGTGTCGACAAGCGTAATCACCGGC
>JBKJVF010000272.1:0-3040 GCA_046589965.1 Paracoccaceae bacterium
GAAAAGGATGGTTGGGCAAGCCAGATCGATGTCGCCCTGGACCGCATCCGCCATGACCGTCTGGTCAAACTGTGGCCGTTGCAACTGGTGCCCAAGACGCGGGACTGGTTGGTCGAAAATGTGCATTCGGGCGACCTTTTCAACGTCAATGCCGCCTTGCGCACGTCACCCGGCCAGACCCCAAAATTCAGCCTTGCTTATGAATTTGCAGGCATCGATGTGCGTTTTCTGCGCAGCCTGCCGCCCATCAACGACGGCTATGGCCGTGCCTCTGTCGAAGGGGAGCGGTATGTGATGGCGCTTGATCGCGGCCATGTCAGTGCACCGCAAGGCGGCAGCGTCGTGGTGGACGGATCGGTCTTTGAAGTGCCTGACATCACCCAGCGGCCGACGCGCGCCAACATCACCATGGTCACATCCTCCAGCCTGACCGCAACTCTGTCGATCCTTGATCAGCCACCCTTCAGCTATCTGACCAAGGCCGGCCGTGCGGTCGATCTGGGCACGGGGCGCGCTGACCTACTGACCCGGTTGTCGCTGCCTCTGATCCCCAAGGTCCAGGTGACCGATGTGACCTATTCATCGACCGGCACGATCAGCGGGCTCGCCTCGCCCGTGATCGTCCCGGGTCGCGACCTTGCAGCAGACACGCTGGACATCGAAGTGACGCGCGACGGCCTTGCCTTGCGTGGTGAGGGGACGCTGGACGGCGCGGCGTTCGATGTGCGGTATTCGCTGCCGTTCGGCCTCGATGCGAAAGGCAAATCCCGGGTTGAGGGCCGGATTGCCATTTCAGACAAGACACTCCGCGCCTTTGGTGTTGCCTTGCCAAATGGCATGTTGTCAGGCGAAGCCGATGGCAAGATTGTGCTTGATCTGCAAAAGGATGCGCCGGGCAAGCTGGTGGTAACGAGCGACCTTGCGGGGCTTGGCGTGGCGATCCCGTCGCTTGGCTGGACCAAGGGCAAAGACACGCGCGGCGATCTGGTCCTGAAGATGACCCTTGGCCCACGGCCAGAAGTGACCGAGATGACGTTTTCGGGGGCAGGGCTGGCTGCCAACGGCACGATCGCGTTCAGGCAAGGCGGCGGTCTTGATGTCATGCGGCTGGCGGGCTTGAAGGTCGGGGACTGGCTGGATGCCTCGGTCGATGTCACGGGGCAGGGTGCCGACAGTGCGCCCCTGCTGGCGATCACGGGCGGCACTCTGGACATGCGGCGGATGCCAAAACTGCCGCCGGGCGAAGGCGGTGGGCCACCCATGTCGTTGCGGCTGGACCGTGTCATCGTCTCGGATGGCATCGCGCTGACGGATTTGCGGGGCGAGACCGTGAACCGGGGCGGGTTGACGGGGGATTTTGTGTCCGGCGTCAACGGCGCGGGCCGCATTCTGGGTGCCATCGTTCCACAAGATGGCGGCAGCACCGTCCGTATCAGGTCGAACGATGCCGGTCAGGTCATGAGCGCGGCAGGCATCTTTTCATCCGGTCGCGGTGGCGCGCTGGAACTGTTGATCCGGTCCAACGGCGCGCCGGGCAGCTATCGCGGCACGGCGGAAATCTCGACACTCCGCGTGGTTGATGCACCCGCGCTCGCCTCGCTGTTGAACGCCATCAGCGTGATCGGCATCATTGAACAACTGAACGGCGAGGGTTTGCTGTTTGCCAATGTCGATGTGAACTTCCGGATGGAGACGGGTGCAGTGCAGATTTCCCGCGGGGCGGCGGTCGGGGCCTCAATGGGGGTTTCTTTTGCAGGTCTTTACAATACGCAGACCAAGGCGCTGGACCTGCAGGGGACCGTCTCGCCGTTCTATCTTTTGAACGGAGTGGGTGCGATCTTTTCGCGGCGGGGCGAGGGGCTTTTCGGGTTCAACTATCGCCTGCGTGGCGCTGCCGACAATCCGCAGGTATCGGTGAACCCCCTGTCGATCCTGACGCCCGGCATGTTTCGCGACATTTTCCGGACAGCCCCCCCCACATTGCGGAAACCCAACGGATGAAGCTGTCTGACTTCGACTTTGACCTGCCCGAAGACCTGATAGCGACGCGCCCGGCACGTCCGCGAACGCATGCGCGCCTGCTCGTCGCGCGGCCCAATTCGATCCGCGATGCGCATGTCTATGATCTGATTGATATCCTGCAACCCGGCGACCGGCTGGTCCTGAACAATACCCGGGTCATTCCCGCGCGACTTTTCGGGCACCGCCAGCGTGGCGAGGCAGTGGCGCGGATCGAGGTCACGTTGCTAGAACCTGCGGCCAGCGGCTGGCGGGCACTGGCAAAACCCCTGCGCAAAGTTCATGTGGGGGAAGTTATCACCTTTTCCGACGAACTGCACGCAACCGTGGTCGAAAAATCCGCCACCGATCTGCGGCTGGAATTCAACCGTGCCGGACCTGCGTTTGAGGCCGCCCTGAACGCGGCAGGGGCGATGCCCTTGCCGCCTTACATCGCGGCCAAGCGCGCCGCTGATGACCAGGACCGCACCGATTACCAGACCGTCTTTGCGCGCCATGCAGGTGCTGTCGCGGCCCCGACGGCATCGCTGCATTTTGACGCCGCACTTTTGCAGGCGCTAGTGGACAAGGGTGTGGCCCTGACCGAGGTCACACTGCATGTCGGGGCAGGGACTTTTCTGCCGGTCAAGGTTGACGACGTCGCCACCCACAGGATGCATGCCGAATGGGGCGAAGTCACACCCGTCGCGGCGTCAGAGATCAATGCAACCAGGCGCGCGGGTGGCAGGATCATTCCAGTGGGCACAACCGCGCTGCGCCTGATCGAAAGTGCCGCCGACCAAGGAGGAAAGGTCAGTCCCTGGGTCGGCGATACCGACATCTTCATCTATCCCGGCTACCGGTTTCGTGTCACGGACGGGTTGATGACGAACTTTCATTTGCCCAGATCAACGCTGATGATGCTGGTATCGGCCCTGATGGGGCAGGACCGCATCAAGGCGATCTATGCTCATGCGATCAGCCATGAGTACCGGTTCTTTTCCTATGGCGATGCGTCCTTGCTTCTGCCTGATGCTGGCCC
>JBKJVF010000163.1:0-3547 GCA_046589965.1 Paracoccaceae bacterium
GCTGTCGGCGACCATCGCCTCAAGCCGATAGCGGTCAAAGGTTTCGTGCGTTGGCGGCACCTTGTTCAGTTCCACCTCGGCCTCGGACCATTTGTTGTCGCGGATCAGCGCATCGGCATAGCTGACCTTGTCGTCGTCGGTCGCATCGGGGCTGACAGCAACCGCCGCCCAGATCGCGACCGCTTCGGTCGGCTTATTGGCACGCACCAATGACTTGGCCAGCCCGCGCTTGAGGTCGGTGCGCTCCGGGTTTTCCTCGATGGCTTTCTTGAAATACGTCACGGCCTCGTCGGGATCGCCGACGGTCAGCATCACGTCATTCAGGTTGGATTCGTCGATGACATTGACACTGTCGACGGCACGCTCGACTTGGGCATTCTTGTCGCCACATGCGGAAAGCGCAGCCATGCCCACAAGGCAAAGGCCCATCAAGATCGGTTGGCGCATTTGTTGCGTCCTTTTTTGCTGCTCGTTTCGGTGGTCCCCTACAGCTGCGTCAACAGGACGTAACGGCCCTTTTCACGCCTCATGAGAGAGAATTCACCTTTTACCTCGCCATCATCATAGACCTGTTGTTCGGTTTTCGCGATAGCAAGGCGCAGATTTTCGCGGATGGAGTCCGTTTGGCCACTGTCGGCGGCAAAGGCCTGCTGAAAGACGACCCGCGCCTCGCCCAGCTTGCCACGTTCCATCAACACAACCCCAAGGTTGTTCAACGCCGGCACGAACGACGCGTCAAGCTCCAGCGCGCGGCGCAGCATCTGTTCGGCCTGGCCAAGGCGGCCCAACGCAAGATTGGCCGACCCGATCGCTGACAGCACATCGACATCAATGCCGCGTTCGCTGGCGGCGCGCAGATAGGATTTCAGCGCCAGTTCATATTCGCCCGATTCCATCAATCGGTGCCCCACCAAAAGTCCGTCCACCGACTCACCCCGGGAATCGACCCCAAAGGGAGCGTTTCGCGAGGCCGCAGTTGCACCAAGACCGCCCGCGTTTCCGCAGGCGGCCAAAAGGCAGGCAAGGGCAAGCAAGCTGGCTGGCCTTATGTCCAAGTTGGGACTTAACTCCCCATCATCTGCGTAATACCATAGACCGACGGTCCGATCAGAATGATCAAAAGCGGCGGCAGCGTGAACAGCATTGTGCCAAGGGTAAGCTTCGTCGGCAAGACGTTTGCCTTTTCTTCGGCGCGCATCACCCGTTTATCCCGCATTTCGGCAGAATAGACGCGCAAGGCTTCGGCGATCGACGTACCAAAGGTCGCCGACTGGATCAGGGTGGTCACGAAAGACGCAACGTCAGGGATGCCGCAGCGTTCGGCCATGTCGCGCATCACGTCCTTGCGGTCCTTGCCAGCCTTGATCTCGTGCGCGATCAGGTCAAACTCGTCTGCCAAGGCGGGATAGCCCGCGCGGGACTCCTTGCCAACGCGGATGATCGACTGGTCCAGCGACTGTCCCGCTTCGACGCAGACCAGCATCATGTCCAGCGCATCGGGAAAGCCTTGCACGATTTCGGTCTGGCGCTGCTTGATCCGCTTGTTGACCCAGTAGCGCGGCAGGTAATAGCCAGCCACGCCCGGGATCAGGATGAACATGATCATCTGCTGGGTCGAGATCTCCCCCGTCGCAGATCGCACGATTGTGTATAGCGTGCCAAGCACCAGCGCCCCGATACCCAGCATGAACTGCGCAGCGTGAAACATGCGCACGGAGTTTTTCGCGCGGTATCCCGCCTGCAGCATCCGCATCTTGGCGGCCGACATTTCCTCCATGTTCTGGGGTTCGAGGAACTGGGCAAACCGTTCGAGCTTGTCCCCCTTTTCCCCGCGCCGCAGTTGCTGCCCCCCCCCGCCAGAGGACGCCACCTTGTCAGGGCGCTGCGATTTCAGCTTGGCAAAGGCGTTGGGCCGCCGTTTCATCATGGTGGGCAAAGTCAGGCCCATCAGCAGCAACCCAAACAGGCCGATTGCCATCACCGGACCCAAGGGGCCCAGCGTGTCGACCAGCATCTGATTGATCCCGTTCAGCACCGTCATCACCTCTTAAACTTGGATATTCGTCATCATTTTCATGTAGATGATATTCACGACCAGAAAGACCGCCACCGCCAGACAGGCCGGAATGAAGGCCGGGGTCCCCATCACTTCGCTATAGTAGTCAGGCTGGATCACGTTGATGCCGATCAGCGCCAGGATCGGAAAGCCCGACAGGAACATGCCCGAAAACTTGGCTTCGGCCGTGATCGCCTTCACCCGGCGGAACAGCTTGAACCGCGCACGGACGACGCGGCTCAGACCTTCCAGAATTTCCGCGAGGTTACCGCCGGACTGCTGCTGGATCGTCACGGCTACGGCCAGGAACCGAAGATCCTGGTTGTCCATCCGCTCGGCAAAGGCCTTGAGCGACTCGGTCACGTCACGGCCATAAGCGGCTTCGTCCGCGATGACGCCGAATTCGGTGCCCAGCGGATCGGGGATCTCTTTCGCCACGATATTGATTGCGGCACTGAAAGGGTGACCCACCCGCAAGGACCGGACCATCAATTCGATCGCATCAGGCAACTGTTCATCCATCAGCGCCATGCGCTTTTTGGCTTTCTTATTGACCCAGAAATAGACACCACCGATGCCCATGCCGATTGCCAGCACGATCCGGACGCCGTTCGACGCCGACGTGCCCACCGTCAGCGCCAGATAGCTGAATACCGCAAGACCGCCCATGATGCCGATCAAAGCCTTGGGCGAGAACGCGATATTGGCCTTTTGCGCCTTGGACGCGAGGATCGAATAAAGCGGAATGCCCCGCGACTTCATATGCTGGGTCATCTCCTTGCGGAGCTGTTCGAGCACTTCCTCGCGGTTGCCGTTCTTTTCCAGCAGCGCCAGGCGGCGGCTGACGCGGTTGTTCAGGCTGATCGACTTGCCAAAGACCGTAAGGTACAGGCCTTCGACCAGCACCACGACGGCGACAAAGATCAAAATGTAGATAAGGGGTGCCGCACTGATTTCCATGGCTCTGGTCCTTAGACGATAGGTTCGTAGATAGATGCAGGCAGCTCAAAGCCCCACTGCCGGAAACGGTCGGAATAATGTGACCGCACGCCCGTCGCGTTGAAGCGGCCAATGATCTTGCCCGAAGGTTCGATCCCGAGGCGTTCGTAGCGAAAGATTTCCTGCATGGAGATGACGTCGCCTTCCATGCCTGTGATCTCGGTGATCGAAGTCATGCGCCGCGAACCGTCCTGAAGACGCGACGCCTGCACGATCAGGTTCACAGCCGACGAAATCTGGGACCGCACTGCTTTCAGCGGCATTTCGATCCCGGCCATGGCGATCATGTTTTCCAGACGGCTGATGCCGTCGCGGGCGCTGTTGGCGTGGATGGTGGTCATCGAACCGTCGTGACCGGTGTTCATCGCCTGCAACATGTCGATGACCTCTTCACCCCGGGTTTCCCCCACGATGATGCGGTCAGGACGCATCCGCAGCGCGTTGCGCAAGCAGTCGCGTTGGGTCACGGCACCTTTGCCTTCGACGTTGGCG
>JBKJVF010000170.1:0-28969 GCA_046589965.1 Paracoccaceae bacterium
GTCAGGATCGCCCAAAGCATGTGCCAAATCCAAAATCGGATTGTCCTGCGCCTGCCGATGGATGCGCGACAGCACCAGCTTGCGGCCATCGCCCAGTCGGTCAAACACCATCTCACCCGACAGCCCGACCGGGGCCAACTGCGCCGGATCGCCGAACAGCACCAAAGTCGAGAAAATCTCGCGCAGATCGCTCAGCGCGCGTTCGTCCAGCATCGAGGATTCATCGACAAAGCCAATATCAAGCGGTTCTTCGCGCCGTTTCCAGCCCTTGATGAAATCGCTGCCTTTCAGGCCCGCCGCCGCCAACGCGCCGGGGATCGAGGCGACCGATTGATAAAAGGCATATGCGCGGTCCAGCGCCACATCCGTCAAGCCTTCGACCACCGGGCGTGGCGCATTTCCGGCCAGCCATTCGGCGATCTTTTCGTATTGGGGATCGTAGACCGGCGTGTAGAGAATGCGGTGAATGGTCGTTGCAGGCACCCCGCGCAGCCGCAGGACCGAGGCCGCCTTGTTGGTCGGGGCAAGGATGGCCAGCGTCCGTCTATCCTTGCGCCGCCGCCCTTCGTAGTCGCCCGACACGATATCGACCCCGGCCCCTTTGAGCGCGCGGTAAAGTGCCCCCAGCAGCATTGTTTTGCCTGACCCCGCCTTGCCGACAACGGCCAGCACGGACGCCTTGCCTTCGGCCATCGGTGTCAGGGTTCCATTTGCAACATCAATGCCATGCCCCAAAAGCTCTGCCGTCATCCGGTCAAAAGCTTCGGCCTGATCTTCTGACAACGTGACAGGGAGTTGCGCCATGCAGCGACCATAATCTGCCGCCCGCAAAAGGACCAGCAGCGGCGCGTCAAATGGCCATAGGGCCTGATCTGGTTCAGTCGTCCCCGTCGTCTTGATCTTTGGGCGCGGTGCCGACCCCGGCAGGGCCAATCTCTTGGGTGGCAACGCGCAGCGCTTCGTCAAGCTGTGCCGTCAGTGCGGGCAGCCCGTTCTTTTGCGAATAGCTGCGCATATCCTGCAAGACTTCAAGAATCCATTCGTGCGCCATTCCGCCTCCCATTCGTGCGGGCAGAAGAAATGCATCTTCGACTGCCGTATATGTATGGGAACCGTTACAGTCTGTCGGTCAACAGAAGGTGTATGACGTGTTTTGTCGGCTAGCAGAAATCCGCTGCAACCGGAATGACTTGCGAGGTCCAATCCTTTCTATTGGGGTAGTTTGTCGCCGGTTTGACGACAAAGTCGGAATGCAGCAAGATTACAACCCAGGTGAATTTCGGGGCCGGGCCAATGCCAAAGAACAAGACCTATGACGGTGGCTGTCTTTGCGGCAGGGTCCGGTTTCAAGCGACAGGTCCAGCGGGCTAGCCCCATACCTGCTCGTGCAAGATCTGTCAGCGGCAGTCTGGCGCCCTGACCTTGGCATGGGTGGAATTCCCGACGACCGGATGGACGGGACCGGCCCCTGCGACCTACCTGCAAAATGGCGGCCATCGGATCAATCAAGCCGGGCGTTCTGCCCGACCTGCGGCAGCACGATCGGCGCGATCGACGACGCGCCCACCATCGCGCTGGTCCTCGGGACCTTTGATGCTCCGAACCGCAAGGAACTTGCCCCGATCGCGCAATCCTACACATCGCCGCGCCCGAAATGGTGGCACATCATGATCGGCGACAGGCCTTAATTCGCGCGGGCGGCCTCCAGCGTATCGTCATAGGTCCGCAGGCCGGGGCGTGGGGCCTGTACCAGCACGGCCATATTGCCCGGCTTGTGCTGGTTTTTCCACATCAGCATATGCGCACGCGGAATCTCCGCCCAGGGAAACACCTCGGACAGGCATGGATCGAGGCGTCGCTCCACCATCAGTTTGTTGGCGGCCGCCGCCTGTTTCAGATGGGCAAAATGGCTGCCCTGCAGGCGCTTCTGGTGCATCCACATGTAGCGTACGTCAAAGGTGCAGTTGAACCCGGTGGTGCCTGCGCAGATCACCACCATGCCGCCCTTTTTCACCACCAGCGCCGAAACCGGGAATGTCGCTTCGCCCGGATGCTCAAACACGATATCGACGCTGACGCCCTTGCCGGTGATGTCCCAGATCGCCTTGCCGAACCGGCGCGCCTCTTTCAGCCAGTCGTTGTATTCGGGCGTGTTCACCGTTGGCATCTGACCCCAGCATTTGAAATCGCTGCGGTTGATGACGCCTTTGGCCCCCAGCCCCATGACAAAGTCACGCTTGCCCTCGTCACTGATGACACCGATGGCATTGCCACCTGCGGTATTGATCAGCTGGATCGCATAGGATCCGAGGCCGCCTGACGCGCCCCAGACCAAGACGTTTTGCCCCGGTTTCAGATCATGCGGTTCATGGCCGAACAGCATCCGGTAGGCGGTGGCAAGGGTCAGGGTATAGCAGGCGCTTTCTTCCCATGACTGGTGCCGGGGCCGGGGCATCAACTGCTGGGCCTGCACGCGGGTGAACTGCGCGAATGAACCGTCATGCGTCTCATACCCCCAGATCCGCTGACTGGGCGAATACATCGGGTCGCCGCCGTTGCAATCCTCGTCGTCGCCGTCATCCTGATTACAGTGGATGACCACCTCATCCCCAACTTTCCAGCGTTTCACCTTGTCGCCGACCGCCCATACGATCCCGGATGCGTCCGAGCCAAGCACGGCATAGGGTTGCTTGTGGCCGTCAAATACGGAAATGGGTTCGCCCAAAGCCGCCCAGACGCCGTTGAAATTGACGCCGGCGGCCATCACCAGAACCAGCACCTCGTTGCTGTCGATCTTCCAAGTATCGACCACCTCGACCTGAAACGCAGAGTCCGGAGGACCGTGACGTTCGCGCCGGATCGTCCAGGCGTACATCTGCGCCGGGACATGGCCCAAAGGGGGAAACTCCCCGATCTCGTAAAGGTCTTTCAGCGGCGCTTCATCGGTCAATTTCGGGTCCTGCGTGTCCAAAGCCATGGGTCACCTGTGCAAACAACGATCATATCGCCGCAGCGCAGAATCGCCAGCGTTCTACGAAACGCTAAAATTGCTCGCGCAACTTTGCAACAAGAAATGAAGGTATTTTGTAATTTTATGTCTGCGACGTTGCAGCATCGAACGCAGTGACGGGCACCGATGCGGCATAGAATTGCAAGGCCTCCCGCTCCGACCCGACCGGTTGAAGGTCGCTGTTGACCAGCCCTCGCGCGATCAAAGGCGCCAGACCTTCGTTCAAGGTTGCCTCGATCCCTTGCGGCGGCAGTTTCAGCACGGCGCCCGCCGCGACAAGGCGCGCAATCAGCGCCTCGGTCCGTGATCGCAACGCGTCGCGAGAAGCCACCCCCTCGCCCAGCGCGGCGGCAATTAGCGGCACCGGCAGGACGGGGACGACCGATGAAATCCTCGCCATCAGGGTTACGCCCAAAGCGTCGACCGTGCCACCCGCGCCCAGAAAAGCACGCAGCGAGACCGGCGCGCCGAAACCCGCCGCCGCTGTGCCGAACCTCTTGAAGCGACCACGAAACCGGTTCCACAGCATCCGTATCGCATAGGCCAGCACCTGCGTTGGACGGTGGCGGAACCTGCGCCCGCCTTCTGCTGCGGCCGCGATCAGAACGCGATCCTCCAGCACCCGGTCGTAGGCAAGGCCCACGGGAACAAAGACGACATCCCGGCCACCAGGCTCAAACCCCTGCACGATATAGCTGAGCAGACCCATCTTGGCCGAACCGACGCGCCCATCAAGGCTGAGACCCCCTTCGGGAAAGATTGCCTGCGTCGTGCCATCCTCGGTTGCCATCTGGACATAACGCGCCAGCACTTTGCGATAAAGCGCGTTGCGGTCGCCGCGCCGGATGAAATAGGCCCCCATCGCCCGGATCATCACCGACAGGGGCCAGATGCGGGCCCATTCGCCCACCGCATAGGAAATCGCCGAACGGTCCGCGACCAGCCAGGTGATCAGCACATAGTCCATGTTGCTGCGATGGTTCATGACGAAAATCACCGTGGCCTTGGGGTCGATATGGGCCAGTGCGGCATCCACCTTGCCTACCCGCACACGATAGAGCATCCGACTGAACGCCTTGGCAGCGCGGGTGGCAAAACCGAAATAGAGCGTGGCCGAGAATCCCGGCACGATTTCCCGCGCATATCGCCGCGCTTCTTCGAACGCCACACTGCCGGGCACGCGCGTGTCGGCGGCATGTTCGCTGACCGCCTCCAGCACGCGCGCATCATACAAAAGGCGCACGATCATGTCCTGACGACGGGCTAGCTTGAAGGGTTCGATCTTGCGCTCCAGCCGCGCATTGACCCGCGCCAGCGCGCGCTCCATCCGCCGACGAAAGAACCAGCGGATGCCGGGGCCGATGATCCGGTCCAATGTCGCGATGGCCGCAAGCAAACCTGCGACCCACAGCAACCAGACAGGGATTTCGACTGTTCCGAACATCCGCGTCAGCCTAGCTTATCCAGGTACTCCCGCAATCATCTTTCAGATTGCTCAACTATGACGGGGACAGTTCGGCACCGCCGTGACGGGGTACGACCCCTCTTGCCGCGATGCAGCGAATTGACATTGGCATAAAGTGTCCGGTATCTGTGTCATCACGAAATAAAATTGCGTAAAGGTGCGGTTCGATGTCCAAAGACGCCCCCTGGCTGATCCGCACCTATGCCGGGCATTCAACAGCCATGGCGTCGAATGCGCTCTATCGCGGCAACCTCGCCAAGGGGCAAACTGGCCTGTCGGTCGCGTTCGATCTGCCCACCCAGACCGGCTATGACAGTGACCACGTCCTGGCGCGGGGCGAGGTCGGCAAGGTCGGCGTCCCGGTCTCGCATCTTGGCGACATGCGCACGCTGTTCATGGACATCCCGCTTGATCAGATGAACACATCGATGACGATCAATGCGACGGCCCCATGGCTTTTGGCGCTTTATATCGCGGTGGCCGAGGAACAGGGCGCACCAATCGCCGCCCTGCAGGGCACCGTCCAGAACGACATCATCAAAGAATACCTCAGCCGGGGCACCTATATCACCGCCCCCGCGCCCAGCTTGCGGATGATCACGGATGTCGCGGCCTATACCCGCCAGTATCTGCCCAAATGGAACCCGATGAACGTCTGCAGCTATCACCTGCAGGAGGCAGGTGCCACGCCTGAACAGGAACTGGCCTTTGCGCTGGCGACCGCCTGCGCCGTGCTGGACGATCTGCGCGGCAAGGTGGCACCCGGTGATTTCCCCGACATGGTCGGGCGCATCAGTTTCTTCGTCAATGCCGGCATCCGATTTGTCACCGAGATGTGCAAGATGCGCGCTTTCGTCGACCTCTGGGACGAGATCTGCCGCGACCGTTACGGCATCGCGGACGCCAAGTATCGCCGGTTTCGCTATGGTGTGCAGGTCAACAGCCTCGGGCTGACCGAACAGCAACCCGAAAACAACGTCTATCGCATCCTGATCGAAATGCTGGCCGTAACGCTGTCCAAAAACGCCCGGGCGCGGGCCGTGCAGTTGCCCGCGTGGAACGAGGCGCTTGGCCTGCCCCGGCCATGGGACCAGCAATGGTCGATGCGCATGCAGCAGATCCTGGCCTATGAGACGGACCTTTTGGAATATGACGACCTTTTCGATGGCAACCCTGCCGTGGAGCGCAAGGTGGCCACACTGAAAGACGGGGCACGTGCGGAACTGGCAGTGATCGACGGCATGGGCGGTGCGGTCGCGGCCATTCCTTACATGAAGGAACGTCTGGTCGAGGCGAATGCAGAACGCCTGGGGGGCATCGAACGGGGTGAGACCGTGGTCGTGGGTGTCAACCGATACATCACCACGGAGCCCTCGCCCCTGACGACGGGTGACGGCTCGATCATGGCGGCTGACCCGCAAGCGGAAGCCGACCAGATTGAGCGTCTGCAGAGTTGGCGTGCCGCGCGTGATCCAGATGCGGTTCAGGCGGCACTTGCGGATTTGCGCGCTGCCGCCACCACCGATGCCAATATCATGCCGCCGTCGCTTGCCTGCGCTCGCGCAGGTGTGACAACCGGCGAGTGGGGCACTTTGATCCGCGAAGCCTTTGGCGAATACCGCGCGCCCACAGGCGTGTCGCGCAACCCGTCGAACCGCACCGAGGGGCTGGAAGTCATTCGAGAGGCCGTGCAGGCGGTGTCCGCGAAACTTGGCCGTCCACTCAAGTTCCTGATGGGCAAGCCGGGCCTCGACGGTCATTCCAACGGCGCCGAACAGATCGCGGCCCGCGCGCGTGACTGCGGGATGGACATCACCTATGACGGCATCCGCCTGACCCCCGCCGACATCGTCGCGGCAGCCTCCGATCAACGCGCGCATGTCATCGGTTTGTCGATCCTGTCCGGGTCGCACCTGCCCCTGATCCGCGAAACGCTTGACCGGATGCAGGCTGCGGGCTTGTCCGACATCCCCCTGATCGTTGGCGGCATCATCCCCGAAGAGGACGCCACCACCCTGCGCGCCATGGGAGTAGCCGCCGTCTACACGCCCAAGGATTTTGAGCTGAACCGGATCATGATGGATATCGTGGGACTGGTGGACGGCAAGGCGGCGGCGGAATAGGCGGCGCGACGTCGCCGCAAACTACCGGCACGCTTTCCCCTGCCCCGCCCATCAGCTAGTCTTGGACATACCTTACATGGGCGAGGCGGGCATGATCCTTTCACGGCGTTTGATGATGGCCGCCTCCATGGCGACGCTCTTGTCCGCTTGCGTCTCTGGTGGGACGCGTTCGGGCGGCAGTGGCGGATCTTCGACCGTGTTTCTGGCCGAGCCCAATGCGGGCTATGACGCCTGGGTCCAGGCATTCCGCGCCCGGGCGGCAAATCGCGGAATCTCGGGCGCCACCCTCAGCACCGCGTTTCGCGATGCGGGCTTTCTGCCCGGCGTGATCGAGCGTGACCGCAACCAGACCGAGTTCACCCGCACATTGGAGGATTACCTCGCCATCGCCGCCTCCGACGAACGTGTCAGCCTTGGCCGCGCCAAATACCGCCAATATGCGGGTGTTCTGGGCGCGCTTGAGGGCCGCTATGGGGTGGAGCCGCACGTCGTGGCCGCGGTCTGGGGACTGGAGAGCTTTTTCGGCACCCGGCGCGGCGATGTGCCCGTGATGTCGGCCCTTTCGACGCTTGCCTATGACGGGCGGCGGGGAGAGTTCTTTGAAAGCCAGCTGGTGGCGGCTTTGCGGATCCTGCAGAACGGCGACATCAGCGCGGACCGGATGACCGGCAGCTGGGCGGGGGCGATGGGCCATACCCAGTTCATCCCGACCTCATATCTTGAATTTGCCGTCGATTTCACCGGCGACGGGCGGCGCGACATCTGGTCTGAGGACCCGAGCGACGCGCTGGCCTCCACTGCCGCTTACCTCTCACGATCCGGCTGGTCGCGTGGGGTGCCCTGGGGGTTGGAGGTGCGACTGCCGTCTGGCTTCAACACTGGCCTTCTTGGGCGTGGCAAGGGCAGGTCGGCAGCCGCCTGGACCGATCTTGGCGTCACCGATGCAGGTGGCGGACGACTTGCTGGCAATGCTACCGGGTCGATCATCGCGCCCAAGGGGCCAGGCGGTCCGGCCTTTCTTTTGACCAGCAATTTCAACGTGATCCTGCGCTACAACAACGCCGAAAACTATGCCATCGGCGTCGGGCATCTGGCTGATCGGCTGAACGGCGGCCCGCCTATACGGGCCAACTTTGGCCCGGACGCCTCTGGCATGACCATCGCCGACCGACAGGACCTGCAACGCCGCCTGACTGCTGCGGGGTTCGATACCGAGGGTGCGGATGGTGTTATCGGCGCCAAGACCCGCGCCGCAGTCAGCGCCTATCAGGCCAGCGCCGGATTGCCCGTGACCGGAGAGCCGTCGCTGGATTTGCTGAGGCGGTTGCGTTAAGCCCCCTTTCGGCCCCCCCCTTGCGTCGCTGGCCAGCACTCAAACGCCGGAGAACGTCATGACCTTTCACATCGGTGCCAAACCCGGCGACATCGCCGAAACCGTCTTGTTGCCGGGTGATCCCTACCGTGCCCGATGGGCCGCGCAGACCTATTTGAAAGACGCGGTTCTGGTGAACGAAGTGCGCGGCATGCTGGGCTATACCGGGACATGGAAAGGCCACCGCGTCACCATCCATGGATCGGGCATGGGGATGCCATCGCTGTCGATCTATGCCAATGAGCTTATCCGCGACTATGGCGCGCAGACCCTGATCCGCATTGGTAGTGCCGGTGCGCTGCAAGAAAACATCAAGGTCCGCGACGTCGTACTGGCAATGACGACATCGACCGCAGGTTCCCCGTCGCGCACGATCTTTCGTGAACTTTCCTTTGCGCCTTGCGCTGATTTCGGCCTCTTGTCGGCGGCACACGAGGCGGCGCAGTCCTTGGGGGTCCCGATCCATGTGGGCGGCATCTTTTCGTCCGATACGTTCTATGACGAACGCCCAGACCTTGGTGCGGAACTGACCCGCCACGGGACGCTCTGCGTCGAGATGGAGGCGGCAGAGCTATACACCCTTGCCGCCCGTTATGGCCGCAGAGCGCTTGCCGTTCTGACGATTTCCGACCACATCGTCACAGGCGAAGCCTTGCCTGCGGATCAGCGCGAGAAAAGCTTTGGCGCGATGGTCGAGGTGGCGTTGGAAGCCGCTTTTGCCTGATCACCCTTGCGTGACGCAGGCTGGCATCCCGCTATGTGCGGGCTTAGGTCCGACGTAACCCGAACGATTGGACCATTCCATGAAAGCCGCCCGAATCCACGCCTATGGTGCGTCATCCGAAATACGGATCGAAGACGCCCCCCTGCCCGTCTTGAACGACGATGACGTGCTCATCCGGGTCGTCGCGACCTCGGTCAATCCGGTCGACTGGAAGATCCGCAAGGGTTACCTCAAGGCGATGATCCCCTATAAAATGCCCCTGACCATGGGCTGGGATGTGTCCGGGGTCGTTGAAAAGACCGGCTCTGCCGTTACCCGCTTCAAACCTGGCGACGCGGTCTATTCGCGCCCTGACATCGTCCGCAACGGTGCTTACGGCGAGTACGTCGCCGTCCGGGAAAGCGAGATCGCGTTCAAGCCCACGACCGTCAGCCATGTGGAGGCCGCCAGCCTTCCCCTCGTTTCCATCACTGCGTGGGAGTCGCTGTTCACCACCGCCAACCTGACCAAGGGCCAGCGCGTCCTGATCCATGCCGGGGCGGGCGGCGTCGGTTCCATTGCTGTGCAACTGGCCCGTGCCAAGGGGGCCCATGTCACCGCCACAGCGTCGGCAGGCAAGGCTGAATTGGTCCGGTCGCTTGGCGCTGATGAGGTGATCGATTACAGGTCGCAAGATTTTTCAAGGATTGCCAAAAACATGGACGTCGTCTTCGACACTGTCGGGGGCGAAGTGCAGGAAAAGTCCTGGGGTGTCCTCAAACCCGGCGGAATGCTGGTCTCGATCACCGACCGCCCGTCCGAAGACCGCGCCAAAGCTGAAGGCAAGCGCGCAGCGTTCGTCTTCATCGGGCCAAACGCACCGATTCTGGCCGATCTTGCCGGAATGGTCGACCTCGGTCTGGTCCGCCCCCTGATCGCCGCAGAATATGGCTTGAACGACACGGCACGGGCCCAGGATTTCAGCGAAACCGGCCGCGCGACCGGCAAGGTCGTGATCTACGTGGGCCACCCGTAACGACCCTTGCGGAACCGTCACCCCTCTGTTTCTCATGGGGGGTGAAGGAGCCCGTCGATGTCCCATCTTACCCCACGCCCTTGGGTGCCTGCCGCTTGCGAGACGCTGATCCAGCGGATCGCTGGTGAAACCGCCGCCCCGTCCGACCGCATCGCCGACCGGATCGAGGCGCTGATCATCCGGAACCTGGAGATTCACGACCGCGACTGCTTCAACCTGAACCCGGCAACCAATGTGATGAACCCGGCGGCAGAGGCGGTGCTGGCGCGGGGCTTGGGCCAACGACCCAGCCTGGGCTACCCCGGCGACAAGTACGAAATGGGGCTGGAGGCAATCGAGGAGATCGAGGTCATCTGCGCCGAGCTTGCCGCCGAAATTTTCCAGGCGACCTATGCCGAAATTCGCGTGGGTTCTGGCGCGCTTGCCAACCTTTACGGCTTCATGGCGATGGCAAAACCGGGGGATGCCATCATTGCGCCCTCGCCTGCCATTGGCGGCCATGTCACCCACCATGCCGGCGGGTCAGCGGGGATGTACGGGCTGGTGACGCATACTGCCCCTGTCGATGCTGACGGGTATACTATCGACCTTGCGGGGCTCGCGGCGCTGGCCCAGCGCGTGCGTCCCAAAATCATCACTGTCGGCGGCAGTCTTAACCTCTTTCCCCATCCCGTCGCTGAGGTGCGCGCCATCGCCGACAGGGTCGGCGCCAAAGTGCTGTTCGATGCCGCGCACCAATGCGGGATGATCGCGGGCGGCATGTTCCCGAACCCGCTGTCGCAAGGCGCGCATCTGATGACAATGAGCACCTACAAATCGCTCGGCGGTCCGGCGGGCGGGCTGATCGTGACCAACGATCCGGCGATTGCAGAACAGTTGGATACGATTGCTTACCCGGGCATGACGGCCAATTTCGATGCCTCGAAATCGGCTGCCCTGGCACTGACTCTGCTCGACTGGCGCGACTATGGCCGCGCCTATGCGCGCGCAATGGTGGACCTGGCGCAAGCCCTGGCGCGGGAGCTTGCAGCCCTTGGCCTGCCCGTCCATGCCGCCGAACGCGGCGCCACGCAATCGCATCAGTTCGCCATCCAGGCGGCGGCCTTTGGCGGCGGTCATGCCGCGTCGAAAACACTGCGTCGTGCCGGGTTCCTGGCCTGCGGCATCGGCTTGCCGATCCCGGACGTTGCGGGTGACATGAACGGTCTGCGGATTGGCACGCCCGAACTGGTCCGGCGCGGCGTGACACCGGCCGATGCCCCGGCCATTGCCGCACTGATTGCCGAAGGCCTGCGATCAAATGCCCCCGAAACTGTCGCGCCACGCACCGCAGCGCTTCGCGCGCGGTTTCAGGGACTTCATTTCATCAGGCAGGGTTGACCCAGCCGATTCGTGCGGCTCTAGTGCCGTCCCCGCGCGATAGGAGATGGCGATGAAACAGCGACAACTTGGACAAGATGGCCCGATGGTTTCCGCGATCGGCCTGGGCTGTTTGTCCTTTGGTGGGCTATTCGGCGCCACCACGACCGATGCGTCCTTGCGGTGCCTCGACGCGGCCTGGGACAACGGCATCACGTTTTTCGACACCGCCAACATCTATGGCAATGGTGTGTCCGAGGATGTGCTTGGGCAATGGTTGCGAAGCCGCCGCCGCCCGGCAGTGGTCGCGACCAAGGCCGGCATTGTCGGCGGTCCGAACCGGCGTATCGACAATTCCGACGCCTATCTGCGGGGCGAGCTTGAAGGATCGCTTCGCCGTCTTGGCCTTGACCATGTGGCCCTGTTCTACATCCACCGCCACGAAGAGGCGCGCCCTATCGAAGAGGTCGCAACGACCCTTGCGGCGCTGGTGGCCGAGGGCAAGATCGGCGGTTATGGCATGTCAGAAATTGCACCCTACACACTGCGGCGCGCCCATGCGGTGCATCCCTGCCGGGCGGTACAGAACGAATACTCACTTTGGACACGTCAGCCGGAACTGGGGCTGATCCAGGCTTGTGCGGAACTCTCCACAGCATTCGTGCCGTTCTCTCCGCTGGCGCGCGGTGCGATGGGCCACACAATGCTGGACCCCTTGGCCTTGCCGGAAAACGAATTCCGTCGCCAAATTCCACGCTTTTCGGCCCAAAACTGGCCTCACAACCGTGCGAGGATCGAGGCGTTTCGCAGCTATGCAGCGGATCAGGCTGTGTCACCTGCGGCGCTCGCGCTGGCTTGGGTTCTGCATCAGGGATCCCATCTGATCCCCATTCCCGGCACCCGCACTGCCAGCCATGTCCTGGACTGGATTGCGGCCAGCGATATGGTGGTGACACCTGAAATGCGCGCCGAAACCATGCGGCTCTTGCCGGTCGGCTGGGCCTTTGGCGACCGATACAACCACGATCAGGCCAACACGGTCGAACGCTATTGCTGAACCCTCGCCAGGATCAGCTTGCGAGGGCGATCTGTGGCTCGGTCACCGGGGGCCGCGGCACCAACTGGACCAGGGATGAGTTCATATCGACAGTGTCGGTTTCGCGGTGGAGGTGCAGATAATCCGACCTGGCCTTGCGTGACGCGTGCTGCGAAGAGTAGGCCGCAGGCATCCTCAATACGGCATAAAGCCTGCCATCTTCGTCGTTGCGGTAAGGCTCGCCCAGTCGCGTCGCGTCGTAGCCAAGCTGGCGCAGCGCGCGCATCAGCGCAAGCGATGACAGACAGATCAATTCGTTCGCACCATGCGCAATGACGGTTTCGACCAATCCGTCCACGATCAGGCGCAGGCATTCGCTGCGCTCGCGCTGTGTTTTCAGCGTGTCTGAGATGACCAGCCGCGTGCATTCCCAGACCATCGGGCTGGCAATCTCGACCGACATCACATGTGCAGGGATATGCGGCAACTTGCCGGAATAGGCATCCCGCAGCATGTAGGTGTGTTCACCCCAAGTGGCTGTTGTGGCCATTGCGCGGGCCCCACCAACAACGGCACCGTCCTGCATCACAAGCGAGTAATGCGCGACCGGCGTATCATACTGGTCCATTTCAATTGTTTCGTTATGCGGGATATCCCACTTCAACTGATCGACGAACACTTCTTTTCTCAGTCGCAGAAAGTCCCAGAACGCAGGACCGTGGCGGTGCAGGCCACAAAAGTCAAAACGCAGATTGAACATCATAATCCCCCAACTCACGGAAACAATCTGCCCGAAAATCGTCGAGAGCACTACCCCACAAGTTGTAATGTGGTGTGAATCGGAGAAAAAAGTGTCACAAATCGGACATTTGAGGCGGAATTGAGGTTAATAAGTGCAAGTGCGTGTTTCGATTGTCGATCATTTGGCGACTAGGTCTGCGAAACCTGTAGGGCCACCGGAAACAATGCAGCATCAAACCTCGGAATTTCGCATGTTCAGGTGCGATGACCTGTGCGACCGCCTTGACCGATTCGCGCGCAGGTTGCGCGCGCTTTGGTGACGACGAATGGTCTGGAAAGGTTGTATCTGCCAGTCAGGCAGGTCTGGAACGTCCGAAGGCCACTTGGACAAAGCAGTCGGGTGACGCGCTCAAACGGTCTGCTTCAGAACAGGCGTCGTGACGCCGCGATGGTTGCGGCCTGCGACACCGTGCGGGCGGAAAGCTTGCGCTTGGCTCCGTTCAGGCGCGCTTTTACGGCGCTTTCGGAGATACCGATGGTATCGGCGATCTGGCGCAGACGCATACCGCGCGACAACAGACGAAGCGCTTCGATCTCGGCGCCGGTCAGGGCCTGATCCAGCGGCTGGACCTGATCGGAATGCAGCATGGTCAGGATCGACGACAACAGCTCAAGTTCCGGGGACAGGAATTCCCGATCTCCCCGGAAGAAATAGCCGAAACTTCGGCGCCCCTGGTCGCTGGGCAAATGCGCTGACGCAACTGCACCGTGTGTCAACCCGAACAGGGCAGCGGTCGCAACCACACCCATCGGGTCGGCCGACTCAAGCTCCGACACGCGCGCGATGCCGGTGCGGGCATAGACCCACTTCATCAACGGATCGTAGACCACCAGCCCATGTTTTGTGTAATGCTCGACCCAAGGGTCCGGCAGTTGGTTCAATTCCTCACTTGGAAAAGAAAATCCCACACGCAGTGCTACATAAAAGCCTGCCGGTGCCAACATTCCAATTTGTTCGGTGAACTCTTGCAATCGTGTCATCTGATCAAAGCAGTTGCCGAACGAGCCAATGAGACATACCGTGGATCACTATCCAGTTACCCGGCTCGGTTGATCTGCTGCGTTGGAAGCACCTTAGAGATGTATGATGGCTAAGGAAATGCGTAAAGTCGAAGAGATGCGGGAGGTGCTCGCTCAACTCGGTGCGATCTGCGACACCGGATTTGCTCTTGCGATCCATATCCGATTCACGCGGTCTGCTTTGCTTTACCGGACCTACAACCAAGAGTGGATCGAGCATTACAGTGAAAAGGGCTACTTCCTGTCCGACCCGGTCGTCCATTGGGGCCTGACGCACGAAGGCGCGGTTGACTGGGACGCACTCGATGAACTGGACAACGAAGGGGTATTGTCCGACGCCAAGCGCTTTGGGCTTTCGAATGGCTGGACCTTTGCGGTCGGCCCGGCCTCGTCGCGCACGATTTCTGGCCACACCAAGTCCGGCGCGCCCTTCACTGCCGACGAGCGTCGCACGATCGAGGCTCTGGTCACGCGGGCGCATGACTTGACCGACGACATCGACACAATGGCGCTTGGCATGGTCGAAGCGCTGCGCGCGCTCTGACGCGGGATTGAGACCTAGACGACGCGATCGACCATCATGTGCTTGATCTCCGCAATCGCCTTGGCAGGATTCAGGCCCTTCGGGCAGGTTTTGGCGCAATTCATGATGGTGTGGCATCTGTAAAGCTTGAACGGGTCTTCCAGCGCATCCAGACGTTCGGGCGTGGCCTCGTCGCGGCTGTCGATGATCCAGCGATACGCGTGCAACAGCGCCGCAGGGCCAAGATACTTGTCCCCGTTCCACCAATAACTGGGGCACGATGTCGAACAACACGCGCACATCACGCATTCATACAACCCATCAAGCTTGCTGCGGTCGTCAATTGATTGCCGCCACTCTTTTGCCGGCCGGTTCGTTTTCGTCTCAAGCCATGGCATGATAGAGGCGTGCTGGGCGTAAAAGTGTGTCAAATCCGGGACAAGGTCCTTGATTACAGACAAATGTGGCAGCGGATAGATGCGCACATCACCCTTGACCTCGTCCAACCCATAGATGCAGGCCAGCGTGTTGATCCCGTCGATATTCATCGCGCATGACCCGCAGATGCCTTCACGGCAGGACCGTCGGAAGGTCAAAGTCGGGTCAATCTCGGTCTTGATCTTGATCAGTGCGTCCAGAACCATCGGCCCGCAGGTGTCCAGATCGACGAAATAGGTGTCGACGCGCGGATTTTCACCATCATCGGGTGTCCAGCGATAGACTTGGAACTTGCGGACGTTCTTGCCCTCTGGCCTTGGCCAGGTCTTGCCCGTGCGGATCTTTGAATTCTTGGGCAGCGTGAACTGAACCATCGGTCAGCCTTTCCATTCCGGGAACGAATACAGCGGGCGCGAAGGCGGCACCCCGGCGCGCTGCATGACACAGGCATCATAGACCGCAGACGGGTCGCGCCCCATGATGTAGTCCGACGTGACCGTCAGTTCCAGCGACCCCGAGGTGCGGCCATCGGAGCTCGCACCCACCGCGACCTCGCCCCTTGGCTGCTGCGCCAGCCGCGCACGCTGAAAACATTCCCGTTCCGCCTGCGCCAAGGTCACCGGACCACAGGCCACAAGCGCTGTGGCAAAAGCCAGCATCAGGAAGGGCATAGGTCTTGGCATCATCGAACTCACAATATGGGCGGAACGCCCGCCGCCGCGTAGCAGGCCTGCGCGCCGGGACGCAGCGCGATGCTGCGGATGGTCGCCTTGGTCGAACTTCCTGCCTCCACCCCCACGTCGCGGGCAAGGATGTTGATCTCATCTTGCGTCGCGGCATCCAGAATGCAGTCGGTCGCAGCCTGCGCCAGACCCAGCGGCATGTTCACGTTGACGACTGGCGTCACCACGCTTTCAGCCGTGCGACGGGTGACCTTGTCCAGCGCCTCTTGCGGCGAACAGGCGGCAACGAGCACCAGAGCCATCGCCAGAAGTCGAGCGGTCATGTTGACGCCTTTCGTTTCCCGGCCGACTTGCCTGCAGCCTTCGGAGCTTCGACTGGCACTTCAACAGGCGTTTCCAGCCCGGTCAGAACCGCCATGGCATCGACCAGCGGGAATTCCTCATAGTAGCGCGTCGCGTTGTAATCCGCCAAGGACATCGGCAAGAATTCAGTCACGATCGCATCATAGTTATCGGCCAGCGCAGGGTTGCCGCTCCCCAGGCCCGTGATCATTGCCAGGCCGGTCGGCGCCAGGTCCAGATGGGTGATCGTTACCTCCGGGCGATAGCGCCGCAGGATCGGCAGCACCTTCCAGACATCACCAGTCCAGGCACCCCGGACTTGCGTCCGCGCCGTCATGGCATGGGCGAACGGGGCCGTGTCATGCATCAGCACCACACCGCCCGGCTTCATGCAGCGTTCGGTATTCATCAGGTCACGCAGCAGAAACTCGAACAAATGCAGACCGTCCAAAAACGCCAGATCATAGCGCAGCCCCAAGGCTTGAACGGTCGGATTGGCAAAGAAATCATCGCTGGTCTGCTGAAAGAACAGGCAGGCGGGTTTTTCGAGCACCGCATTGTCGGCCATCGTGAACCTCGGGTCGACAGCAACCGATTTGCCCGGTGCCAATTTCAGGCTGGCACCACGGTTGGTCCCTATTTCCAGATACCAATCAGGCTGCAGGATGCCATGGACCTGGCGCAGAAATCTTGCATAGGGCGGACCCGAGGCAACCATGAAGCCGGCGTCGGGCGCCGGTCGGGTCCGGCTTGTGGCCACAGGTGCTTCTTGCGCTTGCAACATCAATATACCCTCGCTTTTGGTGCGATCTTCTTCAGATCGATCCCACCATCAGCGGTTGTGGTCAGCGGGTCAAGATGCACGGGACGCGCGCCCAACCGCACCTTTGCCGCGTCCACATAGGCCAGCGAGTGCACGCGCCAGTTGACATCATCGCGGTTCGGATAATCCTCATGGGCATGGGCGCCCCGGCTTTCCTTGCGCGCCTCGGCCGCGACGATGGTCGCCAGCGCATTCGGCATCAGGTTCTGCAGTTCCAGCGTTTCCATCAAGTCGGAGTTCCAGACCAGACTGCGGTCGGTCACATGCAGATCCGCCATCTTGCCCGCAATGACCGTCATCTTGGCGACCCCATCGGCCAGCGTCTTGTCGGTGCGGAACACCGCCGCATCGGCCTGCATTGTCTTTTGCATGTCCAGCCGCAATGCTGCGGTGGGCGTGCCGCCCTTGGCGGTGCGGGTCGCCTCGAACCGGTCCAGCGCCTTGTCGACCTCGACCTTGTTCAGCGATGGCACAGCCGATTTCGCATCCACCACCTGCCCCGCCTTGATCGCCGCCGCACGGCCAAAAACCACAAGGTCAATCAGGCTGTTCGACCCCAGCCGGTTCGCCCCATGCACCGACGCACAGCCCGCCTCGCCCACTGCCATCAGGCCGGGGAAGATCGCATCGGGGTTGCCAGGAGTAGGATTGAGCACCTCGCCCCAATAGTTGGTTGGGATGCCGCCCATGTTGTAATGCACGGTCGGGATGACCGGGATCGGTTCTTTCAGCAGATCGACGCCCGCGAAGATCCGCGCGCTTTCGGTGATCCCCGGCAGCCGCAGTTCCAGCGTTTCCTTCGGCAGGTGATTCAGGTTCAGGTGGATGTGGTCCTTGTTGGGACCGACCCCACGCCCCTCACGGATTTCGATCGTCATGCAACGGCTGACCACGTCGCGCGACGCGAGATCCTTGTAGGTGGGCGCATAGCGTTCCATGAACCGCTCGCCTTCGGAGTTGGTCAGATAACCGCCCTCGCCCCGCGCGCCTTCGGTGATCAGACAGCCCGAGCCATAGATGCCGGTCGGATGGAACTGGACGAATTCCATGTCCTGCAAGGGCAATCCCGCGCGCGCCACCATGCCGCCGCCATCGCCAGTGCAGGTATGGGCCGACGTCGCCGAGAAATACGCCCGCCCGTACCCCCCTGTCGCCAGCACCACCATCTTGGCGTTAAAGACATGGATGGTGCCGTCGTCCAGTTTCCAGGCGACAACGCCGGTGCAAGCGCCGTCTGTGATCACAAGGTCCAGCGCGAAATATTCGATGTAGAATTCCGCGTTGTTCTTGAGCGATTGCCCATAAAGCGTGTGCAGGATCGCATGTCCCGTCCGGTCGGCAGCTGCGCAAGTGCGCTGCACGGGCGGTCCTTCGCCGTATTCGGTCGTATGTCCGCCAAACGGGCGCTGATAGATCCGGCCATCCTCGGTGCGCGAAAACGGCACGCCGTAATGTTCCAGCTCGTAAACCGCTTTGGGTGCTTCGCGCGCCAGATATTCCATCGCATCGGTATCGCCCAGCCAGTCAGACCCTTTGACGGTGTCGTACATGTGCCATTGCCAGCTATCGGGACCCATGTTGCCAAGGCTGGCCGCAATCCCACCCTGCGCCGCAACGGTATGCGACCGCGTGGGGAACACCTTGGTCACGCAGGCAGTGCGCAGGCCCTGTTCGGCCATCCCCAAGGTCGCACGCAATCCAGCGCCCCCGGCGCCCACGACAACCACATCATAGTCATGCACTTCATAGGGATAGGCGGTCATTCTTCTTCCTTCACAGCGCCATGCGAGCGAGGGCAAACAGCCCCGTCGCGGCAATCACCCAAGCCAGCGAGATCACAAAGATCACCAGCATCTTGCGGGCCGTGCTCCGGGCGTAATCCTCGATCATGGTGGTGGCCCCCATCGCGAAATGGCGCATGCCGACGACCAGCACCAATGCGGTCAGGATCGCCAGGAACGGGTGCGAAAAAGCGGCGACCACTTCGGCATGGGGTTGTCCCAGTGTCGAGCCGAACATGTAGACCCACGTCGGCACCATGAACGCCAGCGCCACCGATGACACCGTCATCGACCAGTGTCGCGCCGTGCCGCTATGGCCGGCTCCGCGACCTTCGGCACGCTTGCGGGCGGTCAGATATCGCATGGTGTGCCCCTCAAACAATCAAAATGGTGATGACGGTCAGCACAACCGACCCGATGATACAGACCCAGCCCAACAGCTCTGCCGTCGGCACGTCCAGCCCGTGGCCAGAGTCCCAGTAAAGATGCCTCAGGCCTGCCAAAAAGTGGTACCAGACGGCGAGTGCCGAGGCGGTAAAGACCAGATCCCCGAACCATGACGTTGCCACGGCATCCGCCACCGCGAAGTATTCCGGGCTGGTCGCGGCGGCCAGCAGCCACCACACCGCCAGGATCACGCCGACGATCAGTGCATTGCCGGTTATCCGCGTCAGGATCGACGAAATCGACGTGATCTGCGGACGATAGACCTGCAGATGAGGGGAAAGTGGGCGTTCGACTTGTTTGGCCTGGGTCATCGAGGGTTCCGTCTGTCGCTTGGGCCGCCGCACAGGTGCTGCGCGACGCCAGTGTTACCGCCTAATTAGCGGATTTTTCGGTCAAGTCACGCGCGACGTCGCCGCAGTTGCAGCATGTTTCCGTTAACGATCAAAGAAAATGAAGGTTGTGATCACGAATTTCCGCACTGTGATCACGACCGAGCAAGTCGTTAAACCCGCTTAAGGCCCCAAGACGCCGACCGTCGGTCCGCACCGTCGCGTCAAAAATGGACCCGACCGGCCGTCGTCCTGGTCGGCCGGACGGAATCGTCCAAATCAGAAATCCCCGAGCTTGATTTCCGGGTGATATTCGCCGGGTGCGTCCTTCACCACCGCTTGCCCGCAGCGCATCACGCCGCGTGCGGCGTCGAACGCATAGGTCGCTCCGCCATGCAGCGCCCAACCCTTGTTAATCGCCGCAGTGACCTTGTGGCAAAAGGCGGATGTGTCGTCGTCGCTAAGAAATCTGTACAGCTTCATCGCTTCACCCGAACGGCCAATAGCCAAGCCAAGTGTGGATCGCGCCAACCACCGCCAGCACGACAACGGTTCCGATCACCGCCTGCACCTCGTTCTTGACGGGCCAGCCATGCTCGGGCACCCAGACCCCGTTGGCACGGTTGATCAGGATGACCGACACAACCGCCCAGGCAAGCAGGCCGCCGAACAGCACCAGCGACGCAAGATCCCCATTCACCAGCAGATGTGCAACCGCCCAGGCCTTGACCGCGGTCAGCTGCGGATGGCGGATCTTGGTTGTGATCCAGGTTTTTGCGCCGCTGGAGACGAAAAGATAAATCGCCAGGATCATCAGCAGATTGTTGACATGCGTCAGGAACGACGGCGGGCTCCACAAAACGACGACATCCGCGCCCCGATAGCCGATCACCATCAGTGCAATCGCTGCCAGCGATGCCAGCGCCACGACGCCCTTGCCTGCCTCACCCATCCGTGCCCGCGTCGCCGGGGCCAGCCGCTTGAACAGATGCGACACCGACCAAAGCAGCAGGCCTAGAATCAAGACTGTCATGGGGTTCTCCGACGCGTTTGGCTTACCCTGCCGTCAATCACTGCTGGCAGCAATCGCTTCTGCACGGGCCAACAGGGCACGGGCGGTTGCGACATGCATGTTTTCAACGATCCGCCCATCCAGCACCGCGACGCCCTGGCCCGCGCTCAAGGCGGCCTCATAAGCCTCGATCTGACGTCGAGCCAAAGCGATGTCGGCCTCGTCCGGCGAAAAAGCGGCATTCGCGGCGGCAATCTGCGCGGGATGGATCAGCGACTTGCCGTCAAAACCCATGTTGCGTCCTTGCGCGCATTCCACCGCAAAGCCGTCCTCGTCGCGCAACGTGTTATGGACACCATCAACGATCACCCGCCCATAGGCGCGCGCGGCCAAGAGGCAAAGCCCCAAGCCCGTCAGAAGCGGCAAGCGGTCTGCGCGTGATCGTGCGCCAATGTCTTTTGCCAGATCATTGGTGCCCATCACCATCCCGGCCAGACGCGGATGCGCCGCAATTGCCGCCGCATGCAACATCGCAAGTGGCGTCTCCATCATCGCCCAAAGCGGCGTTTTCGCGACCCGCCCCGCCAGCAGGTCCAGGTCAGCCGCCCCCTGCACCTTGGGCAGCAGCAAGCCATCGACCCCGGGATGATCCGCAAAGGCCGCAATATCCGCATCGATCCATGTTGTGTTCAACCCGTTGATCCGGACCAGCCGCGCGCGGTGGCCATATTCTTCGGTGTGCAATACCGCCGCCAGGGCCTCGCGCGCATGGTCCTTTTCGGACGGAGCGACCGCATCCTCAAGGTCGAGGATCAGCGCATCCGCGGCCAAGACCTTGGCCTTGTCCATTGCCCGCGCATTGCTGGCCGGAATGTAGAGCACCGAGCGATACGGGCGCGTCATGATTCGCCTTTCAGTCATTTTCGTTCGTGTCGAAGCATGTTGTCGGCTCATTCAGCAAGGCGATTCTCGCTGCAGTGCAGAATAGGCCGCCCGGAGTCGCCTTGGAACGCGGCGTTAACCGGTTCTTGGCACGCCGGGATCAGCCTTTCCCCAATCCAACTGACCCCGATCAGAAAGGCAGACGACGATGGCACGCATGATGATGGCTTTGTCCTTAGGTTTTGCAGGCGTGGTTCTGGCCACCGAGATTGTCCGCGCCAATCCGCAATGCGGACCGCGCGAGATGGTGTTACAGACCCTTGCCGACCGCTATGGCGAGACCCGCCGGAGCCTTGGCCTTGCCGGATCGACCCAGGTGATGGAGCTTTTTGCAAGCGACGATACCGGTACCTGGACCATCACTTTGACCATGCCCGACGGCGTGACCTGCATGGTCGCGTCGGGCCAGGGATATCAAACCATTGACGAGGCGCTGCCCGCGCGCGGGACGCCGACCTAGACCAGTCCCGACCAGCCATCCCAGATCAGTTTCAGCGAAATCACCAAAAGCGCCCAGGCGATGACCTGAAAGAACAGCTTTTCGGGCATCCATTTTACCAGTTTGACGCCTGCAAAGACAGCGATCGCCGCCGGGACGAACAGGATCGCGGCGGTTTGCAGGCTGCCCAATGTCAGTTGGCCCAGCGCGTAATAGGGCACCAGCTTGACCGCATTGATCACCGCAAATGCAATCGTTGAGGTTCCCGCAAACACCGCCTTGGGCAGGCCCAATGGCAGCACATAAACTTGGTAGGGCGGCGCCCCTGCATGGCTGACGAAACTGGTGAACCCCGAAATCGTACCCCAGAACAGACCAGGAGCGACCTCGGCGCGTTTCGGTTGCACCTGGATTTTGCGCCGCAGAATAAGGTTCAATCCGAATGCAACGCCGATCACGCCAACCAGCAACGTCACTGCCGCTTCGGGCACCAGACTTGCCGTGGCCCAGCCGATGCCAATGCCGACCACCGCACCCGGCAACAGGATGGCCAGCACGCGCCGGTCAAAGACCCGCCGATAGGCATAAAGGCCAAACATGTCAGACACGACATAGACCGGCAGCAACATTCCGGCCGCCATTACCGGCGACATCACCAGCGCCATGATCGGAACCGCCAGCATGCCGACCAAAGGCAGGCCACCTTTGCCCATGCCGACCGCCGAGGCCGCGATCACCGCAGCCACCCAGAACCAGACGTCGTGCATGCGCGCCTCCAAGCTTGCCGGGTTTAGCGCTAAACCCCGCGCACGGCGGACGAAAGCCCCAATTTGTGCGGCGCCGCGCCCTTTCGGTGACTTGCCAGGCGGCCCGGATCGGCTTACCCCATCGGCCAAACCTCACCAAGGCGGAGACCTTTCCCATGGCCAGACCAAAGATTGCCCTGATCGGCGCCGGGCAGATCGGGGGCACGCTTGCCCATCTCATCGCGATGAAGGAACTCGGGGATGTCGTGTTGTTCGACATCGCCGAAGGTGTGCCGCAGGGCAAGGCGCTTGATATCGCGCAATCCGGCCCCGCCGAAGGGTTCGACGCCGAGATGTCGGGCACCAACGACTACGCCCTTTTGCGCCGCGCCGATGTCTGCATCGTGACCGCAGGCGTGCCACGACGCCCGGGCATGAGCCGCGATGACCTTTTGTCGGTCAACCTCAAGGTGATGAAATCGGTCGGCGAAGGCATCAAGAAACATTGTCCGCAGGCATTTGTGATCTGCATCACCAACCCGTTGGATGTGATGGTCTGGGCCTTGCGCGAATTTTCCGGTCTGCCGCATAACCGCGTCGTCGGCATGGCGGGTGTGCTGGATTCATCCCGTTTCCGCCATTTCCTGAGCCTTGAATTCGGTGTCTCGCAGCGCGACGTGTCGGCCTTTGTCCTTGGCGGCCATGGCGACACGATGGTGCCATTGGTGCGCTATTCCACTGTCGGTGGCATTCCTCTGCCCGACCTGGTGGAAATGGGCTGGACCACCCAGGACAAGCTGGACGCCATCGTCCAACGCACCCGCGACGGCGGCGCCGAAATCGTGGGGCTGCTGAAAACCGGATCCGCCTTTTACGCCCCGGCAACCTCTGCCGTCGAAATGGCCGAGGCTTATCTCAAGGACCAGAAACGCGTGCTGCCCTGTGCGGCTTATGTCAAAGGCGCCTATGGCCTGAAAGGCATGTATGTCGGTGTGCCGACGGTGATCGGCGCGAACGGCATCGAAAAGGTGATCGAGATCAAACTGAACAAGGCCGAACAGGCGATGTTCGACAAGTCGGTCGAGGCGGTCAAAGGGTTGATCGCGGCGTGCAAGGAAATCGACGCCTCGCTGCCTTGACCCCATGGGTTTGCTTTTCCGCATGATCCGATAAAGCGCGCGCCTTCTGGCGCGCGTTTTCAATGAACGGGCGACCTTGACACCCAGCCTTGCCTGGCCCCAACTCCGCCTCAACCCCCCCGGAGCACCCCATGAACCAATTCGACGCTGAACTGGAATCCCGTCTGCTGCGCTACACCGCCATCGACAGTCAGTCCGATGCCAACAGCCCCAGCAAACCTTCAACCGCGATCCAGATGGACATGGCGCGTCTGCTGGTGGCTGAACTGACCGAGATCGGTGCATCGGATGTGACGCTTACCGATTATGGCACCGTCCTTGCCACCATCCCCGGCACGGCGCCCGGTCCGACAGTAGGCTTTCTTGCCCATGTCGACACCGCGCCCCAGTTCAACGCGACGGGCGTGAAACCCCGCGTGATCCGGGGCTATAATGGCGGCGCAATCACGTATCCTGACAATGCAGATCTGGTCCTGTCGCCCGAAATTTCGCCCGGGTTGGGGACCAAACAGGGCCATGACATCATCACCGCCTCGGGGCTGACGCTGCTAGGGGCCGATGACAAGGCGGGGGTTGCCGTTCTGATGACCGCCGCCCGGCACCTGCTGGCCAACCCACAGATCCCCCATCCGCCCTTGCGCCTTGCATTTACCCCGGATGAGGAAATCGGGCGGGGCGTCGATGCGCGCCTGCCTGCCGACCTTGGGTCCGCGTTTGCCTACACCTTCGATGGCGGCGCGGTGGGCGAGATCGAATACGAAAGCTTTTCCGCCGACGGCGCCCGCGTCACCATCACCGGCGTCTCGATCCATCCCGGCCTTGCCAAGGGCAAGATGGTCAACGCCATCCACCTGGCCGCAAAGATCATCGCCGCGCTGCCCCAGCAGACCATGCTGCCCGAACTGACCGACGGGCGTGACGGGTTCATCCATGCGACCGACATGACTGGCGGATCGTCAGAGATGACCTTGAAATTGATCCTGCGCGATTTCGAACGCGACGGGTTGGCCCAAAAGGGCGAGATCTTGCGCGCCGTCTGTGCCGCCGTGCAGGCGTCCGAGCCCCGCGCCACCATCACCTGCGAGATCACGCCACAATACCGCAACATGCGCTATTGGCTGGAAAAGGATATGACACCGGTCAACCTGGCGCTGGATGCCGCCCGGTCGCTGGGTCTTGACCCGGTTTCGGTGCCAATCCGGGGCGGCACCGATGGGTCGCGACTGACCGAAATGGGTGTGCCCTGTCCGAACCTGTTCACCGGCATGGCCGAAATTCATGGGCCGCTGGAATGGATATCGGTGCAGGACATGGCGGTTGCCACCAGGCTGTGCCTTGCCGTTGCCGAGCGTGCCGCAACCACGTGACCCGACCGGCGTCCCCGTATCTCGCGCCCGGGTTTTACGACACGGCGCTGGCCAAGGGCCGCCACCGCGACATTGTCGGGGGTCGGTGGGAGGAAACGGGCCGCCTGCAACTGGCTATCCTGAAGGACGCAGGTCTGTTGCCCGGCCACCGCCTTCTGGATATCGGCGCGGGGTCGCTGCGGCTGGGCTGCAAGGTGGTGCCATATCTCGATCCGGGCCATTACTGGGCCACCGACGCTTCGCTCGCGCTGATGCAGCGCGGGCAAGCCACCGAACTGGCCGATCCAACTCGCCTGCCCCTGTCCCACCTGGTCGAGGATGCCGAGTTTGCTTTTCCGGGCATTCCCGACAGCATCGATTTTGCCATCGCCTGGGGCGTCTTCACCCATCTGCCCGGCAGCAACCTTGACCGCGCCTTGACCACCCTGCGACTTCGCTTTCCGCGCCTGCAGAAGTTCCTTTTCACCGTGTTCCTTGCGACCGAGGGCCAGGCCCATGTATCGGTTGCCCAACCCGATGGCGTCGTCACTCATCCTGACCGGCCGCCCTATCATGCGCGGGAGGCCGATGTGCATCGACAAACGGCCGGCGCAGGCTTTTGCGCGACGCTGCGCAATGATCGCCTGCCGCGTGGCCAGCGGCTTTGGGTGGCCCAACCCGATTGACGCTGCGACCATTCCGGAATTCCAGACCCGGGCACCCATTGATCCGTGGACTGAGCCGGCGCATCCTGATCATGCAATTTGACCCCAAAGGATCCCGCCATGCGCGCGCTTGTTATTGCAATTGCCCTTTCTGTCGCCACCCCCGCCCTTGCCGAACGCTCGGCCCTGTCTGCCGAGATTGCCACCAATGGCATCGCTGCAACCGAGGCGCGCCTTGCCGCCCTGCCCACGCCCAAACCGGACGAGCTTTTCGCTCTTGCCGGATTGCGGTTCCTGGGCGGGGTGGAGGATGGGCTGCAAATTCGCTGGCAGACCGGCGTGGACGCCGATTGGTCCGAGTTGCCGATCCTGCGCTTGCCGATCCCGGAAAACCCCGGCGCCCGCGCCTTTGCGGCGTCCGATTTCACCCAACTTGTGGCGGACCTCGGGTCCCGGATGGACTCTGCGCGCGCGGCACTCGACCAGCTTGGCCCACAGGAATTTGCGCTGGAGATAGCACTTGGCGACCTCTGGTTCGACATCAACGCCAACCAGACCCGCGACGAAGGCGAGGGCGTCAGTGACGTGGCTGGGCTGACCCTTGGCGGGGCGGGCCGCATGGGCATGCAGGCCGTCAACGACCCGGTCATCCGCTTTGACATCGCCGATGCCGCCTGGCTTTCGGCCTATACGCATTTTCTGTCAGCCTTTGTCAGTCTGACCCAGGCCTATGACCCGGCCCCCGCCATCGACCGCATCATCGCCTCCACCGCCCGGATGGAGGCGATGTGGGGCACCACACCGCCGACCAACGCCTTTGACATGATGTTCGGTCGTCAGGTGGACCGGGCGGCCATGGTGTTGACCGCCCTCAGCCAGACCCCCGATCCGGCGCTGACCCGTTCGGCCCATGCGCATCTGCTGTCCATGATCACCGAGAACCGGCGGTTCTGGGCGCTGGTCGAGGCGGAGTCCGACAATGATAGCGAATGGGTCCCGAACGACCGGCAGGTCTCGGGCCTTGGCCTGACCATGCCCCCCGGGACCGGCGCGCGCTGGCAAGGGGTGCTGGCCGACGCCGAAAAGTTGCTGAACGGCGAGTTGCTGATCCCGCATTGGCGGTATGGGGCCGAGGCCGGGATCAACCTGAAAAAGATGTTCGAGGCCCCGGTGCCGGTGGATCTGATCACATGGATACAAGGCGAGGGCCTTTTGCCCTTTGCCGAAAAGGGCCCGCGCGCCAGCCCTTTTGCCTGGAACGAGTTCACCTCGGTGGTACAGGGCGATGAACTGCTGTTTGCAGTGTTCTTGAATTGACAGGCGAATCAGCCGCAAGGGTCACTTAGATCACAGTCTTCTAAATATGTGATCACGAGATTTCGCCTTGTGATCACAGTCGCAAGTCCTGTGATCACACTTGTCATTTTTCCTGTGTTTACGTCGAATTGCTCTGGAATCCCGGTCGGCACGCGCCCAGTTTCGTGCCATGGCATTGCCTATTGATCCACAGGTCCGGAACCGCGCCCCATGAACATCCACGAATACCAGGCCAAGGCGCTGTTGCGCAGCTACGGCATCCCGGTCAGCGACGGTCGCGTTGTCATGCGCGCCGAAGAGGCCAAGACTGCGGCCGGCGAACTTGACGGGCCGCTTTGGGTGGTCAAGGCGCAGATCCATGCAGGCGGGCGCGGCAAGGGCCATTTCAAAGAGGCGGAGGCCGGGGAAAAAGGCGGCGTGCGTCTGGCCCGTTCGGTGGGTGAGGCGGCAGAGTTTGCGCGCCAGATGCTGGGGCGCACCCTCGTGACCATCCAGACTGGCGAGGCAGGCAAGCAGGTCAATCGCATTTATATCGAGGACGGCAGCGAGATCGACCGCGAGTTTTACCTCGCCATCCTGATCGACCGCAAAACCAGCCGCATCTCCATCGTGGCCTCCACCGAAGGCGGGATGAACATCGAGGACGTGGCCCATGACACGCCCGAACGCATCCACACCTTCACCATCGACCCCGCCACCGGATTGCAGGACTTCCACGGTCGCCGCGTCGCCTTTGCGCTGGGGCTGACCGGCAATCAGGTCAAGCAATGCGTCGGCATCGTGAAGAACCTCTATCGGATGTTCATCGAGAAAGACATGGACATGCTGGAAATCAACCCGTTCTGCGTGCTGAAAGACGGGTCGCTGAAACTCCTCGACGCCAAGATGGCGTTTGACGGCAACGCGATGTACCGCCACGCCGACATCGCCGCCCTGCGCGATGAAACAGAGGAAGACCCCAAGGAACTGGCGGCGTCGAAATTCGATCTGAACTACATCGCCTTGGATGGCGAGATTGGCTGCATGGTCAACGGCGCAGGCCTTGCGATGGCCACGATGGACATCATCAAGCTTTACGGTGCGGAACCTGCAAACTTCCTCGACGTCGGCGGTGGGGCGACCAAGGAAAAGGTCACCGAGGCGTTCAAGATCATCACATCGGACCCGCAGGTGAAGGGCATCCTTGTGAACATCTTTGGCGGCATCATGCGCTGCGACATCATCGCCGAAGGCGTGATCGCGGCGGTCAAGGAAGTGGGCCTGAAAGTCCCACTGGTCGTCCGGCTTGAGGGTACAAATGTGGAGCTTGGCAAGGACATCATCCGCAAGTCGGGGCTGAACGTCATTGCGGCGGATGATCTGAAGGACGGCGCGGAAAAGATTGTGAAGGCGGTGAGAGCATGATCCTCGAAAAGCTGGAGCCCTCACCTTGCGAAATGATCTAAGGCTTGCCTTTGAGACAAAGTCATGGACCGGACGTCGCGGACGCCATCCGCGGTCGGGTCCGGGCTCCAGTCTGGAGTTCACCGCGAAGCTGCGCGCGGCGCTTCCAGGCATCTTCGAGCGCTACGCCGTGCGGACCTTTTTTGATGCACCTTGCGGTGATTGGATCTGGATGCAGACGGTTGACCTAGGTGGCATTGATTATATTGGGGCCGACATCTCGGGTGAATTGATCGCTGCCAATCAAGCAAGCTTCACCCGGGACAATGTGCGATTTATGCATCTGGACATCACGTCAGACCCACTGCCACAGGCTGATCTCGTTCTGTGCCGTGACTGTCTGTTTCATCTCGAACTGTGGTTGCGCTGGACATTCTTTCAGAACTTTGCGGCGTCAGGCAGCAAATTTCTTCTGCAAACCGTTCATCACGTTCACAAAAATCGAGAACTGCTTGTCAGTGGCGGTTTCCGGCGGTTCAACCCGCTTATTGCTCCTTTCAATTTCCCTGCCCCGCTTGAACTTGTCGACGAAACGCCGGACGGCGAAGGCGAAGACGAGCGGCGGTCATTGGGTCTTTGGTCGCGTGAGCAGATCATTGACGTCTTGAGCAAACATGCCCCCGAGGTTA
>JBKJVF010000001.1:0-6241 GCA_046589965.1 Paracoccaceae bacterium
CGTGGTGAAAGGCGGGTCGAACATGGCGGCGACCGGGCCCGGGGGCACCTCCTGGATCGCTGCATTCTGGTCGTTTACCCACGAGATCAGCCGCGCGCCTTCCATGATGGCGCTGACCCCGTAGGGCAACAGGCTCGAATGCACCTCGAACCCCTTCACATGCACATGAAACCCGGTGCCGCCCTTGTGTCCGGTGATCACCTTCATGTCTGACGGCTCGCCGATCAGCGCGACCTTGCCCACGGGGAAAACCTGCTTCAATGTCTCGATCATTGGCGGCGCGCCGGTGCATCCCAGTTCCTCGTCATAGCTCAGTGCCAGTTGCACGGGCCGCCGCATCCCCCTGCCATGCGCCTCCACCAGCGCCCAGACGGCCAGCGCCACATATCCTTTCATGTCGCAGGTGCCGCGCCCGTAAAGCCGTCCGTCCCGTTCGGTCAGCGTCCAGGGGTCCGACGTCCAGACCTGCCCTTCTACCGGGACAACGTCGGAATGCCCCGACAGCACCACCGCCCCCGGCACCATTGGCCCGGCATGTGCCAAGATCGCGGCCTTGGTACGGTCTTCGTTCCAGTGCCGGTGCGTGACGATGCCGTGGCCGGTCAGATATGTCTCCAGCCAATCCACCAGATCCAGGTTCGATCCCTGGCTCACGGTCGGAAAGCCGACCAGATGCGCCAAGATCTGGCGTGGCGTCAGATGCGTCAACACGCGTCAATCCTCGCTCTGGCGCGGATAGGGGTTCTTGGCCGCGCGGTCAGTTGACAACGATTGCTGCCGGTCCTGCACCAGACCTTCGATGGCGTCCGCCAGATGCTCTTCGCCGATATGGTGATCACCACGCGCCACGCGCAACCGGTGGGCCGCAATCATCACATCGGCATGGCTGCAGCCAAAGGGCGGATCGAACTTGTAGCAGGCCAGTTCGATCAAAAGGCCAAGCGGGTCCTGAAAATAGATGGAATCCATGAACCCGCGATCCTTCGGGCCATCCACCACGATCCCGCGCGCCGTCAATCGCGCTGCCGCCTGCCGGAAGGTCGCAAGCGATACCGCAAACGCCACGTGGTGCACCGCCCCGGGCACGGTCGGGCTGCGCTGCCCGGTCGGCTTGCGGGACTCATTGGTGAAAATGGTGATCAGGCGTCCGTCGCCCGGATCGAAATAAAGATGCCCCTCTTCGGGACGATCCAGATTGGGCTGATCAAAGATGAAGGGCATGCCAAGCACGCCTTCCCAGAAATCGATGCTGCTCTGCCGGTCCGCCCCTACCAGCGTGATGTGATGAACGCCTTGCGACTGGAGTTTCTTCACCGCTTGCTCCTTGGGCTGATCGCGCCTGCAAGACCCTGGAAGAGGCCCGCCGCGCCACCCTGCCGTGGCGCGCCGTCAAGTTCAAGCACAGGGCTGGATCGGACGTTCCCGATACGCCCCCGCGCCGGCAGCCGACAACGCCTTGCGATCAGGACATGACGCATCGTCACAGCTAGAAAGCGCCTTGCGGGATGATGGAAAATATCTGAGACTTCATCAGCTTTCCATGCACGCCACACCGCATCGGAAGACCCAAGAAAAACAATGCTTCGGGGAGACCTGCATGCCCGATGGGGGCGACACCGTTCTTGACGTCAAGGGGCTCAAGACCGTCTTTCGCACGCGCGGGGGCGAGATTCATGCGGTCAACTCGGTCAGCTTCCACCTCAATCGTGGCGAACTTCTGGGCGTTGTCGGCGAAAGCGGGTCGGGCAAGTCGGTGACGATGATGTCGCTGATCCGGCTTTTGCCGTCCCCGCCCGCCGATATCCGCCATGGTCAGGTCTTGTTGTCGGGCCGTGATGTTCTGCAGCTTGGTGCCGATGACCTGCGCGGTGTGCGTGGCGCCAAGGTCGGCTTTGTCTTTCAGGACCCGATGACGTCTTTGAACCCGGTCTTTACCGTCGGATTCCAGATCTGCGAGCCCCTGATAGAACATATGGGAATGACCAAGGACCAGGCCCGCACCCGCGCGGCAGAACTGCTGGACCTGGTCGGCATCCCCGATGCGCGTAGTCGGCTGGACGCCTATCCGCACCAGTTTTCAGGCGGCATGCGACAGCGCGTGATGATCGCCATCGCGCTGGCTTGCGATCCCGATGTGCTGATCGCGGATGAGCCAACCACTGCGCTGGACGTGACCATCCAGGCGCAAATTCTGGAACTGGTGAAAGACCTGCGCCAGAAACTGGGCATGGCAATCATCTGGATCACCCATGATCTGGGCGTGATCGCAGGGATCGCCGACCGCGTGATGGTGATGTATGCGGGTCAGGTCGTTGAACATGCCCCGGTGCGCGATCTTTTTGCCAACCCCCAGCACCCCTATACCCGCGCCTTGCTGAAAACCATTCCCGCCATGTCGGGCCCGCGCGAGGCACGCCTGCGCGTGATCGAGGGCCAGCCCCCGATCCTGACCGCCGCCCCCGAAGCCTGCCCCTTCCGCGACCGCTGCAGCCACCGTTTCGACGCCTGCGACCGAACGAACCCGCCACGGCGCGCCATCGACGGCCTGCCGATCGGCCATGGCCGTGATGTTGCCTGCCACTGGACCGCCCCAGCCGTGGAGGCAGCCCATGCTTGATGGCCCCCCTGCCCGAAATCTGGTCGAAGTGCGCGACCTCAAGATGCATTTTCCCATCTATACCGGGATTTTGCGGCGGCAGACCGGGGCGATCAAGGCGGTGGACGGCGTAAGCTTTGACATCCGCGAAGGCGAGACGCTGGGGCTGGTGGGCGAAAGCGGTTGCGGCAAATCCACGGTGGGGCGGGCGCTGATCCGCCTCTATGACCCGACGGCCGGCTCTGTCGTGATCGATGGCGAGGATATCGCCACCCTGACGCCCGAAATGCTGCGCCGAAAGCGCCCGACCATGCAGATGGTCTTTCAAGACCCGCAAGCCAGCCTGAACCCCCGCATGACGCTGGCACAGATCATCTCGGAGCCGCTGGACGAACATACCAAATGGGGCGCTGACCGGAAAATAGAGCGCGTCTATGAACTGATGGACGCAGTCGGCCTCAACCGCCGCTTTGCCAACCGGTTTCCTCATGAATTTTCAGGCGGCCAGCGACAGCGCATCGGCATCGCGCGGGCTTTGGCCCTGAACCCGAAATTCATCGTCTGCGACGAGCCCATCGCGGCACTCGACGTCTCCATCCAGGCACAAGTGGTGAATTTGCTGGAGGATCTTCAGGAAAAGTTCGGTCTGACCTACCTTTTCATCAGCCACGATCTGTCCATGGTGCGTCACCTCGCCGACCGGGTGGCGGTGATGTATCTGGGCAAGATTGCCGAACTTTCACCCCGCGAAGCGCTTTATGCCCGCCCTCTGCATCCCTATGCCGAGGCGCTGTTGTCGGCGGTGAACGAACCTGATCCGGTGCGCGCCGCCAAACGCCAGCGCATCATCCTGAAGGGCGACGTGCCCTCGCCCGCCAATCCGCCCAAAGGCTGCAGCTTTTCCACCCGCTGTCCCAAGGTGTTTGACCGCTGCCGTGTGGAGACCCCGGCGCTGGTCGAGGTGGAGCCGGACCGCCACGTCGCCTGTCACCTTTTTTCCAATAATAACAACGCCGCCGTATCAACCGGCGCGTCCGAGGCAAACGAGCGTAACCAACAAGGAGTACACCAATGAAACTGAGAACAGCCCTTCTGGGGGCAGCCTGTGCCATGACTATGGCGCCTGCTGCCTTTGCAGAACGTGGCACGGATGGCGAGGTCAAGCTGACCTTCCCACAGGCCGTGTCGATCATGAACCCCTACCTGTCGGGCGGCACCAAGGACATCCTGGCCGCCGCGATGGTGGTCGAGCCTCTGGCCGTCGTCGACCCGGACGGTGTTCTGGTCCCACGCCTGGCCGTGGAAATCCCGACGATGGAAAATGGCGGCGTTTCGGCCGACATGACAACGATCACCTGGAAGCTTCAGCCCGGCCTTCTGTGGTCGGACGGCACGCCAATGACCGCCGATGACGCCGTATTCACCTGGCAGTACTGCACCGACCCCGCAGGCGGTTGCAGCCAGGCGACCAAGTATGAAGGCGTGGCCTCGGTCAAGGCGGTTGACCCCTCGACGATCAAGGTGACGTTCGCGGCACCCAAGCCCAACCCCTACACCGCCTTTGTCAGCGGCCTGTCGCCGATCTTGCAAAAGGCGCAGTTCCAAGCCTGCCTTGGCGCCGCTGCACCCACCTGTACCGATGCCAACAACATGCCGATCGGCACCGGCCCGTTCATGGTCACAGGCTTTACCGTCAATGACACGGTCAGCATGGCCGCCAACCCGAACTTCCGGGATGCGACCAAGCCCGCCTTCGCAACAGCGATGATCAAGGGCGGCGGCGATGCCGAAGGTTCGGCGCGCGCGGTGATGGAGACGGGCGAGTTTGACTATGCCTGGAACACGCAGATCCCACCCGACAGCCAGGCCGCGATGGCCGCTGCCGGAAAGGGCACGTTCGTTGTCGCCTTCGGCACGCTGGTCGAACGCATCGAGATGAACACCACTGACCCTTCGGCTGACCTGCCGGAAGGCGAGCGTGCAACCGCCAAGCACCCCCACCCGATCCTGTCGGACCTCAAGGTCCGGACCGCGCTGTCCAAAGCCATCGACCGCTCGATCCTGGTCGAAGTGGGCTATGGTGCGGGCGGCAAGCCCACCTGCAACATCATACCTGGCCCCGAAGCCTGGGCCTCGGACAACACCGGCTGCCTGACGCAAGACATGCCGGGCGCCATGGCGCTGTTGGACGAAGCAGGCTGGACCGACACCGACGGTGATGGCATCCGTGACAAGGACGGCAAGAAACTGTCGATCCTCTATCAGACAACTGTCAACCCGATCCGCCAGGACTTCCAGGCACTGGTCAAGGATTGGTGGACCGAGCTTGGCGTCGAGGTCGAACTCAAGGCCATCGATCCGGGCGTGTTCTTCGGCGGTGATGCGGGCTCGCCCGACACCTTCCAGAAGTTCTACGCCGACGTCGAGATGTACGCCAACAACTCTGACAACCCTGATCCGGAAACCTATCTGGGCCAGTACCAGTGCAAGAACGCGCCCTCACCCGAGACTCAGTGGCAGGGCGAAAACATCAACCGCTTCTGCGATCCGGCCTATGACGAACTGCATGCCAAGCTGACCCAGACGACGGACCTTGCCGAACGTCAGGAGATTGCCAAGCAGCTGAACGACATGGTGACCAAGGACAGCATGACCGTGATCCCTCTGGTTCACCGCGGGACGCTGTCGGCGCATTCCAACATGCTCGGTGGGGTGCAGATCAACGCTTGGGACATGGAAACCTGGAACGTCGCGGACTGGTTCCGCGTCAAGTGATCTAAGACCGGCGGGGCCCATTGCGGCCCCGCCACTTTTTCCAGACCCGTCCGATTTTGACCGAAGGCGTTGCCGCGCATGCTCACGTTCACGCTCCGGAGGCTTTTGCTTGCCATTCCGACCCTGCTGGTGATCAGCCTGGTCATCTTTTTGCTTGTCGACCTTGCCCCCGGCTCGCCCATGTCTGAAATTCCCCTCACCGTCCCGCCCGACGTGCGACAGCGCATGATCGAGGCACTGGGGGCCGACCAGCCGGTCTTTTTCCGCTATTTTCTGTGGCTACGTCAGTTTTTCTGGGTGGAGCCCGCCTATATGATTGACGGCTGGTTCGGAACCAGTCTTGCAGGCGACGAACAGCGTATCCTGTCGTGGCAATCGCGCAGCCCCGTCTTCACCATCATCGGCCAGCGCCTGCCCCAGACCCTGACCGTCATCGGCACGGCTTACCTTGTGGGCATCCTGATTGCCTTGCCCATCGGGATCTATTCCGCCTATCGGCAGTATTCGTGGTTCGACCAGGCTGGCACCCTGTTCGCGATGATCGGCTTTTCGGTGCCGACCTTCTTTTCGGGCACCCTTTTCATCATCATCTTTGCGGTCTGGCTGGGCTGGTTCCCGACCAAGTACGACACCAATCTGTCCGTCACTGACTGGGCATCCTTCGTCAAGCAGATGCAGCAGATGGCGCTGCCCGTGATGACGCTGGGTCTGGCAAATGCCGCCGCGATCAGCCGCTTCATGCGGTCCTCCATGCTGGACAACATGGCGCAGGACTACGTCCGCACCGCCCGCGCCAAGGGCATGAGCGAGCGGACGGTTGTGTTAAAACACGTGATGCGCAATTCGATGATCCCGGTGGTAACCGTCATT
>JBKJVF010000187.1:0-4731 GCA_046589965.1 Paracoccaceae bacterium
GGAAGCCATGCGCCAGCAGCCGGAAACTGTAGGCAACCGACAAAAGCGCCCCTGCCGTCGCCAGCAACCCCATCGCCCAAGGCGTCAGCCAGACCGTCGCCGCGGCCTCTTCCAGCATCATCTCCTTGCTCAGAAACCCGTTCAGTGGCGGGATGCCCGCCATCGACAGGCTGGCGAGCGCGGTCAGCGCGAAAGTGACGGGCATCAGGGTGCGAAGTCCCCCAAGCCGGCGCAGATTGCGGGTATGCGCGCTGTGGTCGACGATCCCGGACAGCATGAAAAGTGCTGCCTTGAAGGTCGCATGGTTGATGATGTGAAACACCGCCACGGTTGCCGCCGCCTTGGTCCCGAACCCCAAAAGCATGGTGATCAGGCCCAGATGGCTGACCGTGGAAAAGGCCAGCACGGCCTTCAGGTCATCCTTGAAGAGCGCGATCTTGGCGGCCATGACCATGGTGACAAGGCCGGTTGTGGCGACGATCCAGAACCATTCCGGCGTCCCCGCCAGCACGGGCCACATCCGCGCCATCAGAAAAAGGCCCGCCTTCACCATCGTGGCGGAATGCAGATAGGCCGATACCGGCGTGGGTGCTGCCATCGCGTGCGGCAACCAGAAATGGAACGGGAACTGCGCGGATTTGGTGAACGCCCCCAAAAGGATCAGGATCAGCGCGGGCAGGTACCAGTCTGACGCCTGAATGGCATCCTTTTGCGTCAGGATCACGCCCAGATCATAGCTGCCCGCGATCTGCCCCAGGATCAGCATGCCCGCGATCATCGCGAGGCCACCGCCGCCCGTGACCGCCAGCGCCATCCGCGCGCCTTGGCGCCCCTCGGGAAGGTGCTTCCAATAGCCGATCAACAGAAACGACGACAGCGAGGTCAGTTCCCAGAAAATCAGCAACAACAGGATGTTGTCGGACAGAACGATCCCCAGCATCGCGCCCTGAAACAACATCAGATAGGTAAAGAACTGCCCGGCGGGGTCTTCGGCGGCCAGATAGAATCGGGCGTAGAAGATGATTAGCACCCCGATCCCAAGGATCAGGATCGCGAACAAAAGCCCAAGCCCGTCCAGCATGAAATTGGCGTTCAGGCCCAGCGACGGCATCCAGCCGATCTGGGTCCGGATCACGTCCCCCTCGATCACCGCAGAGGCATGCCCAAGGATGCCCAACAGCGCCGTCAGCGCGACCAGACCCGCCACCAGCGCGCAAGCGCCGCGCCCAAAGCGGATGGCAAGACTGCAAAGGATCGCCCCCAGAAACGGCAGCGCTGCGATCAGGGCTAGCGACATGCGGGGCTATTGTCCTCGTCGGGGCGGTGGCGTTCTGATGCGTCGGTTGACGTCTCGGCGGGTTGATTGGAATTTGGGCACGAAACCCTGCATTTCAACCCTGAAAGCACGTCGAACCTACTCGTTTCGCACTCTTATGTCCGCAGCCCTCGAACCTTGCAAGACGCGGCGAATATTCGGCAGGTCATTCGATGCGATCCATTCGGCAGCCGCCTCGGGCGTCTTGCCATAATGCAGCCAGCGTTCGGTCAGCCGCCGGATCAGTTCGCCCTCGGTGACGTCCAGCATCACGGTGAGATCAAAGCGCGATGCAATCGTCCGCCAGGGTTCCGCGTCAAGCAAAAGGTAGTTTCCCTCGATCACCAGGATCCGGTCATCGGGGCCAACGATGTCGGCCGAGCCGCGCGACAATTCCATGCTGCGATCAAAGATCGGGATGGCGACTTCGGGTTCGCTCCGCAGGCGCGCCACCAGATGACCAAAGCCAAGCGCATCGAACGTTTCTGGGGCACCCTTGCGGGCACGCTGTCCGCGCGCAATCAGGATGGCATCGTCATAGTGAAACCCGTCCATCGGCACGACACGCGCCCCTGCACCCAGCCGGGCCACCAGATCGGCGGCCACGGTGGACTTGCCGGCCCCGGGCGGTCCCGCCAAGGCGACAAGAAAACGGCCCGGGCGATCTTTTGCCCGGGCCAGAATTTCGGTGGCAAGTTCGGTCGGTGTCATGCCGCCTCGGTCACGCCTTCAGGCAGCTTTGCCCCGGTCATGAAGGCCACCGCATCCGACATCGAATAATCACCGGGTTTGATCATGCACAGACGCCGACCAAGCCTGTGGATATGGATGCGGTCGGCCACCTCGAACACATGCGGCATGTTGTGGCTGATCAGGATGATCGGGATGCCGCGAGCGCGCACGTCGCGGATCAGTTCCAGCACCCGGCGGCTTTCCTTGACGCCCAGCGCTGCTGTCGGTTCATCGAGGATCACCACCTTGGACCCAAAAGCGGCAGCGCGGGCCACGGCCACGCCTTGACGTTGCCCGCCCGACAGCGTCTCCACCGTCTGATTGATGTTCTGGATCGTCATCAGGCCCAGTTCGCTCAGCTTGTCGCGGGCGAATTTCTCCATCCGTGCGCGGTCCATCTGGCGAAAGACCGAGCCCATGACACCAGGCTTGCGCCATTCGCGCCCCAGAAACATGTTGTCGGCAATGGACAGGGCAGGCGACATGGCAAGGTTCTGATAGACCGTCTCGATCCCTGACTTGCGCGCATCCTCCGGTCCGCGAAAATGGATCTCGCGGCCTTCAAGCTCGATGATGCCGTGATCAGGGGTGACCGCCCCCGACAGCGCCTTGATCAGAGTGGACTTGCCCGCGCCATTGTCGCCGATGACGGCCATGATTTCGCCCGGCATCAGTTCGAAATCGGCGCCATTCATGGCCACAACCGTGCCATAGCGCTTCATCAGGCCACGCGCGGCGATGATAGGTGTCACGTCGCTCATTGCGAGGCCCTCCGCAGCCATTGATCCAGTGCCACGGCGATGATGACAAGGCACCCCGCCGCAAACATCTGCCAGTAATCATCCACCCCGGCCAACGACAGGCCAGTGTTGAAAACGCCCACGATAAACGCCCCGAGAACCGATCCGATGATCGACCCGCGCCCGCCGAACAACGAGGTGCCGCCAATCACCACGGCGGTGATGGAGGCAAGGTTGACCGTATCAAACGCGATCGGCGACACCGAGCCGACCCGCCCGACGGCGATCCAGGCCGCAAAGCCGCAGATCAGCCCCGCAACGGCATAGACCGAGATCAGCACGTTGTTCACCCGGATGCCTGACAGCATCGCAGCCTCGGGGTCGTCCCCGATGGCATGCACATGTCGCCCCCAGGCAGTGTGGTTCAGCACATACCAGAGCACCCCTGCCAAGAGGATCAGCGTGATGCCACCGTAACTGATGCTGGCACCGCCAAAGTTGAAGCCCTTGCCGAACCACAAAAGGAAAGGCGCCTGCGCCTCGATATCGACGTTGCGGATCGATTCAGACCCCGAATACCACAGCTTGAGGGCGTTGAAGATCGACAGCGTGCCCAGCGTCACGATGAACGGCGGCAGTTTCATGCGGGCGACCAGCAGGCCGTTGACCAGCCCCATGACGCCGCCGATGACAATCCCGATGAAGATGGCAATGACGACTGGCACGCCCGACAGAACCGCAAGATTGCCCATCACCAGCGATGACACGACAAGGATCGCGCCGACCGACAGATCGATGCCCGCGGTCAGAATCACCAGCGTCTGCGCCAGTGCCACGAAACCGGTCACCGTCACCTGCTTCAACACCGTCGACAGCGCCCCGATGCCCATGAAACGCGGCGCGATGATCGAAAACGCAACCACCGAGATGAACAGCACGAGTGCCGGGATCATCGTGGGATAGCTGCGCAGATATCCCCGCGCGATGTGGGTAAGGGTTTTGTCGTCCCGCTCGAAGGTGGCGACGGCGGCGTCGGCCTTGGCCAGCGTCGCCTCGTAGTCTGATATCGTCTTGGTCGGTGCGTCTTCGGCGGTCATTGCTTGGCTTCCCCCCTTCCGTCACGGCGACAAGTGCCGTGCCGTTCCCTATGAAGAAGGGCGACTGTAAAGCCGCCCTTCCTTTAATCAAGTCAGATGATGTGTCGACTTAGCCCCAGCAGAGCTCGGTGCCTTTGGTGGTGTCGAGCGACGGCACGCCTTCTGCGGGCTTGTCGGTGATCAGGTTCACGCCGGTGTTGAAGAACGACAGGCCTTCGGTGACGGCGGGTTTGGTGCCGTCTTTAGCAAATGCGGCAATGGCGTCGATGCCAAGGCCAGCCATCTTCAGCGGATACTGCTGTGAGGTGGCACCAATAACACCCGACTTAACGCTCGCCACACCAGGGCAGCCGCCATCCACGGAAACGATGATCGCCTGACCTTCTTTGCCAGCAGCCTTCAGCGCCTGATAGGCACCTTCTGCAGCAGGCTCGTTGATTGTGTAGACCACGTTGATATCTGGGTCTTTGGCAAGCAGGGTTTCCATGGCGCGCAAACCGCCTTCTGGGTTCGCGTCCGAGGTTTCATGGCCGATAACGCGGGCATCGGATTCCGAACCCATCACGGTCAGATCCGGCACTTCGATGCCAAAGCCGACAAGGAAGCCTGTGTCGCGCTGCACGTCGACCGAGATGTTGTCTTTGTTGATGTCCAGCATCGCGATTTTGGCGGTCGCTGCGCCCTCACCCAGCGTTGCTGCAGCCCACTTGCCGATCAACAGACCGGCCTCGAAGTTGTCGGTTGCAAAGGTGATATCCTGTGCTTCGACGTCTGCAAGCGGGGTATCAAGGGCGATCACCAGAATGCCGGCCGCGCGTGCGTCCTTCAGGGCTGGCCCAACCGAATC
>JBKJVF010000171.1:0-6190 GCA_046589965.1 Paracoccaceae bacterium
TCTGTCCGCGCCCGAAGGGGCGGTGGAGCCTGGCGGGTTTAATTTCCGCCGCATGGCCTATTTCGATCAGTTGGGGGGGTGGGGTATACGCGTAATCCGGTGCTGTTGTTGGCACCGCCCGCAAGCGGCGCACAATGGATCGACCGGCTGCGCACCCAACTGTCGCAAGGCATCATGACGGCGGTGCCGGGCGATGCCGGGGCCTTTTCGTCGGGCGTTCTGACCGGGGATCAGTCGGGCCTGTCGCAGGACGCGGTGCGGGCCTTGCGCGATTCCAGCCTTGCGCACCTGTTGGCCATTTCGGGCATGAACATGGTCTTTATCGTGGGCTTTGTGTTCATGCTGCTTCGCTGGGCGATTGCGCTTGTGCCGCCACTGGCGCTGCGGATCCCCGCGAAAAAGCTGGCGGCGGCGCTGTCGCTGGGTCTGGCCTATTTCTACCTGATGCTGTCGGGGGCCAATGTCGCCACAGAGCGCGCCTTCATCATGATCGCGGTGGCGCTGGTGGCGATCATGCTGGATCGGCGCGCCATCACGCTGCGCACGGCGGCAATCTCGGCGATCCTGATCCTGCTGACCAAGCCGGAAAGTCTGGTCGAGGCGGGGTTCCAGATGTCCTTTGCCGCGACATTGGCGCTGATCGCAGGGTTCGCGGCCCTTGACCGCGAGGTCATGCGCCAGCGCATGCCGCGCTGGGCGATCCATGTCTTTACGCTGGTGCTGTCCTCGGTGATCGGGGGCTTTGCGACCGCGCCATTTGCGGCAGCGCATTTCAACCGGTTTTCCGATTACGGGTTGCTGGCCAACATCCTTACTGTCCCGGTGATGGGTGCGGTGGTGATGCCTGCGGGTGTCGTGGCGGGATTGCTGGCCCCGTTCGGATTGGCGGGCGTCCCGCTTTGGTTCATGGAGCAGGGCTCACGCTGGATCCTGTTCGTGGCGCATTGGGTGTCGGGGTTGGAGGGGTCGGTGACGGCCATCCCGGCACCGGGGCCCTGGGCGCTGCCCCTGATCACGCTGGGCGGGCTGGTCCTGATCCTGTGGCGGGGACGTTTGCGGCTCGCGGGACTTGCGCCCATCGCGGTGGCTTTGGGTCTGTGGGTTGTGGCGGACCGTCCGGCGCTGTTGATCGCGTCGGATGGCTCCATCGTCGGGCTGGCCGGGCCGGGCGGGCGGGCGCTGTCGGTGTCGCGGGGCGGCGGGTTCATGGCGCGGACCTGGCTTGAGGATGACGGCGATCTGACCGAACAGATCGACGCGGCTGCGCGTCCGGGGTTTGACGGGCCGGTCGCTGCGCGGACGTTTGCGCTGGGCGACGTCAGGGGGGTGGCCCTGCGCGGCAAGGCAGGTCTGGCGCAGTTGGATCAGGCCTGTGCCAGCGCAGATATTGTCATTCTGAACATGGTCGCCGAGACGCGGCCTGATAGGTGTCTGTTGCTCGACCTGGCCGTGCTGCGGCAGACGGGATCAGTGGCGATCCGGCCCGATCGGGATCAGTGGCGCGTCATAGCCGCGAAAGAAGCGGGACGGCTTTGGACAGGACCGCAAATGTCGGCGGGCCTTTTGCCGTATGCCCTGATGGCGGGAGGTGCGGCTGACGTGGATGTGATTGCAGAAGGTTCGGCCGTTCCATGATGCCACAGGCGGCACACCGCGCGCCCAGACTTTCGAAGCGGCATCAAATCATGGATGAGAGACTGGGTTTGTCTTGGTGTTCGTCATCAAAACAGTTGCCAAGCAAGAGGCTTGTTTAACAGCCAGCATCCGGTGCGCTAACATGGCGCACAACATGCCCGGTCGGGAACCCTTTTTCCCGGACGCCTCAATAATTCCGGATCAGCCCGACAAGGCGGCCCTGCACCTTGATCAGGTGATCGGGATAAACGCGCGTCTCGTAAGCGGGGTTTGCCGCCTCCAGCGCGATCATGCCGCCACGGCGGCGAAAGCGTTTCAGCGTCGCTTCGTTGTCTTCGACGATGGCGACGACGATGTCGCCGTTTTCCGCCGTCGACTGTTCGCGGATCACCACCACGTCACCATCGTTGATCCCGGCCTCGATCATGCTGTCGCCCTTGACCTCCAGCGCGTAGTGCTGGCCACGGCCTGACAACATGGAGCCCGGCACCGAAACATGGTGCGACACTTCGGAGATTGCCTCGATCGGCACACCGGCCGCGATGCGACCCATGACGGGTAGTTCCATCGCGTGCAGGGTTTCGATCGCCATTGCCGCGCGTGGCGGGGCGACGCGGTCGCCTTCGATGACTTGCGGCGTAAAGCTGGAGGCTTTGGTGGAAAAACCGGGACGTTCCATCGCCTCGGGCAGTTTGATGATTTCCAGCGCGCGGGCGCGGTGGGCCAGACGGCGGATGAAGCCGCGTTCCTCCAGCGCCGTGATCAGACGGTGGATGCCGGACTTGGACCGCAGATCCAGTGCCTCTTTCATTTCATCAAAAGACGGAGGGACACCATCGACATCCATCCGGGTCCGAATGAAATCCAGAAGTTCCAACTGTTTGCGCGTCAGCATCGTCCACCCCGACTGCTTTCTGTTGGATTAATGTTCTGCCTGCGTTCCCGGTTTGTGTCAAGCCCTTTGCGAATCAGGGGCGATGATGTGCGGTCATCGGGCGCGCAGAACCGTCGCCGAACTAAAGGGGCAGATAATCCACCCATGCCCCAACAGGCTGGGCGGGCGCGTCGACGGGTTGGATCAACAGCGCATCGGCAGTGGTCAGGACGGACAAAAGTGCGCTGTCCTGGTTTGGCATCGGGGTGATCATCTGGATGCCATCCTGGGCGGGGGTCAGGCGTGCCCGCATGTAATGCGCGCGCGGGCCACCGGGGGCCAGATCTACCGCCAGACGTGCGCGGGACAGGGGGGGCATGACGTCGGCAAGTCCCAGCATCCGCCGCACCATCGGCAACAGGAACAGATGCGCGCAGACGATGGCGGATACCGGGTTGCCCGGCAGGCCCAAAAGCGGTGTGCCGGACCCCAGCCGTCCAGCCATCAAGGGCTTTCCGGGACGCATGGCGATTTTCCAGAACGCGCGTTCCATTCCAAGGCTGGTTGCCACTCGTCCCACAAGGTCATGATCCCCGACCGAAGCACCGCCAATGGTGACGATCAGGTCTGCCCCGGCGGTCAGGGCAAAGACCGTGCGCAGGCTTTCTTCGGTATCGGCGGCGATGGGCAACAGGCGCGCCTCGGCCCCGCACCCTTCGACCATCGCTTTCAACGCGAATGAGTTTGACGACACGATCTGATCGGGACCCAGGTCGCCGCCGGGCATCACCAGCTCATCCCCGGTCGCCATGATCGCGATCACGGGCTTGCGGGTAACAGGCACGACCGCATGGTTCATGGAGGCCAGCAAGGCCAGATCGGCGGGCCGCAAAAGGCGGGGGCTGACGGCCGCGCCGATGTCGAAATCCTGTCCCGACGCGCGGATATGGGCGGGAGGGCCGACCGGCTTTTGCGTGACGATGGAGCCGTTGGCGGCGGTCACATCCTCTTGCAGCAGAATGCGGGTCGCGCCTGGCGGCACCGGTGCGCCGGTAAAGATGCGCACGGCCTGCCCGGGGCCGACATTGCCATCAAACCGTTTGCCCGCCGCCGCCTCGCCGATCACCGCCAGCGTTGCACCGGCAGCCGGATCACCTGCAACGGCATAGCCGTCCATGGCGGAGGCCGCAAAGGGGGGCTGGCGCAGTTTGGCAAAGACCGGTTGGGCCAGGACCCGGCCCGAAGCGTTCTGCAGCGCCACGATCTCGAACGGCAACGGGGCCACCAGCGTCAGTGCGCGGTCCAGCGCGTCGGCGACCGAAATCACGGGGCGGCCTCGTAAGTCCCTGATTTGCCGCCTTCCTTGCGGATCAGACGGATGGCACTGATGGTCATGCCCTTCTCAACCGCCTTCAGCATGTCATAGACTGTCAGGGCCGCGACCGACACGGCCGTCAGCGCCTCCATCTCCACCCCGGTGGGGCCGGTTGTGGCGACGGTGGCCGTGATGCGCACACCGGGCAAGGCGGGGTCGGCGACCAGATCGAGCGCGACCTTGCTGAGCGCAAGGGGATGGCAAAGGGGGATCAGGTCGGACGTCCGTTTCGCCGCCATGATCCCGGCCAGCCGCGCCACGGCCAGCACGTCGCCCTTTTTGGCCGTTCCTGCCGTGACATGGTCCAGCGTGGCCGGCTGCATGACCACCTGGCCTTCGGCGACCGCGACGCGCAAGGTGTCCGCCTTGCCCGACACATCGACCATGTGCGCGCGGCCCTCGTTGTCGAAATGGCTGAGGCCGGTCATGTCCCCCCCTGCGAGGTCAGGGGGCGCGCAAGGATCGCCTTGGTCGCCGCCGCGACATCCGCCTGACGCATCAGGCTTTCGCCGATCAGGAAACACCGCGCGCCATAGCCCGCCAGATCAGCCAGATCCTCGGGCCGGTAGAGACCGCTTTCCGACACGATGATCCGGTCTGCTGGAACGTAGCGCGCCAGATCGCGCGTGGTGGCGAGCGTGACTTCGAAGGTATGAAGATTGCGATTGTTGATGCCGATCAGTGGCGATTTCAGCAAGGTCGCGCGGTCAAGTTCGGCCCGGTCATGAACCTCGATCAGGACATCCATGCCGTAGTCGATTGCCGTCGCCTCCAGTTCAGCCGCCTGGGCGTCCGACACCGAGGCCATGATGATCAGAATGCAGTCGGCATTCAGCGCGCGCGATTCGACCACTTGATAGGGATCATAAAGAAAATCCTTGCGCAGGCAGGGCAGGGTGGTCGCGGCGCTGGCGGCCATCAGATAGCTGTCGGCCCCCATGAACGAGGGCCCGTCGGTCAGAACCGACAGGCAGGTGGCCCCCCCGTCCGCATAGGCCTGTGCCAGGGTTGGTGGATCGAAATCCGCGCGGATCAGGCCCTTGGACGGGCTGGCCTTTTTGATTTCGGCGATCAGGCCGTAGCCGCTTGCCGCAGCTTGCGACAGCGCGGCGGCAAATCCACGTGGGGGCTGTGCGGCCTCGGCCGCCTCTTCGACGGAAATCAGCGCGCGGTCGCGCTTGCGGGCGGCGACCTCTTGCAACTTGTAGGCCTTGATGCGGTCAAGAATGGTGCTCATGGGGCCCTGACTATTGAACTTGGCCTGAAATGAAAAGCGGTGGCGGGGGTCAGGCGGCGCTTTGGGTGATGCGCGCAAGGGCGGCAAGTTTGGCCTTGGCGGCGCCGCTGTCGATGCTTTGGCGGGCCAAGACGACGCCATCCTTCAGCGTCGCGACCTTGTCGGCCACCATCAGTGCCGCGGCCGCGTTCAACAAGACCGCATCACGATAGGCGCCCGATGCGCCGTCCAGCAGGGCCCGGAACGCCGCTGCATTCTGACTGGGCGTGCCACCCATGATCGCCGCGAAGGGATGGACCGGCAGACCGGCATCCTCGGGGTGCAGATCAAATTCGCGCACAGCACCGTTTTCGACGGCGGCAACCTTGGTGGGGGCCGCGATGGAAATTTCGTCCGTGCCGTCGCCGCCATGCACAAGCCAGGCTTTTTCGGACCCCAAGGCCAGCAGGGTTTCGGCCATCGGGCGGATCAGGGTCGGGGAAAACGCGCCGGTCAACTGGCGTTTCACACCCGCAGGATTGGTCAAAGGCCCCAGGATGTTGAAGATCGTGCGCGTCCCAAGTTCGGCCCGCACCGGCATCACATGGCGGATCGCGGGGTGGTGCATCGGCGCCATCATGAAGCCGATCCCGGCCTCGGTCAGGCAGCGTTCGACGATATCGGGGCCGATCATCACGTTCAGGCCCATTTCGGTCAGCGCATCCGCCGCCCCCGATTTCGACGACAGATTGCGGTTGCCGTGTTTGGCCACCGGCACACCTGTGCCTGCCACCACAAACGCCGTGGCGGTGGAGATGTTCAGCGTGCCCTTGCCGTCGCCGCCGGTGCCAACAATGTCCATCGCGCCCGCAGGCGCGCGCACCGCGTTGCATTTGGCCCGCATGACCGTGGCGGCGGCGGCGTATTCATCGACCGTCTCGCCCCGGGTGCGCAGCGCCATCAGGAACCCGCCCATCTGCGCAGGCGTGCCCTCGCCATCAAAAAGCGCGCCAAACGCGGCCTCGGCCTCGGCGCGGGTCAGGGACCTTGTGGCCGCAATCCCGATCAGCGGTCGCAACACCTCGCTCAT
>JBKJVF010000096.1:0-19559 GCA_046589965.1 Paracoccaceae bacterium
GACCTTCGGCGGACCCTTCTTGCCCCGATGTGCCGCGCATCATCACCGATTGTTTGTGCAAGGCCTTCATGCCGCCGGCGTCGCCGTTGAAGGCGCCAAGTTCGGTCATTTCGGCCAACACCATGGCGACCACTTCAAGCGCGTCGACTTCGTCCTCAGAGAACTGGCGCGCGGTTTTCGACTGGACAACCAGCACGCCCAGTTTTTCGCCGACGCGCTGGATCGGCAGACCCAGAAAGGACGAGAAAAGTTCCTCGCCGGTTTCGGGCATGTAGCGAAAACCCTTGGCCGAAGGCGCGTCGGCGGCATTGACCGGCAGGCCGGATTTCGCGACGCGGCCGACAAGGCCCTCGCCCAGTTTCATGCGGGTCTGGTGGACCGCGTCCTTTTTCAGGCCCTGGGTCGCGCACAGCTCCAGCGTTTCGGCATCGCGAAAAAGGTAGATCGAGCAGACCTCGGTGCCCATGCTGTTGGCGATAAGCGTGGTGATGCGGTCAAGCCGGTCCTGTCCCTGACCGGGCAAGGCCAGCGTGTCGCGCAGGCGGCGCAAAAGTTTTCGGCTGTCGCTTTCTGTGCGATCGGGCATCGCGGCTCCTGGTTCGGGGCCAGAGTGTTAGACCACAGGTGGCGCTGATCGGGAAGTGGGAGCAGAGCCCTGACAGGCAAAAGCCAACGCAAGGCGCGGCGTATGCCCGCAAAAAAGGCCTTGTTGGTCGTCAGATCTTTTCGTCGAGAATGCCGAAGGTCGACGATTGGTGGCGGATTTCGGCCTTGATAAAGTATCCCTCGGCCGCCAGACCGCGGCGGATGAGTTCGCGCACGGCAGCGGACCGGCTGGGCATATGTGCCTCAAAACGCCAGTTGTCCAGTGCCGCCAGTTCGTCGTCATTGATCATGACCTGCAAGCGTTCCACACGCTTGCCGCCGTCATTTTCTTCCACAACTTTCATTTGATCATTCATGGATGGCTCCACAAGCTGGTTAGCAACTTACTCATAATACATAAACTTCACCACACGCTCAATAGGCGCGTTTGCAGCCATTTGCTTGACCACCATACGTCCAGCAATGTTTGAGTACCCCTTGCTATTTGTCAGATGGGCTAACCAAGCCTATGAAAAATATAATTTTTTTAGTGTCTTGTGACATGATAAATACTTGGGGGCTGATATGGCACATGCAGACGTCCTGTTTCTGACACGGAACGCAATTCTTGCGCTTGACCTTGAACAGGCGCTGTCCGCCGGAGGTTTCACGGCGACACGGGACCTGTCGAAACTTCAAAACGTGCGCGCTGTGGTTGCCGACCTGGACGAGCTGAAGAACGCGGAGGTTGCCTTGCTGGCGGAGGTGGACCCAAGCCGTACGCCATTGATCCTGATTGGCGAAATCGACCGCGCGACGCGAAAGCTGACGTCGGTCGCGGCGGCAACCTTCGACAAGCCGGTGTCGGTCGATCATGTCGTCACGCGGCTGGGAAGGTTGCTGAAATGCCAGGCGCACGAGCAGGCGTCGCGTCTGTCAGGCGGCGGACCCGGCTTGTCCTGACGGACGGCTATCCGCGGTCCAGTTCGAACGTGTCATGCAAAGCCTGCACCGCCAGTTCGATGTATTTGCGATCAATCAGCACCGAGATCTTGATCTCTGACGTCGTGATCACCTTGATGTTCACATTTTCGGCGGCCAGTGCGGCGAACATGCGGGCAGCCACCCCGGCATGGCTGCGCATGCCGATGCCAACGACCGAAAGCTTGGCCACGTCGCTGTCGGTGACAAGGTCCGCGTAGACGAATTTGCCCTCGTCGCGGGCATCCTCGATGGCTTTCTTGGCGCGGGCGACCTGATTGGTGGGGCAGGAAAACGTCATGTCGGTATAGGCACGCTTGTCGCCGGGCGCGTCGGTTTCGGAGATGTTCTGCACGATCATGTCGACATTCACCCCCGCATCGGCCAGAGGGCCAAAGATCGCGGCGGCAATGCCGGGGCGGTCCTCGACGCGCACGAGGGTCATTTTCGCCTCGTCGCGGGAATAAGCGACGCCAGAGACTACTTTCGATTCCATGATTTCATCCTCATCGCAGACCAGCGTTCCAGAATTATCGTCGCTGTCTTCGAACGAAGACAGCACCCGCAGCCGCACCTTGTAGCGCATTGCCAGCTCGACCGAGCGGGTTTGCAGGACCTTGGCACCAAGCGAGGCCAGTTCCAGCATTTCCTCGAACGCAATGCGGTCAAGCTTTCGCGCCTTGGGGCTGATGCGCGGGTCGGTGGTATAGACGCCATCGACATCGGTGTAGATGTCGCAGCGGACCGCCGCAAATGCGGCAGCAAAGGCGACAGCGGTGGTATCGGATCCGCCACGGCCAAGCGTGGTGATGCGCCCCTCGGGCGATACGCCCTGAAAGCCCGCGACCACGGCGACCTTGAAGCCTTCGGCGAACTTCGCGTCGATATTGCTGCGGGGGATATCGACAAAGCGGGCAGAGGCATGCGCCGAGGTGGTCTGGATCGGCACTTGCCAACCCTGCCAGCTGCGCGCGGGCACGTCCATTTCCTGCAAGGTCAGCGCCATCAGGCCAGCCGTGACATTCTCGCCCGAGGCGACAACGGCGTCGTATTCGCGGGCGTCATAAAGGGGGGAGGTGCTTTCGACCCAACCGACAAGCTCGTTGGTCTTGCCGGACATTGCAGAGACGATGACGATGACGTCATAGCCGCGCTCGACCTCGCGCTTGACCTTGACGGCGGCATTCTTGATGCGCGCAAGGTCTGCGACGGACGTGCCGCCGAATTTCATCACGAGAAGCGGCATGGTCCCCCTCCACCGGCCTTTGACGCGCGGGTTCTATGCGCGGCCAAGCGTGGGTGCAAGGGGGCGGGAAAAGGTCACGTCAGAGCGTTTTGTCGACCGTCCCGACAGGCGGTGCTTCGGGCTCATCGTGCAAGGTCTGGAACTCTTCGCCGGCACGACCCAGAACGATGCGCCACCAATCGAATGTGTCGTCGAGGTTCTTGGGCGTGACGCCCCCCAAAAGGTTCACGTCCATCTCAATCACGACGTCGCCATCTGAATCGATATACGCCTTGCCAAAGCGTCGGTCACGGTTCCAGTTGTTGACCGCCATCAGCGCATTCGGGGGCGCGCTGGTAAAGGCCCAGAACTGGATGGTGGTGCAGTCCTTGCCGTCGTCATCGCAGCCGTAAAAGAGAACCGAATACTTGATGCCGTCGATGCGGGCCTGGATGCGCGGCGAGCCGTCGCTGGCCTCTTCCAGTTCGGCCGAGCCAAAGCCGCGCGCGATTTCGACAATCTTGGCAGGGTTGTCGGCCATGACAAGGTCCTGCGCGCGCACCGAAATCGGCGCGGTCAGCAGGAACAGCGCGAATGACGCCGAGATGATCTGGAACGAACGGGGCATTCTGGACATGAACATGACGCGCACAACTGGATTTCGGGCACAGTACAAGAGCAAGACCCGGACGCAAAACAAATCTTGACGCGCGCGCAAGGGCGCAAAGCCTTGGTCTTGCTACGATGCCTGCCCGGTACCTGTCGCACCGGGCAGGGACTGATTGTGGGTACCTTGCGCCTTATGCCCCGATCACGCCGCCATCGTCGCGGGTGATGACCAAGGTGGCTGAACGCGGCACGCTGCCGTTGTAGTCCGGGAACCCTGAGCCGAACTTGCCCGCCGCATAATCCTCGGCCGTGCCATGCGCGCCGGGATGCTGGACGTTGACGAACATCGTGGTGCCGTCGGGGGTGGAGATTACGCCGGTGATTTCCTGGCCCCATGGTCCGGTCAGAAAGCGGCGGATCTCGCCCGTCGCAGGGTCCGCCGCCAGCATCTGATTCATGCCGAACGGCTCCAACGGGCCTTGCTGGTCGGGTCCGATATCGCCCATGTCGGTCTGGATCCAGAGGCGGGAGTTCTGGTCGCACCAGATGCCGTCGGGGCAGGCAAAGGTGTTGTCGTCGCTGAGGATCTCGTCGGTGAAGGTCAGCGAATTGCGCGGAGTTCCGGCGATCACGAAGAGCTCCCACTTGAAGTTCGTCAGCGAATGGTCGGCTCCGTCATAGTTCCAGCGCACGATCTGGCCAAAGTTGTTTTCGGCGCGGGGATTGACCGCATCCACTTGCGACAAGTCGCGGCGGTTGTTGTTGGTGAGGGTAAAGTAGACTTCGCCTGTCTTGCCATCGACGGTGCCCCATTCCGGGCGGTCCATCTTGGTCGCCCCTGCCTGATCGGCGGCAAGGCGGGTATTGACGAGGATGTCGGCAAGGTCCGCAAAGCCGTTTTCAGGTGTCAGGCCGTTTTCGCCGGGGACAAGGGCGAGCCATTCCCCGCTGCCATCCTCATTGAATTTCGCCACGTAAAGCGATCCACTGTCGAGCAAATCACCGTTGGCAGTGGCCGGGTCGTAAGGCGCGGCAGAGACAAACTTGTAAATGTATTCAAAGCGGCTGTCGTCGCCGGAATAGCAGACGACGGGCTTGCCTGCGACGGCGGGCGCGAAGACCACGCCTTCATGGGCAAAGCGGCCCAGATGGGTGCGCTTGACCGGAACCGAGGCAGGATCAAAGGGGTCAAATTCGACCATCCAGCCAAAGGTGTTCGGCTCGTTGCGGTAATCCTCGGCCGCCGTTGCAGCGGTGGCGGCGGCGCTGAAGCGCACGGCGTCGTCGGCACCACCGGCGGTCTTTTCCCAGCCGTAACGGGATTCCTCGTTGGAAATGCCGTAGCGTTTCTGGTCGCGCGGCATTTCGGCATCGGCATTGACGAAATAGCCGGCCCAGTTTTCCTCGGCCGTCATGTAGGTGTTCCACGGCGTGTGACCGTAGGCGCAATTGTTCAGCGTTCCCCGCGTTCTCAGGCCATCAGGGCTGAACTTGGTGATCAGATGCGCGGACCCGGCGGCGGGGCCGGACAGCGCCATTTCGGTCAACGCGGTTACGCGGCGGTTCATCGGGTCTGCGACCACGCCCCACTGGCCATCAGCACCGCGCTGAACGCGCACCACAGACACGCCGTGGGCGTTCATTTCTTTCAGAACCTCGTCGGCATCGCGGCTGCCGTCGGCGCCAAAGACCACAGTTTCGCCGTCCAGCGCCTGTCCTGCCCATTTCGCGGCATGCAGCATGCGGGGTTCGATATATTCGTGATTAAAGACCAGCAGGCCATCGGTCGAGGACCCGTCCATGGGAAAGAAGTGCATCCCGTCATGGTGCATGCCAACCTGCATGGCCTGTTCGGCACCGTTATTGCCGCCGGGAACAAAGGCGGGCATGTCGCCGGTTATGGGTGTGCCCCAGGGAACCAGGACCTGCACCTTGTAGCCTGCAGGCACGACGACCGTGTCGTCCTTGGACAGAGGGACGGGTGCAAAACCAAGCAGGCCCGTCGTGCTTGCCAGTGCAGCACGTGCCGTCAGGCCGTTGCCAAAGACGCCGGTCGCGATGGCTGCCAGGCCACCGACGAGAAACCCGCGACGCGAGGTGCGGGCCTCGATCACGTCATACATGGTCGGGTTGGCAGAGCGGTTGGAGGGCACTTCGTCGCCATGTTCATGGTGGGGGGCGGCGCGGAAGTCGGGATAGTCCTGTTCGAAATCTTTCATGCCTTGCTCCTTCTGTCGGGTTCTGAGTGGTGCAAGGGACCGCTGCGATCTGATGCATCGGGCAAAATCGCGGGTCCCCTTGCAAAAGGGTGTCGGCGATTCCCGATTCAGGGATGTTTCAGATATGTGACAGTTTGACGACGGCGTGGCGAGCCGGGGCACAGGTCAGAAGGGATGCGTGGAGCCATCCCAGCATTCAAAGACCCCGGTTGTCGCAAGGGAAAGCGCCTCAAATCGTGCCGTCAGGCCCTGGACGGCCTCGTCCAGATCAAGCTCGGCGCCCGATCCGCCCATATCAGTGCGCACCCAGCCGGGGTGGTAGATCCCGACGGCGATGCCTTGTGATTTCAGGTCGACGGCAAGGTTGCGGCCAAGGTTCAGCACGGCCGCCTTGGACGCGCGGTAGATGTAGCTGCCCCCCGACGCGCGCGTGTCGGACCCCATCTGCGAGGAGATGATGGCGATCTTGCCCTTTGCGGCCCGCAGCCTTGGCAACAAGGCCTGGATGGTCAGAAAGACGCCCGTGACATTCACAGCAAAGCTGTCGGCCCAAAGGTCAGGCGCATAACCCGTGGCAAGGCTTTGGCGGTTGTCGAGGTAAACGCCCGCATTGCAGATCAGCACGTCGAGCGGGCCGGTGATCCGGGTCGCTAGCCCCGCGATCGAATCCGCGTCCGTCATGTCGGCCTGTAACCAGGGCGGACCGGTCTGATCAGCGCTGCGCGTGGTGCCGATGGCGCTGTCGCCGTTGGCGAGATAGGCGTGCAACAGCCCCGCGCCGATGCCACGATTTGCGCCCGTGATCAGGATGGTGCGGGAGGTCATAATGCCCGCCAGCCGATGTCGCGGCGGCAAAATCCGTCAGGCCAGTCGATGGCATCGACCATCGCATAGGCAGCGCGCTGTGCCTCGACCAGGGACGCGGTGCGGGCGGTGACGTTCAGGACGCGCCCGCCCTTTGCCACGATCTGACCGTCTGCCTCGGCGGTGCCTGCGTGAAAGACCATGTTGCGGCTGTTTTCGGGCAGGGCGTCAAGGCCCCGGATCGGCGTACCCTTGGCGTAGGGACCGGGATAGCCATTGGCGGCCATCACCACGGTCAGGGCATGGTCATCGGCCCAGTGGACGCGGGCATCGGGAAGGCGCCCCTCGGCTGAGGCAAGCAGCAGGTCGAGGACCTGCGCGCCAAGCCGCATCATCAGGACCTGACATTCCGGATCGCCAAAGCGGGCGTTGTATTCGATCAGGCGCGCGCGGCCGTCCTGGATCATCAGACCGGCGTAAAGGACACCCTGATAGGGGGTCCCGCGCCGGGCCATCTCCGTAATGGTGGGGCGGATGATGTCGGCCATCACTTGGCGCTGAATGGCATCGGTCAGCACGGGTGCGGGCGAATAGGCCCCCATGCCGCCGGTATTGGGACCGGTATCGCCGTCGCCCACGCGTTTGTGGTCCTGCGCGGTGCCGATGGGAAGCGCGTTCGTGCCGTCGGTTAGAACAAAGAAACTGGCCTCTTCGCCTTGCATGAACTCCTCGATCACGACCTCGGCCCCAGCGCTGCCAAACGCGCCGCCCAAGATGTCGTCGATGGCGGTGCGGGCTTCTGTTTCCGTCATGGCAACAATAACGCCTTTACCCGCCGCCAACCCGTCGGCCTTGACCACAATCGGGGCACCTTTGGCATCGATATAGGCTTTTGCAGCGGTGGCATCGGTAAAGCGGGCCCAGGCGGCCGTGGGGGCGCCGCAGGCGTCGCAGATGTCTTTGGTAAAGGCCTTGGACGCCTCCAGCCGAGCCGCGGCTGCGGATGGCCCGAAGGTCAACAAGCCCGCAGCGCGGGTGGCGTCGGCGACGCCTGCGGCCAGCGGGGCCTCGGGTCCGATGATGACGAAGTCGATGGCGTTTTCGGCGCAAAAGGTGACGACGGTTGCGCTGTCGAGGATGTCGATATCGGCGCATTCGGCCAGCATTGCGATCCCCGCATTGCCCGGGGCCACGATCAGCCGGTCGCATTTCGGGTTCTGCTTGACCGCCCAGGCCAGGCTGTGTTCGCGGCCACCGGAGCCCAGGATCAGGATGTTCATGGCCACGCCCCCCTCATTCCGCCCGGTACCGGCGCGATCAGGCCGGGGTGATAGGCTCTCGTCCGGGCGGCTGCAAGCATGCGGGGAACCAGCCCCGGTCCGGCGGGGTTGGTCCGCGTATCATCAACAAGATTGGAATATGACATGCAGACCATTCAGGGAAAACGCGTCGCTGTGTTGGCGACAGACGGATTTGAGCAGTCGGAACTTGAGGTGCCGGTGGCTGAATTGCGCGCGGCGGGTGCCGAGGTGCACGTCATTTCGCCGAAAGCCGGCGAGATCAAGGGTTGGGACGGCAAGGACTGGGGCCAGTCCGTCATGGTCGATGCCACTTTGAGCGATGTGACGTCTGACGATTACGATGCGCTTGTCCTGCCCGGTGGTCAGATGAACCCGGACCTTCTGCGGGTTGAGGCCGAGGCGATCGAATTCATCACCGAATTCTGGAAGGCGGGCAAGGTGATCGGGGCGATATGCCATGCGCCTTGGCTGTTGATCGAGGCGGGGATCGCTGATGGGCGGCAGATGACGTCTTATGCGTCGATACGCACCGATGTGCAGAATGCGGGCGCGGACTGGGTCGATGCCGAGGTGGTGACGGACGAAGGTCTTGTGACCAGCCGCAAGCCCGAGGATCTGCCCGCCTTTTGCGCCAAGTTGATCGAAGAGATCGCCGAAGGCCGCCACGACCGCGCAGCCGCCTGACTAAGGGCGCAGTCTCCCGATTCCGGCGCTTCATCTTCGCGTCGGGATCGGGCATGAATGGGTCATGAGTGAGTTTTTCGAAGACGACGCCCCCGCCCCGCAAGGCAACCAACCCGAATACACCGTGTCGGAATTGTCCGGCGCGGTGAAACGGGTGATCGAGGGGGAGTTCGGACTGGTGCGGGTGCGTGGCGAGGTGGGGCGGGTGTCGCGTCCAGCCTCGGGGCATCTTTACTTTGACCTCAAGGATGATCGAGCGGTGATAGCGGCGATCAGCTGGAAGGGTCAGGTCGCCAAGATGCAGGTGCGGCCCGAAGAGGGGATGGAGGTTGTCGCGACGGGGCGGATGACCACATTTCCGGGGCAGTCGAAATACCAGCTGATCGTTGATGACGTGGCGCCTGCGGGGGCCGGCGCGCTGATGGCGATGCTGGAAAAGCGGCGCGCCGCCTTGCAAGCCGAGGGGCTTTTTGACCCGGCGCGCAAGCAACTGATCCCCTATCTGCCAGACGTCATCGGGGTGATCACCTCGCCATCGGGCGCAGTGATCCGGGATATCTTGCACCGCCTGCGCGACCGGTTCCCGCGCCATGTGCTGATCTGGCCGGTGGCGGTTCAGGGGCAGGCTTGCGCGGCGGAGGTGGCAGCGGCGATCAAGGGCTTCAACGCGATCCAGCCCGGCGGGCAGATCCCGCGTCCGGATGTGATCATCGTGGCGCGGGGGGGCGGTAGCCTTGAGGACCTGTGGGGCTTTAACGAGGAAATCGTGGTCCGGGCGGCGGCTGCGTCGGATATCCCGCTGATTTCCGCTGTGGGGCATGAGACGGATACCACGCTGATCGACTATGCCGCCGACCTGCGCGCGCCAACGCCGACTGCGGCGGCCGAACTGGCGGTGCCGGTCCGGCTGGATCTGCTTGCCACGGTCGATGGATACGGCGCGCTTCTGATCCGTGGGATGGCACAGATCCTGGCGCGGCGAGACCAGCGCATGCGCGATCTGGCGCGCGCCTTGCCCCGGCTTGAGGCGCTGCTGGCGGTGCCGCGACAACGGATGGACGGCGCGGCGCAGCGGCTGGGCGGTGCGCTTGGACTGGCCGTGGCGCGCAAGCGGGGGGCCTATGAACGCAGCGCCGGACTGGTGCGCCCCGAGACATTGCTGCGGCTGGTGGAACGGCGGCAGGACGGGCTGACGGTCAGATGGGGGCAGGTCACGCAAGCGCTGACACGCCGCCAGGATCGCCGCCATGCTGACGTTGACAAATGGGCCTCGCGGCTGGTTCCCGCGCTGTCGCGGATGATCGCGGATGCGGCGCGCAGGGGCGTCGAGGGGCGGGCACGGTTGGAGGGACTGGTGGTGCGGCTGGACCGCGCGCCCGGCCAAAGGCTGGCCGATCTCGCCCGGCGGCTGGAGGCGATTGATCGCACGCGCGCCACGCTGGGGTATCACGAAACGCTGCGGCGTGGCTTTGCCGTGGTGCGGGGCGACGGGGCTGTCGTGACTACAAAACTGGCCGCCGAACAGGCCGTCAGCCTGGAGGTGGAATTCCACGACGGGCGGCTGGCCCTGACCGGCGCGGGGCCCAAACGTGGCAAGGACAAGCCGCCACCCGGCGGGCAGGGAAGTCTGTTCTAACGGGTCGCTGACACCCGCAGATGTTCGATCATCGAAAGCCTTGTGGCGCTGCGCTGATCCAACGGTCCAGAAATGTTGGATTTATTCCAGTCAGACCCCGACATCAGGCCCCGCGCAGGCGAGCGGATCGTCGGTCTGTGACACTTCGGACAGCTCCGATCCGGGGGTGTCGCTGATCGACAGGGCCTTGAGCCCCGCACCGTCGCGCCAGAAAGTCCAGCAATGCGGCGTCGGGTCGTATTCATAGACAAAGCAGATCCGCCCGGGGTCTTCTTCGTAGTAACGACCATACTGGCAGATATCTTCAGTGAATGCCCAACGGACCTTGCGGTCGGGCAGGTATTCCTCGGTGCCGTAGGGTTGGCCGAACTGGGAATAGGTGAGGGTCTTGCCTGTTACATAGGCTTCAAACTCGGCCACCGTCATCGGGGCCTCGGCCTGCGCAAGGGTTGCGGTCAGCATCAGGGCAAAGGTGGCAAGGCGGATACGCATCGGCTTTGGGCCTCCATTTCGCGATGAACTCTGGCAGGCGGGTGGCGGCTTGGCCAGTCACGCTTTGGCGACAGGTGCGGCGTTGGGCCCCTGGACGCGCAAAAGATGCGGTGCCATCGCACGACGCCAAAGGGGCGGGACCAGCGCCAGCGTGCAGGCCGTGGGCAGCGACCACGGCAGGCGCGGGGCCAGATCCGGGGGCGGCATGCGCAGCGCAGGAAACGGGCGCGCGGGGTTCAGATGGTGGTCGGAATGGCGCGCGGCGTTCAGCATCATGCGCCCTGACAGCAAGTGTGCTGCGTTCCAACTATGCGCAGCCGTCTGCGGGGCAGGGGTGCCGTCGGGCAAAGCCGCGCGAGCCAAACCATAATGCTGGACATAATCGGACAGCAAAAGCTGTCCTTGCGCATGCAGCGCCAGCGCCACCCAGACCGCTATGCCCAGCCATCCTGCCAGCACATAGGCAAGCCCAAGCGCCGCCGCTGCGCCGCCCAGATAGACGGCATAGGGATGCAGCGCCCCGCTCCATCCCCGCAGATGCTGGCGTTCGCGGCGCAGGCGGTCTTCGGCGGCAAGGCCCGCGCGAAAGCTGCCCGCCCAGGCACGGCGGAAAAAACGGTAAAACCCTTCGCCGTCGCGGGCGGTGTTGGGATCATCGGCGGTCGCGACCAGCCGGTGATGCACCAGCCGGTGGGCCGAGGTGTGGTGGCCGAACAAAAGCACCGTATAGATCGCCACGCCCAGCCGGACAAAGCGAAAGCCGCCGCGATGGATCAGCTCATGTGCGGCAGGCACGGCCACCTGACCCAGCCACAGGCCAAGGGCCACGCCTCCGGCCAAGCGAGTGGCAAGGCCAGAACCGGTCGCTGTTGTCAGGGCGTGAACCCCGATGGGCAATATGACTAGGGTGGAAAAGCCGATGACCGCCAAGAGGGCGTCGGCCGCAGGAAATTCCGCGTCCGGCAGGGTGGCTGTCGCCATCCGGGGCAAAAGCTGATCCGCCAGCGCCACGAACACCGTCATGTAGAAAAGGGCGGCCCATGCGCCGACGGAAAACCCTGCGAATCCGGCCGCCAGCGCCATCAAGGGTGCAAGAGTGCTGCCCGCAAAAAGCAAGATCTGCTTCATCCAACCTCGCCTTCGGTTTTCCGCCCTTCTCAGGCTATCACTGCCCCCGGCACCGCGACCAGCCCGCGCAAGGTCGCAGGCCCCTTTCCCTTTGCCGCGCGAGGCATTACCTGAAAGGGGAAACCCGCCCAAGAGGATGCGCCGCGCATGTCGTTCTTCAACAAGCTCAAAGAGCGGCTCTTTCGGTCGTCGGACAAGCTTGCCGGGGAACTGGACGCGCTGGTGGCCGATGGCGGAACGCCGGATGTCGCAGCGCATGCGATGCCAGAAGCCGCAGCCGCCACGCCGGAGGTGAAAGCGGAGCCCGTCGCGAAGGTGCCCGACGCATCCGCGCCATCCGCGGCCATCCCCGCAAGGCAAGTCGAGCCTGACCCCCCGAAATCCGCCCGTCCAAGCCTGATCGGGCGGCTGCTCGGGCGGGGCGCTGCGGAGGAAGAACCGCGCCGGGTCATGGATGACGCGATGCTGGAAAGCCTGGAGGAGTTGCTGATCCGGTCCGACATGGGCGTCGATACCGCCGTGCGCGTCAGTGCCAATATTGCGGCAGGACGTTTTGGCAAAAAGGTCGGTTCGCGGGAATTGCAGGGTGCCTTGGCCGACGAGGTGGCGCGCATCATGGGGCCGGTGGCGCGCCCGATGCCGATCTATCCCAAGAAACCGCAGGTCGTGCTGGTCGTGGGCGTGAACGGGTCGGGCAAGACCACCACGATCGGCAAGCTCGCGTCTCAGTTCAAGGCGGCGGGCAAGTCGGTGGTGATTGCCGCCGGCGACACCTTTCGCGCGGCGGCGGTCGAACAGTTGCAGATCTGGGGCACGCGCGCCGGGGTGCCTGTGATGACGGCACCCGAAGGGTCGGACCCCGCAAGCCTGGCCTTTGATGCGATGACCCGGGCCGAGGCTGAAGGCGCCGACCTGTTGCTGATCGATACGGCGGGGCGGTTGCAGAACCGCCAGGATCTGATGGAGGAACTGTCCAAGATCGTCCGCGTCATCCGCAAGAAGGACCCGACCGCGCCGCACAACACCCTGTTGGTGCTCGATGCGACGACAGGGCAGAACGCGCTGTTGCAGGTCGAGGTTTTTGCGAAAATCGCGGATGTGTCGGGCCTTGTAATGACCAAACTGGACGGCACCGCCAAAGGGGGCGTGCTGGTGGCATTGGCCGACAAGTTCGGCCTGCCGATCCATGCCATCGGTGTGGGCGAACAAATCGACGACCTTGCGGCCTTTGACCCTGACGACTTTGCACGAGCGCTGGTGGGTATCGGCAGGGAAAAGGTGGCGTAGGAATGGTCCGGCATCTGGTCTTGATAGCGGCATTGGCGTCACCTGCGGCGGCGCAGGACATGACTTCAGCCGATTGCGATGCGATTCTGGCCAAGGTTCAGGGTGCGTTCGCCGCGATGGCGGTGAGCTTTGATGCGGCCGGGGCGGTGGGCGGCCAATGTGTGCTGCAGCGGGTCAGCCGCACGGCTGACCGACTGGGCGGCCCTGCCTGGCAGGCCGACCGGGTGGCGGTCCGGGGGGCCGGGCCGGATGGTCCTTTTGCCCAGACCGGCACGCTCAATTCTCTGTCGCTGGACATTCGGGGGCTGACCATTTCGCCGGACTTTCCGGATCCCTTGCCTGCGCATCTGGTGGCGGTTCAGCCCTATCTTGGCGAAATCAATGCAAGGCTTGGTCTGAACTGGGACAGTGCCGAGCGGTCACTGTCGGTATCCCGCCTGCTGGTGGACTTTGCGGGCAATGACAAACTGGACCTGACGGCGCGGGCGATCAATGTAGATGCGTCCAGCCTGACAGGGGCGACGATGGGACTTGCGAGCTTTCTCGTGACCGACGCGGATATCAAGATCACCTCGCGCGGACTTTTTGCGGCGCTGGTGACGGCGGCGGTGGGGCCGACACTTGCGGCGGATGACGCCGCGCGAACGGCCGCCCTTCCTGGCATCAAGGCAGAGGCGACATCGTGGGTGTCGCAACTGCCGGATGCAAGCTTTTCGACGGAGTCGAAGTCTGCGCTGCGGTCGCTGGTGGCGGACCTGGACGACCCCGTTGGCACCTTGCGCGTCAAGCTGCAGTCGGTTGCGGGGATCGGTCCGTCCAGTGTCATGCGCTATGTGCTAAGCGGCGCGCCCGCAACGGTTGACGACCTTGCGCCGATGTTTGACGGAATGCAGGTCGATGTCGCCTGGCCCCGGGCGTTTGGCCAGTGATGGCGTGGGCAGGCCTGAAACAGATGAGGGTATCGTGGCAGAACGAGAGATAAGCGGCTGGGTGAAACAGGTTCTGGAACTGGGCCCGACGCTGATATTCTTTGTCATCTACATGTGGATCCGCGACGACAAATTCGTCATCGCGGGCACGACCTATTCGGGGTTCATCGTGGCCGCGCTGGTGTTCGTGCCGATCCTGCTGGTGGCGATGGGTGCCCTTTGGGCGCTGACCGGCACGCTGAGCCGGATGCAGCTTTTCACCGCCTTCATGGTGATCTTTTTCGGCGGGCTGACGGCCTGGTTCAATGACGAGCGGTTCTTCAAGATGAAGACGTCCATCGTCTATGGCTGCTTTGCCGCGATCCTGGGTTTCGGGCTGTGGCGCGGGCAAAGCTATCTGCAATGGGTGATGAATGCGGCCCTGCCGATGCAGGAAAAGGGCTGGATGATCCTGACGCGGCGGTTGGCCGTGATGTTCGTGGCACTGGCGGTCGCGAACGAGGTGATCTGGCGCACGCAATCGACCGACCTTTGGGTCAAGCTGGAGACATTCGCCTTTCCTATCGCGCTGTTCGTGTTCCTGTGGGTGCAGATCATGGCCTTGCAGCGCTATCTGATCGAACCGCCCAAGACCTGATCCCAGGCGGCGCGTTCAACGCACCAGGGCATCTTCTTTCGTCAATGCTGCCAGTCCCTGAAGGGCCAGCGCCTGGAACGATGCATGAAGCCGCTCCGGCGGCAGGTCCATGCCGTCCTCGATCCAGCCCGCCATCATCGACATGAACGCGCCGGCAAAGAATCGGACGGCCTGACGACGCGCGGCCGGGGAAAGCGGCACGGCGGCCAGATCATCGCGTACCAGATCGGCGACGAGTGCGGCCATGCCCCCTTCGGACGCCGTTCCGGGCAATGGCGCGCAAGGAAAATGGTGCGTCCGAGCATGCTCGAGAAGCGCAAGGCAGAACGCCATGCGGTCCGTTGCCGTATTCGCCCCGGACCCGTCGCGCAGATGAATCCGGAGCCTTTGCAGCCCCTCATCGCGCAGTGCATGTTTGTCGGGGAAATGGGCGTAAAAGGTGGACCGGCCCACCGCCGCCTCGGCACAGATCATGGAGACTGAGACCCGGTCGAAACCGATCCTGTCGATCAGCCTGCGCAGCGCGTGGTGCAGGGCTGTCCTCGTGCGATCGCTGCGCCGGTCCATATCTGTGGTCCCTTCAGGTGCTTTTCCCGGACAGTTCGCGTCAGGCGTTCCGCAACAGCGCGCCAAGCCGCCAATTTAATTTGCAAGTTTCCGCACAGGCTGTCCAGAAATGGAATACGCCGTGCAAACAGGTGCTGGCGAAATGGAAGGGATACCGGATGCCGGATCGGGAAAACCATGTGCCGCGCTGGGTCAGGATCAGCGCGCTGGCGACCTGCGTCATTCTGGCGGCGGCTTTTGGCGCGATGCTGCTGGTTCCCGGCCATCACGGGATCGGCCGGCATCTGGGGCAAGGGCCATCATCGGCCGATGAGACTGCCACGAAGAATGCAATCCACGCGGATCAGCCATGACCGCCCTGGTCCGCACGGCCCGGTGGCTTCTGGTCGGCCATGTGCTGACGAGCGTCGGTCTTTCGGGAAGCGTCGCGGCCTTTCTGCTCTTGTCGGTCTGCGGGTTGTACGGAATGCCTGCCATGGCGGTTTATCCGGCGCTGGATTTGCTTGCGCGTGTCGCCGTGACCCCGCTTTTGGTGCTGGCGCTGGTGACGGGCGTTGTTCAATCGCTGGTGACGCCTTGGGGACTGGTCCGGCATTGGTGGGTTGTTCTGAAACTTGGGGTGACGCTTTTCACCGGGGCGGTCCTTTTGGTGCAGTTGCCTGGCATCCAGACGGTGGCCGCCGCGGCGATGGACGGACCGGATGCGATGGCGGGGCTGGATGACCTGCGCCGATCCTTTGTGCTGCACAGTGGCGCAGGACTGCTGGTCCTTTTGGTCCCACTGATCCTTTCGGTGTTCAAACCCCGTGGTCTGACCGCCTGGGGTCAGCGGCGAACATAGGGGGCAAGGGCGACCCCGAACGCGCCCTGTTGACGCGCCTTTGCAAGGCGCGTATCCAAACCCCGTGGCGCTTTGTTACCGGATTGCGGGCCACGTTAAACAAACCGCTAAAGAGGTTCAGGGCAATGGCCCCGGCACCTCTGGTTGTCCGGGGCTTTTTATTGGCCGGAGGCCGTGATGGACGACTGGAAAACACGCACGAAACTTGTCCACGAGGGCAGCCGGCGCAGCCAGTACGGCGAGATGGCCGAGGCGATCTTTCTGACCCAAGGGTTCGTCTATCCCGATGCCGAGGCCGCCGAGGCGCGGTTCGTCAAGGCGGGCGACGACGAGTTCATCTATGCGCGCTACGGCAACCCCACGACGCGGATGTTCGAAGAACGCATCGCCGCACTGGAAGGGACTGAGGACGCCTTTGCCACGGCCAGCGGCATGGCGGCGGTGTCGGGTGCGCTGATGTCGATGTTGCGGGCGGGTGATCACGTCGTCAGTTCCCGCGCGCTCTTTGGGTCATGCCTTTATGTGCTGGAAGAGGTTCTGCGCAAGTTCGGGGTGCTGGTCACCTTTGTGGACGGTGCCGACCTTGATCAGTGGAAAGCGGCGGTGACGCCCGGTACCAAGGCGGTGTTCTTCGAATCCATGTCGAACCCCGCGCTGGAACTGGTTGATATCGAGGCGGTTTCAGCGATTGCCCATGCGGCGGGTGCGCTGGTTGTCTGCGACAACGTGTTCGCGACACCCATCTTTTCGCGCGCCGTCGATCAGGGTGCAGATGTGATCGTGTACTCCACCACCAAGCATATCGACGGGCAGGGCCGCGCGCTGGGCGGGGTGGTCTGCGCCAGCCGCGAATTTATCCGCAAGACGCTGGAACCGTTCATGAAACATACGGGCGGCTCGATGTCGCCCTTTACCGCCTGGATCATGCTGAACGGCATGGCGACACTGGACCTGCGATGCCGGGCGATGGCCGAAGGGGCCGCTGTGATTGCGGCAAAGCTTGAGGGGCACCCGAACCTGGCCCGTGTCATCTATCCCGGTCTGCCGAGCCACCCCCAGCACCGGCTGGCGGTGCGGCAGATGGGATCGGGCGGGACGTTGCTTGCGATCGATATCAAGGGCGGCAAAGAGGCCGCGTTCCGGTTTCTCAACGCGCTGACGATCATCAAGATCTCCAACAATCTGGGGGATGCGAAATCCATCGCAACCCATCCCGCCACCACGACGCATCAACGATTGCCGCAGGATCAAAAGGATCTGTTGGGCATCACGCCGGGGCTGGTGCGGTTGTCGGTCGGGTTGGAGGATGTGGGCGATCTGATCAGCGATCTGACGCGGGCGCTGGCGGCAGTTTGACGCGGGCGCGTCTTGCACCGTCCGGCAAAATGACTATGTTTTGATGACTTTCCCCCGGACCAGAGTGATCCGGGGGCAGGGCTCAACCGTAAACCTTGCGACATTGACGGCAGAGGCCATGCCCTGCCCGAACCGAAAGGGTTCCCCCCATGAATATTTATACTCCCGAGATCGACCGCAAACCGTCCCGCGCCGAAGCGGAGGCTGCGCTCGCCACATTGCGGCAATGGGCGGGAAAGGCATCCGACAATGAGATCGCGACGCTGGATGCGGCGGTGGGCTATCTGGTGCCCGGCGAGGGATATCCGGCGCTGTCGCGCGTCTACCCGGCCGATTTCGTGGTCACGGACGCCTACAAGGCCAGCCTTCCCGATCTGCAGAACGGGCCCGCCAGCCTGATCGTGGGGGCTAAGCGGCAGATCCAGCATGTGGGGATATCCAACTTTCGCCTGCCGATCCGGTTTCACACCCGCGACGCCGGCGATCTGTCGCTGGAAACCAGCGTCACCGGCACCGTCAGTCTGGAGGCCGAGAAGAAGGGCATCAACATGAGCCGCATCATGCGGTCCTTTTATGCCCACGCTGACCGTGCGTTTTCCTTTGAGGTGATCGAGGCCGCGCTGGAGGACTACAAGCGCGACCTCGGATCGTTCGACGCGCGCATCCAGATGCGGTTTTCGTTTCCGATGAAAGTGACGAGCCTGCGATCAGAACTGTCGGGCTGGCAATATTATGACATCGCGCTGGAACTGGTGGACCAAGCGGGGATGCGCAAAAAGATCATGCATCTGGACTATGTCTATTCCAGTACTTGCCCCTGCAGTCTGGAACTGTCCGAACACGCGCGCCGCACGCGAGGCCAGTTGGCCACGCCGCACAGCCAGCGGTCGGTGGCGCGCATCTCGGTCGAGGTGCAGGGGACCGATCCCATGTGGTTCGAGGACCTGATCGAGCTTGCCCGCGACGGGGTGCCGACCGAGACACAAGTGATGGTCAAGCGCGAGGATGAACAGGCGTTTGCGGAACTGAATGCGGCCAACCCGATCTTTGTCGAAGATGCCGCGCGCAGTTTCAGCAAGGCGCTGAAAGGCGATCACCGGATCGGCGATTTCCGTGTGCTGGCCAGCCATCAGGAAAGCCTGCACAGCCATGACGCGGTCAGCCTTTTGACCGAAGGTGCGACATTTGCGCAGGAAAGCCTGGACCCGCGCCTGTTCCAGACGCTGTTTCACGTCGGTTGACCCGGCGCGCGCGTGCGGTTTCATTGACCGCGCGCGCCACCACGGGTAGCCATGCCCATCATGGTCGATATACGCCCCGTCATCTACGTCATCGGCCGCATTCTGGTGGTGCTGGCCATCCTGATGTTGGCCCCGGCGATCATCGATCTGCGCGCGGGACTTGAGAACGGCCAAAGTTTTCTCGCTTGCGTGGCAATCACCGGCTTTGCGGGCATCGTGCTGGCGCTGGCGACTTCGAATGTGCGGGTGGCCGCACTTGATGCGCGGCAGGCCTATCTTCTGACTGCGGGCATCTGGACGGTGGTGCCCGGTTTTGGTGCCTTGCCCTATTTTCTCGGCGCGCCGGGCCTGAACTATGCCAACGCTTATTTCGAGGCGGTGTCAGGCTTTACCACCACCGGGGCCACGGTGATCTACGGGTTGGACAGCTTGCCCGACGGCATGCTGCTTTGGCGCGGCATGACGAACTTTCTGGGCGGTCTTGGGATCGCGTTCATCGCAATGATCTTTCTGCCCTTGATGCGGGTTGGCGGCATGCAGTTCTTTCGCGCCGAGGGGTTTGACACCTTTGGCAAGGCGTTGCCCCGTGCCACCGACATCGCAAAGCAGTTGCTGTGGGTCTATACCGGGCTGACGGTGATCTGCATCGCGGTCTATCTGGCGGTCGGCATGACCGGGCTTCATGCGGTCGTGAATGGCATGGCGACGATTGCAACGGGTGGGTTTTCGGCATCCGATCAGTCCTTCAACCTCTATCGCGGCGCAGGCGAATACTGGGGGGCGTTCTTCATGATCCTCGGCAGCCTGCCTTACGTGCGGTATGTGCAGTTGGTGAACGGCGCCGCGCGCCCCTTGTGGGTCGACAGCCAGATCCGCGCCTATCTGCGCTGGCTGGGGGCGGCTGTCGCGTTTGTGACGATCTGGCGGGTGTCCACCAGCGACATGGGGTGGGAGCCCGCTTTCCGCGAATCCCTGTTCAACCTCACCTCGATCATGTCATCGACCGGGTTGTTTTCGGGCAGTTTTGCAGGCTGGGG
>JBKJVF010000168.1:0-17380 GCA_046589965.1 Paracoccaceae bacterium
ATTGCGTGGAAACTGACCGGACGACCGGGCATCGAAGGGTGATGGTTGCCGCGAAAATCAGTCCAGGGCTGCGGCAGGTCGATGGATTGGCTGAACGCGACATCCGCCAGTTCGGCAGCCAATGCACGGATGCGGCGAGCAGATACGCCGCAGCGGTCGGCGACCGCTTCGGGCGCGTATTCGGGGGCCAGGTACATCTCCGCCATGTGTTGGAACACGGTGCGATGCCCCTGCCAGACCGCGCCAAGGTCAGGTTGGACCCCTTTACCATCCCAGGCGGCGGGGTGTTGCGTCGTCCTGTCGATGACAAAGGGCTGGCTTTCGGCGTTCTTGACGAACAGGCCTTTTTCCGCGCCGTCAGCGTTGTTGATCAGCAACCCCGCATTGGTGAACTGGGCCAGATAATCCAGATCGACCTTGCCTGCCTCTAGCAGGCAATGGATCAGGCTCAGGATCAGCAGCCCGTCCGTCCCGGGCGTGATGCCGATCCAGTCATCGGCGACCGCGTTATAGCCAGTGCGGATCGGGTTGACCCCGATGACCCGCGCGCCGCGTTCTTTCAGCCGACCCAGACCGATCTTGATCGGGTTGCTGTCGTGATCTTCGGCCACGCCGAACATGACGAAGAGCTTGGTATGCTCCCAATCGGGCTGGCCGAACTCCCAGAACGCACCGCCGATGGTATAGATGCCCGCCGCCGCCATGTTGACCGAACAGAACCCGCCATGAGCGGCGTAATTGGGCGTGCCGAATTGCTGCGCCCACCAGCCGGTGAAAGACTGCGACTGATCCCGCCCGGTGAAAAACGCCAGCTTTTCGGGGGCGGTTTCGCGCAGGGGTTTCATCCAGTCGACGGCAAGTTGCAGCGCCTCGTCCCAGCTGATTTCCTCAAACGCGCCTGACCCACGCGGGCCGACACGGCGCAATGGCGCGCGCAGGCGGCTGGGGGCGGTCACCTGCATGATGCCGGACGCGCCCTTGGCACAGAGGACACCCTTGTTGATCGGGTGATCGCGATTGCCTTCGATGTAGGTGACGCGGCCCGACTTCAGGTGCACGTCGATCCCGCAGCGGCAGGCACACATGTAGCAGGTGGTCTTGCGCACCTCGTCCGAGACAGGCGGGGACAGATCGAGGCGTGGCTGATGCGTCATGGCGGTCCCTCCCCTTGCCTACCCATGCCCCACCTTGGTCCAGTGTGAAGGGGCTTTGCCGCACCAACTGTCCAGATCGCGACACGCGTTGGCGAAAGACGCCTGCGACGTCGGGCCGGGACCATGGCCCCAAGACGCCTCAAAGTATCGCCTTCAGCAGACCCATGCCAGCGAGACCTGCCAGCAACAGAATGGCAAACCGGCGAAATTCTTGCGGGTCAGTCGAGAAGAAGTGGCGCCCGCCCAGCCAGTTGCCAAGAAACGTCAACGGCAGTGCGATCAGCGAGGCCCAAAGCGTGTCCCAACTGACCAGACCACCCCAATAGTACAACGGTGCGGAATAAAGATCGAGCAGCGGAAAATAGGCGATCAAGGTCGCCCGGAACACCGCCGCCTGCATCGGCTGCGCGGCAAAGAAGGCCGCGATCGGCAGGCCCCCCATCCCCGGCGCATTGGCAAGCCCCGACAAGACGCCCGCCGCGATATTCGAAGTGCCCCGCACTTCGCCTGCCAGACGCCACCCTGCCAGAAGGATGCCGCACATCACCAGCACATAGCCCGACACCACTGCGCGTGCGGTATCCTCGCTGACCCCGGTCAATACCCACAGCCCGATGGGCAATCCGACCGCCGCCCCGGCCAGGAGCAGCCAGACCCGCCGCCAGTCCACATCGGGGCCCGCCCCCTTGGCGGCCTGCAGCGACATCGCCGTTTCCAGTATGACAACAACGGCAACGAAATTCAGCGGATTGGTGACAAGGCTGGACGCCGCAATCACCATGGCCGAATAACCAAACCCCGAATAGCCGCGCACAAAGGCCGCACCAAAGACCGCAACCGCCATCCAGACCAGCGCGACAGGGCCAAGATCAAAGGGCATCAGACAGTTTGCCGCCGCATGTCCGCCATGGATATCCCTGCGACTTCGACCGGCTTTTTCATCGCATCACGACGGAAGGGCTCTCCCAATTCCTGATTGATCATCGCCTCGATCAGCGTCGTCTTGCCGTGCTGCATCTGATCGGTGACCGCTGTTGCCAGCGCGTCACGCAGTTCGTCCATCGTGCGGGCCTGAACGCCCTGCAACCCGCAGGCCTTGGCGATGCCGGCATAGCTGACCCCTTCGTCCAGTTCGGTGCCGACGAAATTGTCGTCATACCAAAGCGTGGAGTTCCGCTTTTCCGCGCCCCATTGGTAGTTGCGAAAGACGACCATGGTGATCGCAGGCCATTCGGGCCGTCCGATGGCCGTCAGTTCGGTGACGGCGATGCCGAACGCCCCGTCGCCCGCAAAACCCACCACTGGCACGTCCGGGCAGCCGATCTTGGCCCCGATGATCGATGGCAGACCGTATCCGCAAGGCCCGAACAGTCCCGGCGCCAGATACTTTCGCCCCGCCTCAAATGTCGGATAGGCATTGCCGATGGCGCAGTTATTGCCGATGTCGCTGGAGATGATCGCCTCTCGCGGCAGGGCGGACTGGATGGCGCGCCAGGCCATGCGGGGGCTCATCCAGTCGGGTTTGGCCTTGCGGGCACGCTGGTTCCAGGTCGTGCCGACGTCGTCATCCTCGTGATCCATCGAGGACAGTGCCTGCGCCCATGCCGATTTCGTCTGTGCGATTTTCGCTTTCCGTTCGACACGCCCATGGTTGCCTGCGGTAGGGGCGAGACGCGCCAAAACCGCCTCGGCGACCATTTTTGCGTCGCCGACAATGCCAACAGTAACCTTTTTGGTCAGCCCGATACGGTCCGGGTTGATGTCGACTTGGATGATCTTGGCCGCCTTGGGCCAATAGTCCAGCGCGTAGCCCGGCAAAGTTGAAAACGGGTTCAAGCGGGTACCCAGACAGAGTACCACATCCGCCCCGGAAATCAACTCCATCGCGGCCTTGGACCCGTTATAGCCAAGCGGTCCCGCAAACAGGGGATGACTGCCGGGAAAGGCGTCGTTGTGCTGATATCCCACGCAAACCGGCGCATCCAGCCGTTCCGCCAGCCGCATCGAGGCTGGAATGGCGCCTCCGATCACGACCCCCGCCCCGTTCAGGATCACGGGGAATTTCGCCTGTGACAGCAGGTCTGCCGCCGCCTGGATCGCCGACTCACCCCCCGATGGGCGTTCAAATTCCACGATGGCGGGCAGGTCGATGTCGATGACTTGCGTCCAGTAATCGCGCGGCATGTTGATCTGGGCGGGCGCGCTCATCCGTTTGGCGTTCAGGATGACGCGGTTCAGCACTTCGGCCACGCGGGTCGGATCGCGGACCTCTTCCTGATAGCAGACCATGTCCTGAAAGAGCGCCATCTGCTCCACTTCCTGAAACCCGCCCATGCCGATGGTCTTGTTGGCGGCCTGCGGCGTCACCAGCAACAAGGGCGTGTGGTTCCAGTAGGCAGTCTTGACCGGGGTCACGAAGTTGGTGATGCCGGGGCCGTTCTGTGCGATCATCATGCTCATGCGGCCGGACGCGCGGGTATAGCCATCCGCCATCATGCCGCCCGAGCCTTCATGCGCGCAGTCCCAGAAGGTGATCCCGGCCTTGGGAAAGAGGTCGCTGATCGGCATGAAGGCAGACCCGATGATCCCGAACGCATGCTCGATCCCGTGCATCTGCAGCACTTTCACAAAGGCTTCTTCGGTGGTCATCTTCATCGCGGCATTCCCCATGTTGCAGGCGTGGTCCGGTTCTATCGCCGGGCGCTGGTCCGACTTAGGGCCAGTCGACCCGGCGCGTTAAGTCCAGAAGGCCAGGCTATCCAAAACCGCGCCGAATGGCCGCCGCAATCCGGGCTATGCCATCGGGAATGCGCGCAGGCGGAATCGACGAATATCCCAGACGGTAAAGGTTCCGCGGCGCCTGCCTGGGGTCAAAAAAGGCCCGGCCCGGTTCGATCAGAACGTCGTCGGCGCGCAGACGTGTTGCCAGCACCTCGGTATCCACCATGTCGGGCGCACGCATCCAGAAGCTCGAGCCGCCAAAGCCGCCCTGCCCCGCCACGGTCAACCCATATTCGCGGATCGCCTCATCCATCACCTGCCGCCGCCGCCGATAGGCATTGCGCATCTTGGCAATCAGCGCGTCGTAATGCCCAAGGCTCAGGAAATAGGCCATCGTCCGCTGCACATGGCCGGGGGGATGGCGCAGCATCATCATGCGCAAGTCGCGCGCGGCGCGGATGAAAGATGGCGGCCCGACCAGATATCCCAGCCGCATGCCGGGAAAGACGGATTTGGAAAACGACCCCGCATAGACCACGTGCCCGCCTGCATCGAGCGATTTCAGCGCCGGCGAGACAGGCTTGAGGAACGACATCTCGAACTCGTAGTCATCCTCGACGATGACGAACCCGTCCCGCGCGGCGGCCTGCAGCAACGCCATCCGGCGGTCCAGCGGCATCGTCGCATTGGTCGGGCATTGATGCGAGGCGGTGGTAAAGACCACGTCGACACCTTTGGGAATGCGGTCGGGCGGCAGGCCGTCCGCATCGACATCGACGGGCAACACCTCGGTCCCCGAGGGGCCTAGAATGCTGCGCAGGCCGGGATAACACGGATTTTCAACGGCTGCCTTGCGACCCGGCCCCAGCAAGGCCGCAACCGCGATCCAAAGGGCGTTTTGCGCCCCCAGCGTCAGCAACACCTCATCCGGCTCGGCTGCAATGCCCCGTCGCGGCAGAATGGTGCCAAGGAGATGTTCCACCAGCAAAGGATCATCCTGGTCGTAGTAGTCTTGCGTCAATGCGCCGAAATCCCGCCTGCCCAAGGCGCGCACCGCGCAAAGGCGCCAGTTCTGATGATCGAAGAGGCTGGGGTCGATCTGACCATAGATGAAGGAATAGGGATACCGCTCCCAATCCGCGGGGCGCGCCACTTGCATCGTCGCAGCGGGCAGCCGCAACAGGCGCGCGAAATCGGCCGCCTCGGCACGATGTGACCGCAAGGCCATGTCCGGGGCGCGCGGCGCGGTCTGGGACACGAAATACCCTGACCGACCGCGTGACGTCAGATAATCCGACGAGACGAGTTCGGCATAGGCCAGCGTCACCGTAATCCGGCTGATCCCCAGATGCGCCGCCAACCCGCGCGACGACGGCATCCGCTGTCCCGCCCGGAAGCGGCCCGAAACGACCGCCTCGGTCACCATCTGGCGGATGCGCTGTTGCAGGCTGCCGCGCGTGGCGGGGGGCAGCACAAAAGCTTCGGCGGGGATCGACATTCTGGCCTTATCGGCGCAACAGCGCTGGCCTTACTGAATGCGAAAAGGGGCAAGGCTGTCAACACCCTGCCCCATTCATCTTTGCCCAAATATCCCCGCCGGAGGCTGAGACAGATCACAAAACAGTCCGGGGGACTGTTTTGCTGGCGAACGCCCCGTCAGCCAAACACTTTGGTCACCGCGCGACCAATCCCGTCGGTGATGTTGTCGATGTCATCAGCCGTGGCGATCAGCGCTGGCGACAGGCAGAGCGTATTGTTGAAACCCGGCACGGACCGGTTGGTCGCCCCGATGATGATCCCTTGCGCCATGCAATCGGCAACGACCGCCTGCACCATCTTTTCGGGTGCAGGTTCCTTGGTTGCGCGGTCCGTCACCAGTTCCGCCCCAAGAAACAGCCCCTTGCCACGCACGTCACCGATGATCTTGTGACGCTCCATCAGCGCCTGTAAGTTACCAAGGCAGCGCGCGCCCATGGCAAGCGTGTTGTCCAAGAGCCCCTCGTCCTCGATGATGCGCATGTTTTCCAAGGCCGCGGCCGGACCTGCCGTGCAACCGCCAAAGGTGGAAATATCCCGGAAATAGCTCATCGGATCGGCGGCGTCGTCTTTGAACATGTCAAACACCGCCTCGGTGGTGACGGTGCAGGAAATCGCCGCATAGCCCGAGGCCACGCCCTTGGCCATCGTCACGAAATCGGGTTTGACGCCGTAGTTCTGATACCCGAACCAGGTGCCCGTGCGCCCGACGCCGCAGACAACCTCGTCGATATGCAGAAGGATGTCATATTTGGCGCAAATCTCCTGAACGCGGTCCCAGTAGCCTTCGGGCGGGACGATCACACCACCACCAGCGGTCACCGGTTCCAGAACCAGCGCGCCGATGGTATCGGCGCCTTCGCGCAGGATCACCTCTTCGATCGCGTCCGCCGCCCGGCGACCGTAATCGGCCACATCCCACTGTGCGCGGTATTCCAGGCAATGCGGCACCATCACAAAGCCGTCCGGGTATGGCCCGTACATGGCGGCCCGTTCCAGCTGGCCAGAGGTGGCGAGGGTGCCGATGGTGGTGCCGTGATAGTCGCGTTCACGGTAAAGGATCTTCCACTTCTTGCCCTTGTGGTGACGGTGCGAGATCTGGCGCACCATCTTGTAGACTTTTTCATTCGCCTCGGAGCCCGAATTGGCGTAATAGACCCGGCTCATCCCAGGCATCTTTTCGATCAAGGCCTTGGCAAAGCGCGAGGCCGGGATCGACCCAGCGGCACCGGCAAAATAGTTCATCTGGATCAGCTGGTCGCGCACGGCGTTGGCGATGCTTTCCCGCCCGTAGCCGACATTCACTGTCCAGACCCCGCCAGAAACAGCGTCGAGATGTTCCTTGCCCTTGGCGTCCCAGACGCGCATCCCCTTGCCTTCGACGATGACGCGGGGATCGACGGTCTCGTACTGCTTGTGCTGGCTCAGGTGGTGCCAGACATGGGCGCGGTCCGCCTCGATCACGTCCGAGAGGTCATTCATCAGTCCGTCCATGTGCCTGTCCTTTGCCGCGAGATTCCAGATAGAATTGATCATATCATCAAGGATTGCCGATGGCTACGTTAGGGCCAGGTGGTTTTTGCCGATAGGTCCAGTGCTGCCTATTGGCGCGCCAAAAGCGCGTCAATCTCGGCCCGCGCGGGCATGGATGGGGCGGTGCCTGGGCGGGTGACGGAAATGCCCGCCGTCGCACAACCAAAGCGGACCGCATCGACCACGTCCCGGCCTTCGGACAACGCGACCGCAAAGCCGCCGTTGAACGCGTCGCCTGCCCCGGTCGTCTCCACCACCGGCCCCGCGCTGATCACCGGCACATGCACCGAACGGGTCCTGTCGCGGTAAAGCGCGCCATTGGCCCCCAGCGTGATGATGGCCGCCCCGACCCCGCGCGCCAAAAGCGCGTCGGCCGCGCGTTCCGCATCAGCAAGGGTGTGGACGGCAATGCCGGTCAGTGTTTCCGCCTCGGACTCGTTGGGCGTTACATAATCGCAAAGCGCCAGCATCGCATCGCTCAGCGGCGCGGCAGGTGCGGTGTTCAGGATCGTTGTCACCCCGGCCGCCCGTGCGATTTCCAAGGCGCGATGGGCCGCAGGAATGGGCTGTTCCAGCTGCGTGACAAAGATCGAGGCGCTTTCGATCAATGCCTTTTTGGCCTCGACATCTTCAACGCTCACGCGTCCCGCGGCCCCGGGCGACACGATGATCGCGTTGTTGCCGGTCGCGTCCTCGACGAAGATATAGGCAGCCCCTGTATAGCTTTCGTCATCGACCTTCACCTCGGGATGAACCCCCGCCCTCGCCCAGGTCGCGCGCGCGATATCGGCAAAGGCGTCCGGCCCAAGGCGGGTGATGAAATGGACCTGCCCGCCCGCCCTGGCGGCGGCGACGGCCTGATTGGACCCCTTTCCCCCGGGGCCGAGGACGAAGGACTTGCCCAGGATCGTCTCGCCCATCTTGGGCTGACGTTCAGCGCGATAGGAAGTGTCGGCAACAAAGATCCCAAGGATCACAATTGGCTTCATGTCATGCCTCCGGCGGGATCACGCCCTTGCGAAACATGAAACAGCCGTAGAACCGACGCTCACCCGTCTGGATGACGGCATAGGCCTGTTTCGCCAGGTCGTAGAATGCGAACCGTTCGATCCCGATCATCGGGCGGGACTTGCCTTCGGCGGCGTCGATGGCGGCCTGCACCTCGGCCTGGACAGGTGGAACCGTGCGCGGGTCGCCGACGATTTCCATCCGACCGGCGAAATCATCGACAAAGGTATCGAGCGGCATGACTGACAGGACCGCCTGTGCCGCCTGCCCGCAGGTCAAATTGTCCATCCGCAGCAAGGTGCCTAGCGTTGTCTGGCGCGCGATGCTGTCGGCGGGAAAATTGGTGTCGCTGAGGATCAGCACATCGCCATGCCCCATGGCGCGCAAACATCCCAGAACTTCGGCATTCAGCCGGTTGTCGATGCCCTTGAGCATGTCATCCCCCCCTAATTCAGTCTCTGGCCCGATGCCTTGTCGAATACATGCACATTGGCCGCCATCGGGGCCAGCGTGATTGCGTCGCCCGGCTTGACGGTCACCCGTTCGCGAAAAACGGCCGTGACCTCGTGCCCATCGATACGACTGACCACGTGCATTTCCGATCCTGTCGGTTCCACCACCGCGACATGGCCAGTCAGACCGGTGCTGGCAAAGGTCAGGTGTTCGGGGCGAATACCATAGATCACCTCATGCCCGTCGGGCAGGATCACGTCAGGGGGCAAAGGCAGGGTCGCGGTCCCGGTTTCCACCATCCGGCCTGCAACCTTGCCGGCAATCATGTTCATCGACGGGCTGCCGATGAAGGACGCCACGAAGGTGTTGGCGGGACGGTCGTAAAGCTCCAGCGGTGCGCCGACCTGTTCGATCCGGCCCGCCTGCATCACGACAATCTGGTCGGCCATGGTCATCGCCTCGATCTGGTCATGCGTCACATAGACCGTCGTCGTCTTCAACCGCTGGTGCAACTCGCTGATTTCGGTGCGCATCTGGACGCGGAGTTTGGCATCGAGGTTGGACAAGGGTTCGTCAAACAGAAACACTTGCGGGTCGCGCACGATGGCGCGGCCCATGGCAACGCGCTGGCGCTGCCCCCCGGACAAAGCACGCGGATACCGGTCGAGATAGGGCGTGAGACCCAGAATTTCGGCGGCGTGCTTGACCTTCTGGCTGACCGTCGCCTTGTCTTCGCCCCGCATTTTCAGCGCAAAGCCCATATTGGCCCCGACGGTCTTGTGCGGATAAAGCGCGTAGTTCTGAAACACCATCGCGATGTCGCGTTCAGACGGCGGCAGATTGTTCACCACGCGCGGGCCGATGGCGATCTTGCCGCCGGAAATTTCCTCCAGCCCCGCGATCATCCGCAACAAGGTGGACTTGCCGCAACCCGACGGTCCGACCAGCACGGCAAAGGCTCCGTCCGGAATGTCGAGATCCAGGCTGTGGATGACCTGCATCCCGCCATAGCTTTTGCTCAAATCTCGGATCGTAACTTCGGCCACGCGACGTCCCCCAAACCCGGCTTTGAGCAAAGAAGTAGCCGAGCATCCGGGGCCTGTCCACCTGCTGTCATGCTAACATGTTAGAATCTTGACAGGCCCCGTTGCCCTTGCGAAGGTTGCCTCACGACAGAGAAGGGAGGCTCTGCTTGCGCGGGTGATCCGTTGGCATGCCAACGGGAAAGCCAAAAAAAGCTCCGGCAACGCCGGTGGCTCGCTTTGGAAGACCGCAGTGGAGCACATGCCCGACAACAAAGATCAATAACGCGGCTCCTGTCCCTAGGACATCCGAGCCCGAACCTCAGGGAGAACTGACTGTGAAAGTCGAGATTTATGACGCGATGGTGCGTGCCAAGCTCAGCCGTCGCAGGCTGCTGCAGGGTGCGACCGCGATGACTGCGCTGGCCTCACTGCCGATGTCGGCAAAGCGGGCCGCAGCGCAAGACAACGTCCGGGCCGAAATTCTGAAGATCCCGGGCGTGGGCGTGGGCTCACCTACCGATGCCGATTGGCAAAAGGTCGGCGAGATGTGCCTTGGCTCCACCAAGACCAATGTCGCCGAGGGTGAATTTGCCGGCGTTGAGCTGACGTTCTTTGGCATCAACAACAACGGGCTGCACAACATCCTGTTCCGGGGTCTTCTGAAAGGCTGGGAGACCTATACCGGCGCCAAGATCAACTGGATCGACCTTGCCCAGGCCGACTACAACCCGCGCCTGCAGCAATCCATCGCCACCGGCACGGTCGATTTTGACATCCTTGCGATGGGCGCACCGCTGGAAGGCGACACCGCGTCCAAGGGCCTTTTGGACGAGATGCCCGACTGGGTCAAAACCCAGATCGAGATGGACGATTATGTCGACTACCTCAAGGCGCCGGTCGGCACATGGGATGGCAAGACCTACCGCATCTCGATCGATGGCGACTGTCATACCTTCGCTTACCGGACCGACTATTTCGGCGAGGGCGCGATCGGCGGGGCTACGGTGCCGAAAAGCTGGCAGGAAATCAACGCGGTCTCCAAGGCTCTCGTTGGGCAGACCGACCCGCTGACCGGCCAGTCTGCCGTTGGCTATCTTGACCCGCTCAAGGGCTGGGGCGGCTTTGGCTTCTACTTCCTGGAAAACCGCGCGGCGGCTTATGTCAAGCATCCGTCCGATCCGGCTTGGCTGTTCGATCCCGAGACGATGAAACCGCGCGTCAACAATCCGGGCTGGGTGCAGGCCATCCAGGACGTGATGGACCTAATCGCGGCCGGCGCCTATCCGGCCGACCAGATCAACGCCGATCCGGGCACCACAGGCTTTTCGCAGTTCCTGGCGGGTACCGGCTCCATGCTGATGTGGTGGGGTGACATCGGGTCGAACGCGCGCACTTCGGACACGTCCGTGGTGGGCGATGTCATCGGCTTTGGCATCAACCCCGGCTCGGACAGGGTCTACAACGCGGCGACCAGCGCCTGGGAAGAAACCTATAACGAGGCCCCCAACATGGCCTTTCTCGGCTGGGGCGTCTATGTCACCAACCGCGTCTCGGCGGATGAGAAAAAGGGCAAAACCGCATGGGCGGCAGGGGCCCATCTGGGCGGCAAGGACATCTCGCTTTGGATGTCGGCCTATCCGTCCGGGTTCCAGCCCTACCGCAATTCGAACTTCCAGTACGAGGAATGGGTTGCAGCGGGCTATGACCAGGCCTTTGTCGAAGACTATCTCGGCTCCAACCTCGACAGCTACAACCACCCCAACCCGGCGGTTGAGCCACGTATTCCCGGCATCTTCCAGTACTATTCGGTCGCCGAGGATGAACTGGCCAAGGGCTATGCTGGCACCTACAAATCGGCACAGGAAACCGCCGATGCGATTGCCGCCGCATGGGAAAAGATCACCGACGAGATCGGCCGCGACAGCCAGATCGCGCTTTACAAGGCGTCTTTGGGAATGTGACGACCGACGGGCGCAGCACCCCTGCGCCCGTTGCGACCGGCAAAATGAAAACGGCGCGCATCACCTGCGCGCCGTTTTTGTTTCTGCAACCCGATCAGAGCGTTGTCGGCAGATCTTCCCTTGGCCCCCATGACCGGATGATGGTCGGTATCCCGAACATCGAAGAGAACAGGAACCCGCCCCGGATCGCCGAGTTCTTTGCCTTGGGCGCCGACACCAGCTTCATCGGCCAGAAGAACCGCGACATGTAGGCCCCGCCGTGAATGGCAGATGTCCGGGGCTTGCTGGCAATGATCGGGTTGCTGCCCATGACATGGTGATGCGACGGGCGGTTGTGGGGGTTCGACATAATCAGCGGATGGTTGGACAGCACGCTGGAAGAATTCTCGGCCCGGACCGCTTCGCGGATATAGGCATCTTCGTCCGCCAGCCCGACATTGATCGCGGGGCTTTTCTTGACGACGCTGATCGCTTCGCGCGCGGTGCCCACCGGATTGAACGGGGCAGCCACCACCAGCAGCGCCTCGCGACCGGACATCGCCCGGGCATAGGCCGCCGCCGAGGCCGTGGGAACGCGGGCGGCCTTCATCGCGGCCACCGGTCCCCCGACCGTGTCGCGGGTGATGACGTCGATCGTGTCTTCGTCCTGACCCTTTTGCAAAAGCGTGTTCACCACGGCCCGGGCGGCCGCCTGATCAGCATAAAGTCGCGTGATGATTGTTGTCATGTGGCACCTTTCGTCCTTCTTGACCCATGTTGTCGCGACATGCGGGGCATGTCAGCCATTCCGTCCGTCAGCATAGCGCACCTTGGCAAGGTGTAACGCTGTCTCTGTTTCATCAAGATCGGCCACTCCGCCCGCTTTGGCAACACGGTCCTTGCCCCAAAGGGGGACCGCCACCAACAGCGCCAGCACCAGAAGTCCGGCCTCGATCCCGAAAACGACCGTGTAGGGCGCCGCCGCCGAAGCGCCATCGAACCCCGCCAAAAGGACCGCATCGCGCACGACACCCCCGACGGCGATGGCAATACCTGCTGCCGTCGTCTGAACGGCCCCCCAGGCCCCCAGCGACAGACCGATCTGGTCGCGCGCGGCGGCGCGCATCGTGGCCGTCAGCGTCCCATGCCCGAACAGCCCGGCCCCGAACCCGGCAACCATGGTCGCCCCGATCAGCAGCGGCACCGAAGCGGTCACCGAGGCCAGCACGATCAGACCAAATGCCGGAACCCCCACCGCCGCACCATAGATTGCCACATCCATCGGGCGCGACCCGCGACTGAGCCAGCGCGACGCCAAGGCAAAGCCGATCAGGCTGCCAAGCGCCAGAAATACCGTGAGCCGCGTTGTCTCGGCGACAGACATCGCCAGCACCTGCCCGCCATAGGGCTCCAGCAGCACATCGGCCATCCCGAATCCCGCCGTTCCCAACGCGATGATCGACAAAAGCCGGATCATGCCCGGCTGACGTGTCAGGCGCCCCCAAGCGGTCGCAAAGCTGACATGCGGACCGGGTTCAGCCGTGGCGCGGGCACGATTGCGCGCCTCCTGCTGCCACATTGCGATGCCGTTCAACACGATGGTGACAACGGCCGACCCTTGGACAACCTGGATCAGGCGGCCCGGCGTGTACGTCTCCAACAGCGCGCCATAGATATAGGCGCTGACAATCATGCCGATCAGCAGCATGACATACATCAGGCCCACGACCTTGGGCTGGTCGGATTCCGGGACCAGATCGGTCGCAAGTGCCAGACCCACGGTCTGCACCATATGCAATCCCGCACCAACCAGCAGGAACGACAGCGCCGCGGCCGACAGGCCCAGCCAGCGGGGCGCATCGACCGCCTCGCCATAGCCCGACAGCACCAAAAGCGCGAAGGGCATGATCGCAAAACCGCCGAATTGCAGCATGGTGCCGCGAAAGATGAAGGGCAGCCGCCGCAATCCCAAAGCGGAGCGGAACCGGTCGGACCGAAATCCGATCAGGGCGCGAAACGGCGCAAAGACCAGAGGCAACGCCAGCATCGCGCCGACCAGCGAGGCGGGCACTTTCAGTTCCACGATCATCACGCGGTTCAAGGTGCCGACCATCAGCACCAGCGCCATCCCGACCGTCACCTGAAACAACGACAGCCGCAGCAGGCGCGACAGCGGAACATCGTCCGAGGCGACATCCGCAAATGGCAGGTACCGCGTTCCGATCCCGGCGATTTTGCGCAGTGCAAATCCCTTGTAGTTGATCATCGGCCCCGAACCATCCTTGTCAGTGCGACATGGCCAAGCCGGTCAACCGGCAAGGAAGGGTGAGGCCCGCGCGCCGGAGGACGCGGGGCCTCACGCTTGTCCGTCATCGCCCCGTTGCCGGGGCAATGTCATCAGTTCAGCGCCAGTGTCTGAGGCAGCTGCAGCACGGCACGCGCAGTGGTGCCATCTGGCATCGTGATCAGGACCTCTTGTGACCCTGACGGCACGTAAGACACTTTCGCGGCGTCCGTTTCCGGTAGGACCACAGCCGCCGACGCCATCCCGGCCCCGATCGGCTTGCCCGACAGGAAGTCTGCGACCCAGGTCGTGTTGCTGAGAACAGCGACATGGACGGCAAACGACCCGACGGCAACGGCGGTCAGGAACAAGGGGACGCCAACGGTCGGCTTAACGACGAGCCACATCTTTGCATTGTTCATGATGTGCTCCTCACCCAAGCCACGGCGTGGTGGCAGCAACCAGAATATGCGCGATCAATGCGATGACCCCGAATACACGTGTGCCGTCAATCAGATAGCTGTGGACTTCTTCTGCTTCTCTCAAATTCAGGCCAGTGGGCCAGACTTTGTCAGGATCGTTGATCATTATGTTCCTCCGTGCCCTCGTCGTCGCTTTAGAATTCTAGGCAGAGGGACGACCTTGGCTCTGCCCGGGTCATCAAATGGACGTCTTACACGTCAATCCAGCTGCCCCTGCGTCAATCTGTCACTAATGCTGTACAATAGCAACTGTAACTATGGCTTTACACTTAGGATTTCAGAAAGAATTTCGCGCGCGCCGAAGCCGCCTTTCGCCACTTTTTTCAATATGTTGAGGGGCGCGATCAATTGTCGCATGCTGCACCATGGCTGATCAATCATGTGCGTTTTGCGGCAAATCAGTCACGCCTGTCGCGGCCACGGCACTGGGCACTCAGGTTGATTCCGTCCAAGCAGGCGGCAGCGCGGCGGCGCCGGAATCCCCCTTTCCAGCCCCGATCCACCAAGCTAACATGTCAGTCATGAGCAGCAGTGACCTTCTTCACGTCGTGACCCGGGACGACATTTCGGAGCCGCGAAAACGGTTCGGGACCGGCATCATCTGGGGGTCCGCCGCGCTTTTGGCGGGGCTGGCGATTTGGCAGGGTGCCTTTACGGCGGGGCTGATCGAGACGGGTTTCACGAACTGGCGCCCGGTCCTTTACGCTTACGTCTTCTGGGCCATCTGCCTGTGCTGGGGACAGGTCATCACCAAGGGCGAACAGGGCAAACGCGTCCTCTTCGTGCTGCCGGCAGCGTTGTTCGTCATTTCGCTGGTGGTGTTTCCGCTGATTTTCGGGCTGGTCATCGCATTTTCCAGCTGGAACCTGTCATCACCTGACGGACGCGCGTTTAACGGCCTGGATAACCTGCGCCAGATGTGGACGGACCCCTTTTACTGGAACGCAATGACCAACATGGTCTGGTACACGCTTGCCATCCTGGTCGAATATGCCATCGCGTTCGGCCTTGCGCTCATGTTGAATTCGCAGATCCGGGCGCGCAAATTCTTTCGCGTGGCATTCCTTATGCCCTTGATGCTGTCGCCGGTCGCAGTCAGCTGGATGATCGGCAAGTCAATGTTGGAGGGCCGCTTTGGCCCGATGGCGCGGCTCGCGCGGTTCTTTGGCTGGGAGAACCCGTCGTTTTTCGGCACCCCGGAAATGGCGCGTCTGACGATCATGATCATGGATGCCTGGACCTTCATCCCCTTTATGATGATCATGCTGCTGGCAGGCCTGCAGGCGATCCCGAAAGAACTGACCGAGGCGTCGAAGGTTGATGGTGCCACGGGCTGGAAATCGTTCTGGGAGGTCACATTCCCCCTGATGCTGCCGGTCAGTATCACCGCCATCCTGATCCGCATCATCTTCAAGCTGAAGCTTGCCGACATCATCATCACCGTGACCAGCGGCGGGCCGGGGGGCGCCACCGATACCGTCACCAGCTTTATCTTCCGCGAATACCGGGACCGGTCCAATGTCGGCTACGGCACCATGCTGGCGATGGTCTATCTGGTGGTCATCATCATCTTCATGACCGTCCTGATGAAACTGGCCGACCGATTCACCCGGCCAAGGACCTGACCGATGGCAACCGAGACGCAGATTTTTCATGACGCCGCCGTCGACAAAAGCTTTCGTGGCAAATGGTATGCCAGTCGGGCTCTGATCTATGCCGTGCTGTTGATATGGGCGATCATCTGCCTGTTCCCGATCTACTGGACCATCACCACCAGCTTCAAGATGGCGCCCGACGTGATGAAGGGGAACATGATCCCTTGGGTCGATTTCACGCCGAAATGGCTGGGATGGAAGTCCCTTGGCCTGTCGCCCGACACCATCGGCGCGGAATCCACCGTGCGGCTGGAGTTTTTCAAGCGGTTCACCAATTCGGCGATCGCGGCGACGGCCTCATCGACCTTGGCGGTGATCCTGGGATCGCTGGCGGCCTATGGCCTGTCGCGGTTCAGCTACAAGTTCGGCTACATGCGCAACCCCGACATCTCGTTCTTCTTTCTCAGCCAGTTGATCCTGCCGCCGGTCGTTTTGGCACTGCCGTTCCTGGTGCTTTACCGCGAAGTTGACCTTCTGGACACGCGGATCGGGCTGATCCTTGTCTATACGTTGTCGGTCCTGCCCATAGTGATCTGGATCATGAAGGACCAGTTCGCCTCCATCCCCACCGAACTGGAAGAGGCGGCGATGGTGGACGGGCTGGGGGTCTGGGGGGCGTTCTTCACGATCATCCTGCCCATCGCCCTGCCTGGGATGGTTGCGGCGTTCATCCTGAGCCTCGTGCTGACCTGGAACGAATATTTCTTTGCGGCCCTTCTGACCTCCACCCATGCGGCGACGTTGCCGGTGATGGTGGCGAGCCAGACCGGGTCGCAGGGGATCAGCTGGTGGTCCATGGCGGCCCTGAGTTTCGCGGCGATCCTGCCGTTGGTGATCGTCGGGATTTTCCTCGAGCGGTTCATCATCAAAGGCATGGCTGCGGGCGCGGTGAAGTAATGCTCAAAGGCATTGACCAGCGGCTGAGCGCCGAGATCGTGCATGTCCTGATGCTGATGGGGCACGGCGATGATCTGGTGATCTGCGACGTCAACCACCCCGCCGCCACCATCGCCGCAGAGACGACCTATGGGCGGCTGGTGGACATGGCGGGCTGCGACATTCCCACGGCCGCGCGCGCGATCCTGACGCTGATGCCGCTGGATACGTTTGGGGATGCGCCCGTGATGCGGATGCAGGTCGTCGGTGATCCGGATGGTGTCGTGCCGGTCTTCGGACGCATGCAGACGTTGATCGACGCCGCCGAGGCGCGGAGCGTTTCGATGCAGGCGCTGGAGCGGTTTGCGTTCTATGCGGCGGCGAAAAAGGCGTTCGCAATTGTGCGGACGGGGGATTCTGGGCCCTATGGGTGCTTTATCCTGCGTAAGGGTGTGGTGGTGTTGGGGGAGCTCTAAACTATGTCAGGGCGATAGCCGCACGGCTCAACCCAGACCAAAAACTGATGCCAGATGCGCCATCGCGATCCCGACACCGCGTTCACCCATGGCCGCCGTCGCCTGCGGTGCTGTCTCGGTGTACCAATGGCCGCCTTCCCGCGCGCGGGTCATGTCGACCGTCTCCGGGGCCAAGGCGAGCATCAGTGCCGTTTGCCCGATGCACTCATGGTCAAACGGAAAATCGGCCCGCTTGTG
>JBKJVF010000129.1:0-8365 GCA_046589965.1 Paracoccaceae bacterium
ATGCTGACGCGCATCGCATCGGCCTTGGTGGTCGACGCGGAGGAGGCCGCCCCTTGCCTATACGTGCTGGACGAACCTACGGCGGCCTTGACGGCAGCGGAATCTGAAAAGCTTTTCGATGTGATCGCCCGGCTGACGGCGCGCGGGGCCGCCGTCCTTTACGTCTCGCACCGGATGGATGAGGTGATGCGCATTTGTGATGACGTGACCGTGTTGCGCGATGGCGCGCATGTCATGACCGCACCCATCGCGGGCACGTCCCGCGCGGCGATCATCCATGCGATGACCGGGCAATCGCAAACGGACGCCGTTCTTGCGCGTCAGACGCCGCTGGGTGAGGAGGTGGCGGCGGTCGTCCGTCAGGTGGCCACGTCCCGACTGCAGGGCATCGACTTTACGCTGGCAAAAGGCGAAATCCTTGGCGTTGCCGGGCTGGAAGACGCGGGGCAAAGTGACCTGTTGCAGCTGTTTCTGGGTATGTGCCGCGTGCGGTCGGGTCAGCTTGATGTGCTGGGGGCCCGCAGTCCCACCAATCCGGTTCAGGCCTGGTCGCGCGGCATCGCCTATGTCCCGCGCGAACGCCGGGCCGAGGGCCTGATGCTGGGCATGTCGGTGCGCGACAACGCGATCCTGCCGCATCTGGGCGATTACGGCATCTTTGCCCGCAAGCGGGCCGAAACAAGCCGCACGCGCGCCCTGGCCGATCAGGTCAGGCTGCGCTTTCAGGGCCCCGATCAGCCTGTCGGGCAGCTCAGCGGCGGCAACCAGCAAAAGGTGCTGTTTGCGCGCGCCCTTGCCGGCAAGCCGCGCCTTTTGTTGCTGGACGAGCCGACCCGTGGTGTCGATGTCGGCGCGCGGGCCGAGATCCATGCCCTGATCCGCGGTTTGAGCGCCGAGGGGTGCGCGGTGATCCTTGCCTCGTCCGATCTGCCCGAACTTCTGGGCCTGTCGGACCGGATCCTGATACTGCAAGACGGTCGACAAACCGATCTGATCGCGCGTGAAGCGCTGACCCCAGCGGACTTGCTTGCGCGCATCTACGCATCGAAAGCGGCATGACTCCATGACCCTACTGACACATCTGCGACGGTCCGGCACGTTTCTTGGCCTTGTCGGCATCGTGGTCTTTTTTGCGGTGCAACTGCCCGACACTTTTCTGACCGCTGGCAACCTGCTGAATGTCAGCCAACAGATTTCCATGCTCGCGGTCACGGCCTTCACGATGACCATCGTGATGGTGATGGGCGATTTCGACCTGAGCGTGGGTTCGACTGCCAGCCTTGCGGGGATCGTGGCGGCCGTCCTCTTTGCCGCAGGCTGGCCGGTCTGGGCGGGCGTGGCGGCAGGTCTGGCCGTGGGATTGGCGGGGGGCGTCTTCAACGGGGTGCTGGTGGCTTATGTGGGCATCCTGCCGTTCATCGCCACCTTGGGCACCTTGACGATGTTCAGCGGCACCGCCTTTCTGGTCAGCGATGGCAAGACAATCTTCGGTCGCGACATCCCGGCAGAGTTTTCAGGCTTTGCCCGGTCGGGCCTGCCGCTGGCGGAGGGGGTGACGCTGCCCCTGATGACGATTGCCGCAGCCCTGGTGCTGGTCGTGGTCTTTGTTGTGTTGGAGCATACAACTTACGGCCGCCGCCTATATGCCATCGGGGGCAATATCCAGGCCGCGGAACTTGCCGGGCTCAACGTGCGCCGCCTGCGGCTGTCGGCCTTTGCACTGACCGGTCTGGGCGCGGCTGTCGCGGGCCTGATGTATGCCAGTCGCGTCGCCTCGGCCAATCCGACGCAATGTTCCGGGCTGATGCTGGACGCGATTGCGGCGGTGTTCCTGGGCATGACGATGGGCCGGCAAGGGGAACCACGGGTCATGGCGACGCTGGTCGGTGTGCTGATCCTGGGCATCCTCGACAACGGCCTGACCCAGATGAACGTGGACAGCTACGTTCGCGAAGTTTTGATCGGCGCGATCGTCGTGGCGGCGGTCGCGGTGTCGTCCTATGGGCGCAAACGCGTGTGAATTCAGCGACCCGCCCGCCGCGAGAATGGCGCACACTGGATGCGCACTGACATCCAGCATGCGCAAGCACGACGCTTAGGCGTTCACATCGACCACGACACGGCCCTGCACTTTGCCCGCAAGGATATCGGCTCCAAGGCGCGGCAGGTCGGCCAGAGTTGCAGGCACGATCATCTGTTCGAGACGGTCCAGATCCAGATCGCGCGTCAGACGCGCCCAGGCGACCAAGCGACGGTCATAAGGTTGCAGCACACTGTCGATCCCCAAGAGGTTGACGCCCCGCAACAGGAACGGAATGACCGTGGCGGGCAGGTCGGACCCGCCCGCAAGCCCGACGGCTGCGACCGATGCGCGATACTTCATCTGGCCCAATATGCGCGCCAGCATCGCGCCGCCGACTGCATCGATACATCCGGCCCACGTCTCGGCCTCCAGTGGGCGCTTGACGGTTTCGGCCAGATCAGCGCGCGGGATGATCCGGGTGGCCCCCAGATCACGCAGATAGGCCTCGGTCTCGGGCCGGCCGGTGACGGCGGCGACCTCGTGACCCAGTCTGGCAAGCAGTGCCACGGCGACCGACCCGACGCCCCCCGCTGCCCCCGTCACCAGCACGGGTCCCTGTCCGGGTGTCAGGCCATGTGCCTCAAGCGCAAGGATCGCCAGCATGGATGTCAGGCCAGCCGTCCCGATGGCCATCGCGGTCCGCGTCGTCAGCCCGGCGGGCAGGGGCACCAGCCAGTCTGCCTCAACCCGCGCCTTTTGCGCATACCCACCCCAGCGCACCTCGCCCACGCGCCAGCCCGTCAGGATGACCTTGTCGCCCGGCCGGTAGCGCGGATCGTCAGAGGTCTCCACGGTTCCCGCAAAGTCGATGCCCGGCACATGGGGCCATGTCCGCACCAGCCCGCCGCCCGGTCCAAGGCAAAGCCCGTCCTTGTAGTTGACGGTGGAATATTCGACCGCCACCGTCACATCGCCTGGCGGCAGCGCCGCTTCGTCCACAGTCTGGACCTTGGCCGATGGGGTGCCATCGGCGCCCTTTTCAACAACAAGTGCTTGGAACGACATTCGTTCTTCCTTTTCGGTTTGCCCGGCCTTGGGCCATTGCGGATCTGGCGCTTCGTGACCCGGTGCACGGTCTGCTTATCACAGTAGTTGGTGGCTTGAACCCCGCCAACCGTTCACCGGCCGTTGTTGGACATGCGGCGACAATAGGTTCCGGGCCTGCACAATGCCTGCACATCTCCATGGTTCGGCCTGCACACCCGGCGCCCTCAAGTGATGGCAGGACAATCGGAGGACGGGCATGCCGAACGGTTATGAAATTCGCGGGATCCCGGACGCCATGGCGCGCGACGCCTGGTGGTTCGGGGCAGATGACGGCGGCAGCGGCGGGCGCGCGAACAGGACGGGGTCGACCCCCGCCGTGTCGCCGCATCGTCGACTTGGTGCCGCGATCATCCTGATCGCTTTGGCGGACGTACTTTTCTGGGACCAAAGCCTTGGCGCATCCCTCGCGATCCATGCGCTGGCGATCTTTTGCCTCGCGACGGGGCTGAAGGCAGATCGGGCAATCTGGCGGCCGTTCGCGCTGGTCATCGCGGGAGCCTTGCCGGTGGTGGACATGGTGCAACCCCTGTCCATCGCGTTCCTTGGCGCATCGCTTTTGGTTGCGGTGGTCTGGGCGCGGTGTCCCGCCATCGGTCGTGGTGCGTTGGCGGGTGCGGTCCTGTGGCTCGCGCGGTCAATCCCGTTGGCATCGCTTGTAGCCCTGCGCGACGGTCTGCGCGCGGTCTGGCCGGGCAGGGCGGGGACCAGTGATATCGGCCAAACGGTCCGGACAATCTTGCGCAACTGGGGCTTGCCGGTTGGTGGGACGCTGGTCTTTGCAACCCTTCTGGTCGAGGCCAATCCGCTGATGGGTCGCCTGTTGCTGCCGCGCCTTGATGTTCTGCCATGGGCACAGCGCGGTCTTTTCTGGCTCGGCGTGGGGCTGATGGTCTGGCCGATCCTTGACCCCGCCTTGCAGCAGGGTCGCCCCATGGTCCTGACGGTCCCACAGCGGATGCCGCGCTTTGGGCTGAACGCGGCATCTGTCTTGCGCGCGCTGGTAATGTTCAATCTGCTGATCGGTCTGCAGACGGTGATGGACACCGCGATCATCCTTGGCGGCGCGGACCTTCCCGATGGGATGAGCTATGCGTCCTATGCGCGGCGCGGGGCCTTTCCATTGCTCGGAACTGCGCTTTTGGCCGGTGCATTCGCGCTGTCGGCCCGGCCATTTCTGGACGAACATCGCGCCATGCGCCCGTTACTGTTCCTGTGGTTGGCGCAGAATGTGGCACTTTGCGCGGCGGCGCTGATGCGGCTTGATCTTTATGTGGATGCCTATGGTCTGACCTATATGCGCATCCATGCGATGATCTGGATGGCACTGGTGGCGACGGGCCTTGGGCTGACCGGCTGGCAGGTTTGGCGCAGGCAGTCGAACGGCTGGCTGATGGCGCGCGTGGCGTCGCTTGGGCTGGCGACGCTGTATCTGTGTGCCTTTGTGAACTTTGCGCAGGTCATCGCGGAACGGAACCTGTCCGGGATCGCACGCGTCGATCTGGAATACCTGTGCGATCTGGGGCCGATGGCCGCCGCCGAGATCGGTGCCACCTGTCCGGACCTGGCCGTACCGTCCTACAAGGGCTGGCGTGATTTCAGCTTTCGCGCTTGGCGGGTCCGGGTCTATCTTGCCCGCGCCGAAACTGCGGAGCCGTTGCAATGAAGATCCTGATCGTCGATGACGACCCGCGCCTGCGCGATTTGGTGGCGCTGGCGCTGGGGCGGGCGGGATATGCCGTGCTGACCGCCAGCGACGGCCAGCGTGCCCTGATGCATGCCGCGCGCGAAAAGCCCGACCTGATCGTGCTGGACGTGGGATTGCCCGAAATGGACGGATTCGAGGTCTGCCGCCGCATCCGAGCGACCTCCGACGTGCCGATCCTGTTCCTGACCGCCCGCGACGACGAAATTGACCGCATTGTCGGCCTGGAGCTTGGGGCGGACGACTATGTGACCAAACCGTTTAGTCCGCGCGAACTGTTGGCGCGGGTCAAGGCGATTCTGAAACGGTCGGTCCTGCGCGCGGCCCCCCTTGCGGTACAGCATGGGCGCATCACGCTGGATCAGGCAGCGCATCTGTGCAGTGTGGCGGGGTCACCGGTGGCCTTGACCGCGACCGAATTCAAACTGCTGGCCCATTGCCTTGGCGCGCCTGCGCGCTTGCATCAACGCACACAAATCATCGCCGCAATCTGGGGCGCGCAAAGTCAGGTGTCGGACCGCACGCTGGACAGCCATCTGCGCAACCTGCGTTACAAGCTGGCATTGGCTGGTTGCCCGGATGCGATCGAGACGGTGCATGGGGTCGGCGTCAAGATCGGGCGCTGTGCGTGACGCGTCGCTGGCGACCATCGCTTGCGCTGGTGCTGGGCGGCGCGCTGGCGGGAACGCTTGGCCTGTCCTTCGCAGGGCTGGTGGCCTTGCGCTATCTTGGGCCCGAAATCGGATTTCGCAATGGCGCGATGTTGCTGGGCGGGGTGATCGTGCTGGCGACGGCTGGTCTTGGCTGGCTTTTGATCCGGCTGCTTGTGCGCCCCATCGTGGCACTGGAACGCTATGCCGTGGCGCAGGCCAAAGGGTCTGCCACTGTACCCGACCATTTCGGCACGCAGGAACTGCACCGCACCGCCCGGGCCGTGATCGAGATGACCGAAGCCTTGCGCAACCGCGAGGCGACGATCCGCAGCTTTACCGACCATGTGACCCATGCGCTGAAAACCCCCGTCAGCACCATTCGCGCAGGCATCGAACTGATGGAGGACAGCCCCACCCTGATCTCGCAGGATCGCGAGGTCCTGTCGCGGATCGACGGCGCGCGCCAGCAGATCGAGGCGCAACTGGCGGCCCTGCGCAACGCCGCCCGCGCACGCGAAGCCCGCTATCTGGGGCAGACCATGATCGCCGAAGTGGTGCCCGCACTCAGGAACGCAGTGCACGGCCTGCAGTTTGTGATGTCTGGTGCCACCACGCCGATCCCGATCTCGACCGAGGGGTTGGTGCTGATCCTGGGGCATCTGGCGCAAAACGCGGTGGACCACGGGGCGCGTCAGATGACGGTGGCGGTGATGACAGATACGACTGGTTGCGCCCTCGACATCAGTGATGACGGCCGGGGGATTTCGCCCGGCAATGCAGGGCACATCTTTGACCCCTTTTTCACCACCCGACCCGATACCGGGGGCACGGGAATGGGTTTGACCATCGTGCGCAACGTCCTTGCCGCCCATCATGGCGCGATTGAGCATGTGCCGCAGCAGTCCGGCGCTCTGTTCCGCATCCGCTTTCGGGCCGTCGCTTGACCACTAGCGCCGACGCCACCAGCGCTTTTTCCTGACGGCCACCGGGGCCTCGCCGGTGTTGTGGAACTTGTCTTCGCGCCGGTCGCCGAACAGGCGGCGGTTCTCCAGATGCTCGCGCTGGGCCCGGTAAAACGCCATCAGGAAATCCAGCCGGTCGTTTGGCGCGACTTTCGGCGCATAGCTGATCTTGCGGATGATGGCGTCAGTGACCCGCGCCAGTTCGGTATTGCCCGCTGGACCCTTGACCGGATCGCGCAGGATGGCCTCCAGCGTCTGCAATTCGTACCGGCCATAGACGTCCAGATGCACGGGCAGGAATTCGAACCGCGCATCCTTTGTCGGGGCTTTTGCCGCCAGGTCGCCCAACAGCTGCGTCTTGGGGTTTTCCACCACCAGCGTTCCCGCCACCAGATCGCCCAGCCTTTGGCGACGCCGATTGGTAAAGGGCACGATCAGCACCAACAGCACCCAGGCCGATGTGATCAGCCCCAGCCCAACACCAAGGTCATCGACCGCAAACAGCATGGAGACGGGGGTAAAGAACTCCACCTCTTTGATCAGATTGCGGGCAGTGATCTGATGTGGCGTCAGTCTGCGGCCATCCGCGCTGATGACGCGAATGCGCGCGATCCGCTTGCCCAGGGTTCGGCCGTTCCAGACCAGTTCAGCCAGAATGTAATAAGGAATGCGCACCAGAAAAAAGAGGATGATGATCAGGGAAAACGTCGCTGTCAGTGGCAGCACGTCCAACCAGAACAGCCCGAACGCCACCGCCAGCACGCTGAGATAGGTGATCAGCACATCCATGATCTGGGCCCCGAGACGGACCCCGACCGAAGCGATGAAAAAATTGATCGGCACGCCCTCGGGCGGCAAAAGGCGTTCGACCCGACGCTTGGGCACCATGTCGCGATAAGGGGCAGAGGCGGTCGTCATCGCGCGGGCCCAGGCGTTTCGCGGCCCGACAGCATCAGCCAGGCCAGCCACGCCGCCCCGATGCCCCAGCCGATGGTCAGCCGCAGTTCCGGCGATTGCACGATCTGGCGCAGGAAACCTTCGATCACCGCGGCGACAATCAGCATGATGCCCGCAAGGACAATCAGCTTGACTGCGTCGTGCCCATGTTCGCGCAAGGCATCGTGCCGTGTCATCTGGCCCGGCAGCAAAAGCGCCAGCCCCAGCCGCGCGCCCCCTGCACAGGCGATGCAAATCGCCGATAACTCGGTCACCCCATGGATCGAAAGCCACGCAAACAGGTCATAAGCCAGCCCCTTTTCGGCAAAGGTCGCAAAGAACGCCCCGATCAGAAGCCCGTTGTAAAAGGTCAACAAAAAGCTCGGCACCGACAGGAATATCCCCAAGGCAAAGACTAGGATCGCGATCTGTGTGTTGTGTGAAAAAAGGTAGGACGCAAAAGCGCCAAGCGCGTCGTGGGACGCGCCCTCGTCGCCGTAAAGCGTGCCGCGCAGATAGTCGGCAGATGCGGCGGGCGTGCGTCCATCGGCCATGTCGGGCGGTACAAAGGTGAAATACCAGCTTGGGTCCTGAAAATACAAAAGGTAGCCCGCGACGGCCCCCAGACACATCGCGACAAAGCCGATCAGCAGCGGCAGCGCCGACCGACGAACAGCGCGCGGAATGCCCGTTGTCAGCAGGCGTGTCACAAGCCCGCGAATGCTTTCCTGCGGCGCATAGACCACAAGATAGGCGCGCGAACACAGCTGTTCGAGGTAGGTCACAAGGGCTAGGTCCAGCGAAATATCCCGCGCAACCGACAGCGAATTCATTGCCTGCCGGTAGGTGGTGGCCAGATCGCGTGCCTCGTCATAGCTAAGCGATTTGACGCCGCCCTTGTCGGCACGCGCCACCAGCACCTCCAAACGTTTCCAGCTGGGCTCGCGTTCCATCCGAAACCGCGCGGACCTTAGCTGGTCTG
>JBKJVF010000258.1:0-10929 GCA_046589965.1 Paracoccaceae bacterium
GGCGCAAAACCAATTGCGCGAAGAACTGCAGCAAAGGCTTCGATCTGATGCTCGAGACCGACCCGGTCTTCGGGATCAAAGTTTTCGGCCTGGCTTGACATCGCCTTGAGCTGAATATTCCGGTTTGAAATTGGCGCGCTAAACGTCACGGCGATTGGGCGACCCGACTGCGCGGCGGCGGTGATCGCCACATTGCCGTCCGCTGAACACATCACGCCGATCGCGCCGCCAGCGACAACCCGAGTTGCCAAAGCGCGCCCCGCCTTTGAACGTCACGCCAGAGAAATGTGCGCCATGGTTAAAGGCCGCGAGGCGTGCGGGACGATCACGCCCGTCGTGCCTCGGATTGGGCTTGGGCGGTGTCCGCTGGTGCTGTCGCGACTGCCGGGGCGAGGGCGGCAACGGATAGCAGGAGCCCGGAAAGTGCGATGAAAATCGCCGGGAACCCCACCTGTTCTGCCATGACACCGATCACTGTCGGCGCAACCAGCATCCCGCCATAGCCGATGAACGATACTGCCGCGATGGCCGCGCCGGGGTTCGCGCCGCCTTGTCGCCCGGCTGCAGAAAACAGGATCGGCACGAGGTTCGCCAGTCCGATGCCGCACAGCGCAAATCCGGCAAGGGCGAAGGCCGTCGAGGGCGCAAGCGCAGCCAGCGTCATCCCCGCTGCAGCGATGGCCGCCGAGGCGCGCAGAAGTGGTACCGCGCCAACCCGGTTGCGCACCGCATCGCCACAGAACCGCATCGCCGCCATGCAGGCAGAGAACAAGGCAAAGGCCATTCCAGACACCGCCACCGGCGCGCCGTGGTCTGACGACAAGTAGAGCGCGCTCCAGTCCAGCACCGCGCTTTCAGGAACGAAGGCCAAAAGAGCCATCAACCCGATAAGGTAGATCGTCCAACCCTGTCGCCACATTCCGGTCCCGATTGTTGCGGCCTTGGCATCGACGGTCGCTGGCGCGCCAGAAAGCCGCGACCAACTGACGATCACCACGGCAAGGGAAATCGCCGATACCGTCAGCGCATGACCGCCGGTGCCAAGCGCCGCTATGCCCGGCCCGCCCAAGGCACCGCCCAGAAATCCGCCGACACTCCAGAATCCATGGGTCGAGGACATAATCGCCCGCCCTGACGCCAGCTCCAGTTCGAAGGCATTGGCGTTTGTCGCGACGTCCATCATGGCAATGCTGGCCCCCATCGCCGCCATGGCGACGGCGAGTGTCACAACATCCGGCGACAGGACAGCCGCAGGCAGGGCCAAAGCGCAGCAAACCGCCGTGCCGCGCACCATCGCCCGCGACCCGTGCCGTGCCGTCAACCGCCCGGACAGACACATCGCCGCCATCGCCCCGATCCCCATTCCAAAGATCAGAAGACCGAGCACCGACTCGGTGATGCTGTGACGCGAAAGCAGCAGGGGTATCTGTGGCGCCCAAGACCCGAGGATGGCACCGTTCAGCAGAAAAAGCGCGGAGACGGCAATCCGCCCTTTGCGTGCAGTGACGGAATCAAGCGGCATGGGAAAATCCATTTGCGATAATCGAAATTTCCCCAAAACGGCCGGGGCTCGATAGAAAAGTCGCCTGAATCTGCCCTCTGTGGCAAGTGTTTTTTGCCCCAAGTAGTGACTGTGGTCGCGGATACTCCCGGAGCGGGGCGCGCTACTGTGCGAAGTCGAACCATCCTGGCCCGGCAGCGACGTTTTTGCAGCGCTTCGGACAGACCTGCCCGGCGGCTTTCCGCGGACGAAAAGCCCGACAGCCAAGGAGCGGTATCAGGCTCGCGCATCACCGTTGCGGCCACCCTCGCAACTTCGTCCGGGCAATCATAGCCCCTCTACAGGCTCTACATCGATCCCCTCAGCGCACTGGGATGTTTTCGCGCAAGATGATGCGTGGTTCGATGTATTTCATGGTCAGAAAGGGCGCGGTCGAGGCTATCGAACCCAAAAGCTGGATCACCGCCTGTTCCCCCGTCAGCCTTGCATTCTGATCAATCACCACATCAATCACGTCTTCGGCCAGAAAGCGGCGGGTCGCGTTGGTCAGATCGTGAAAGATCACAAAGGGGCGTGGGCTGCCCAGTTCTGCCACCGCGCGTGCAATGCCGGATCGCCCGGCCCCGACGCAGTAGATCCCCACGACATCGGAGCGACTGCTGAGCAACCGCGATGAGGCGTTGTAGGATTGGGTGTTGTCTTCGTCTGTCTCGATCGCTGACAGCAGTTGCAGTCCGGGAAACTGTTTGGTGATGATCGCGCGAAAGCCGTTTTCGCGTTCTTCATGTCCGTGATAGGCGCGCGATCCCAAAAACAATCCTACCGAGCCGATGGTTGTTCGCGCCATGCGTCCCATCACCAGTCCTGCCGTGCGCCCCGCAACCCGATTGTCGACGCCCACATAAGCGGATCGCGGAGTTGACAGCACGTCAGAGGCGATCGTGATGATCCGGACCCCTGCCTCCGACAACTGGCGGATCGCGTTGCGGGTGATGGGATGGTCAACGGTGATCAGTCCCACGCCGCTTGTATGCAGCGAGGTTTTTTCAAGCGCCTTCACCAGCGCTTCCGGGGAAAGACCGTCGACCGAATGGATCGTACATGTCGCCACCAAGGGAAGCTTCGATGCAAAATCACGAATCGTATCGGCAAGGTTATGCATGAATTCGCTGCGGCCCGACGGGATGAAGAACTCCAGATGCGCCGGGCGGGAGGGCAGGGTGACCTTGTCCTCGCTTGGCAGGTAGCCAAGCGCCTTGGCAGCCATGTTGACGCGTTGTCGGTTCGCGGCAGACACGCCCGTGCGGCCATTCAAAACGCGGTCCACCGTGGCTGTGGAAACCTCGGCCCGGTTCGCGATATCGGTGATGGTGGCCTTGCGCATGGGTGACGGCATCCACGGATCAAATGCAGGAAGTTGACGTACGAGGATTGCAGCGAGAGAAGTCTAACACATCAGTCTGGTTCATGGAACGCAATCAGACTCAAGATGTCCATCTCGCGGATCATCCCAAGACAAAAGTTTTCAACTATATGATAATAGGAAGAACTTTTGAGATATAGGTGGCGGGTTCAACTGAGGACGCGTTTGGTTGCGCCTTCTGATGCGTGAGGATCTGATGTGATTTGATGTAAGTCGAGTTTGCGTTCCGGGTGCTTGTCCATCACCACTTGGTGAACGAGAGTGCAGGTCGAATTCTTGACCAAATCAATGCACCGACGCCGCGCAAAACAGGCACGGCGGAGTGACAAAGCGAAACGGGCCGCTTTGCCCGGTACCTGTCGATGGAGGAGAACACGATGCTCAGACGAACCCTTTTAGGCATGACGACTGCTGCGATTGCCTTTGTGGCGACCAGCACGATCGCACTTGCCGAAGGCAAGACCTTTTACTGGGTCTCGCATGGCTCACCCGCCGACCCGGTCTGGACCTACTTTCTGGACGGGGCAAACCGTTGGGCAGCCGACACCGGCAATACCGTCAACACCTCGTTTCATTCCGGTGACGTCCCATCGCACCAAGAAGCCGTGCGTGCCGCCATCGCTTCGGGTGCCGACGGGATCGTGACATCCAGTCCTGATCCAGGTTCGCTGGTCGAGGTGGCTGCCGAGGCAAATGCCGCTGGCATTCCGATCATCAACATGAACACACCCGACCCGACGGCGAGTTTTGATGCCTATGTCGGCGCCGATCTGGAGGTGGTGGGTGCCGGTTGGGCGCAGTATCTGGTGGACAAGGGTCTGGTGAAGGAAGGCGATTTCGTTTGGATGCCGGTCGAGGTGCCTGGTGCCACCTACGGCGTGCAGGAAGAGGCGGGCATCGCCTCGGTGTTCACACCGCTGAACATCACTTGGGAAGTCACCGATGCCACCCTTGATCAGGCCGAAATCATCACCCGGATGTCCGATTACCTGACCGCTAACCGCACCAAGGTGAACGCGATCATCGGATTGGGCGATCTGGTCACGGGATCCATTGCGCGGGTCTTTGACCAGGTCGGCGTCAAAGCCGGCGAAATCCCGGTGGTGGGCTGGGGCAATTCGCTTGATACGACGCAAGAGGTGCTGAACGGCTATGTGAACGCGGCACAATGGCAGGATCCCCAAGCCACAAGCTATGTCGCGCTGTCACTGGCGGCGATGCAGGCGGGCGGCACGCCAGCTGCTTTCGACGTGATCACCGGTGCGCTTTATGAAAAAGACACCGCTCAGGTCTATGACGACATCATGAGCGGCAAGTAACCGACCCGGCCCCGCGGTCAAGCTGACTGCGGGGCCGATCCGGCCAATACTGGCTCGTCTGCGCGGCAATGAAAGCCGTTCCCCCCAAAGTGTCATAAGGAATGGTCTTGGAAACCCAAAATTTTGCCAAGCGCGTGTTTGCCCGACCCGAAGCCGGTCCTGCCATTCTGCTGGCGCTGTTGATCGTGATCTTTACATCCATCAACCCTGCTTTCCTTTCGGTCCTCAACATCTCCAACACCCTGGCTTTCACGGTCGAACTCGGCCTCATCGCCCTGGCCATGACGCTTTTGATGACCGCGGGGGAGTTTGACCTTTCTGTCGGCGCCGTCTTTGGCCTGACGCCTGTTCTGATGTGGGGTCTTTTCAACACCGGCGCGACGTCACTCGAGGTGGCGTTCCTGATCGCGACCGCTGTTGCTTGCCTGATCGGCTTTGTGAACGGCTGGTTCGTGACCGCGCTGAAAATTCCGTCCTTCCTGGTGACGCTGGGAATGCTGCTGGTGGCGCGGGGCACCGCTTTGTACATCACCGACGGCTTCCCGCAACGCACCTGGAACGCCGAGGGGGAATGGCTTGCCTCTGCACTGGTGGGCGACGTCAAGTTCGGGGCCTTGCGGCTTTACATGTCTCTGTTCTGGTTCATCGCCTTTGCCGTTTTGCTTCACTATGTGCTGACTGGAACGCGGGTCGGCAACTGGATTCAGGCAGCCGGGGGCAATGCCAATTCGGCGGCGGCGCGCGGGGTGAATGTGGCGCGCACCAAGATCGGGCTCTTTATGCTCAGCTCGTTTTTGTCAGGCTTTGCCGGTATCATCAGTTCCATCCGCACCTCGGCTGCCAACCCCAATTCAGGCACAGGCTATGAACTCGAGGTGATTGCCATGGTGGTGATCGGCGGCACGTCGCTTTTGGGCGGGCGCGGCACCATCATCGGGACCATCCTTGGGATCTTTATCCTGCGACTGATGCGCAACGGCATCGTGATGATCGGCGTGCCCGGACTGGCCTACAACATCTTTATCGGCGCGATCATCCTTGGCATGATGGCGCTGCATTCCTGGCTTGATCGCCGCAACCAGTCGGGTGGCTGAGCATGACCGAAGAATTGATCCGCATGGTCAACATCACCAAATTCTATGGCCGGGTAAAGGCGCTGGATGGGGTCAATCTGACCGTCAACCGGGGCGAGGTCGTGGGCCTTTTGGGCGACAATGGCGCAGGCAAATCCACCCTGATCAAGGTTCTGTCCGGGGCCGTCCCCTCCACTAGTGGCGAGATTTTCGTCCGCGGCAAACGGATTGAGATGAAAAGCACGACGGATGCCATCGCCAACGGGATCGAGACGATCTACCAGGATTCCGCGCTGGTCACCCAGCTTTCGATCGCGCGCAACCTGTTTCTGGGCCGCGAGCCGGTCCGCGGTGGCAGGTTTTTTGACCGGCTGGACCTGCCGATGATGGAACGGGTTGCCTCCGACCTGCTGAAACAGGTGGGCATTTCCAAGAACATCCCGGCTTCAACGCCTATTTCTGCGCTGTCCGGAGGGGAACGCCAGGCCGTGGCCATCGCCCGCGCCATGCATTTCGACAGCGACCTGATCATCCTGGACGAGCCGACAAACAATCTGGGCGTTGCTGAAACCCAAGGCGTGCTGAAATTCGTGCGGACTGCCCGAGATACGGGGCATTCCTGCGTGTTCATCGCGCATAACATCCATCACGTCTTTCAGGTCGTGGACCGCATCGCCGTGATGCGACTGGGGCGGGTCGTCGTGGACGACATCGACCCCAAGACCACGTCCGTCGAAGAGGTTGAACGCATCATCACCGGCATGGAAGAAATCGCCTGATGGCTGCAAGACCCCTGATCCTCTGCTCACCAGAGCCGCGCAGTCTGGAGATGATCTTTACCGAAGCAGCCCGTGCCAAGCTCGATAGCCGCTATCGCCTGATCGAGGTTGCAACAGATGGCTTGGCGGACCTGCCGGATGTGACGCTGGCGGAGGTCAGCTATGTGCTGGGGCAGCCGCCCATTCCCGCCGATCTCTTGGCGCGCATGACCGGGTTGAAGGCTGTGCTGAATGTCGAAAGCAACCTTTACCCTAACATGCCTTACGACATCCTGTTTCAGCGCGGGATTTATGTGCTGACAACAGGGGCGGTCTTTGCCGAGCCGGTTGCCGAGATCGGCCTGGCCTTTGCGCTGAGCCTCATGCGTGACGTCGTCGAAGCAGATCTGGCCTTTCGTGAGGGCCGCGAGCTTTGGGGGTTCGAAGGCAACGGCCGCGCACGCCTGCTGACCGGCGCAACGGTCGGGCTGATCGGCTTTGGCGAACTTGGTCGCGCCCTTAATCGGGTGCTGGAAGGGTTCCGCCCGGTGGTCAAGGTTTATGACCCCTGGTTGCCGCCGTCAGTAATCCGCGACCATCGCGCGACCCCGGCTGGTCTGAACGAAGTGCTGGAAAGCGCGGATGTGGTCTTTTGCGTCGCCTCGGTCACGGGTGAGAACGAAGGCTTTCTGGATGCCAGCCATTTTGCGCGGATGAAACCGGGCGCCGCGTTTATCCTGCTCAGCCGCGCGGGTGTTGTGAACTTTGACGCGCTCGTGGCTGCAGTCCGGTCGGGCCATATTCTGGCGGCCAGCGATGTGTTCCCCGAAGAACCGCTTGCTGCAGATCATCCGGTGCGCGGGCTGAAAGGGTTTCTCAGATCGGCCCATCGGGCAGGGGCTCTCGATATCGCGATGAAGCGGATGGGTGACATGGTTCTTGAAGATATGGATTTGATGGACCGGGACCTGCCGCCACTGCGTTGCAGACGGGCAGAGCGTGAAACGGCCAGCAAGATGCGTTCCAAACCGGTGGTCAAGACCTGAGCCATTCATCACGGGATCTGGCAACGTGTTCACTGCCCGACCAGTGCTGCAGTGCAGGGTGGGCACATGGCCCCGTCACATGACCAAACGCCGCGGGCCCTGTCAGAAGAATATTGCTTGGGGCGGGCACCCTCTTTGGCTGGCCGCACCGGAGTGCTTGCCACTGGTCAATCCCGCACCTGACGCGGTCGGTGCCTTCAGGGCATCGCATGTGCGGTATCGCGGTTCCTGGCGCGGGGATCTGAGGCGCGGGATCTTTGCCCGGCGGGTTGGGCGAGCCGGTTTGGATCGGTCTGAAGATTAACCGAATGTGAATGCCGGGTTTGCGGTCGGTTAAACAACAATAGGGCAATATCAAAACATACCGAGTCGGAATGCACCAAAAAGAGCAGCAGATTCGGCCAAAGACAGGGAGCCAGGACATGTTTCGTTCGACGATCGAGAAAAGACAAAAGTACCTTGCAGCGAACGCGAATTCGCCAGAGGCGCGCTCGGCGTTGACCTTGGTCAAGGCGGGCAGCGGTGTGCGTGCTTCGCAATCCCAACGCTTTCCTCCGATTGACGACGTGTTTGCAGCGCTCGACCGCGTCGCATCGCAGACGATCGCCGCGTAACCAAAAAGCCTTCACGGATATACAAAAAGGCCGCCCCAAATCGGGCGGCCTTTTGTTTTGGGCGGGGTCTTTTTTTGCTGCCAGGGCCGGTTTTCCGAAAGTAAGCGAAGCACCAGATATCGAAGCAAAAAAAAACTGAAGCGGCCTGCAGACATACCGGGGGCCTTTCCCCGGTAAGCTGCAGGCCGCTTCAGGCCTTCGGGTCAGAGGCCGAGTAACTTCTTGACGGCGGCTTCCACTTCGTCGGTCACCGGCTTGTTGGACGCAGCTTCCAGCAGCGAACGCTCCACGGCCGGTTGCTCTGCCACTTCGAGCGCAAGGCCGTCAACCTCAGCACTCAGCGTGTCATATGCGATGGCTGCAGTCTGTTCAGTCCGCAGGCCACCAGCAACCGCCTCAGCAGATTCCAGATCGGTGCGCGCAGCCGCGAGATCGGCATCGTCTGCGATTTCCTCAGCAGTGGCGCCCGAATCTATAAGCGCCTGCTCCAGGTCGGCGACCGTCTGCGCTTTGAGGCCGACGTCAAGGTCGGCGTTGGCCAGATCGGTTTCAATCTCTGCGAGGGCGCGCGCCGGGGGCGTAAGCAACGCCAGCTCGGCAATCTTTGCGTCGAGATCGGCCTGAAGCTGCTGACCTTCAAGAACCGAGTCGCGATACAATGCAATACGTCCAACACGCGAGTTCGGCGAGGCGTTCTTCAGCGCATTCGGCGAAGCATGTGCGGCATTCAATGCGCCTAGTTCAGACGCGCTGACACCCAGCACTGACGCCAGGCCCTTGGCCTTTGGCGCTTTGGTTTTGGTCGAGGCGCCGCTTACCGCCGGCTTTGTCTTGCCGGTAGTGGTTGAACCGTCATCGCCCGATTTGTTGGCCCCGCCATTGCCGCCAGCATTGCCGTTGCCGCCACCATTGCCATTGCCGCCGCCATTGCCATTGCCGCCTCCATTACCGTTACCACCTTCATTCCCGGATTTGGCATAGACCACATCGGGCATAGAAATCGCCATGACAAACGCTGCCGAGCCCAAGAGGGCAACGGACAACGAGCAGGCCTTCAAGATTCGCGTCGTTGATTTTTTCATTTTAATACCTTTGCGATTGCACGGTTGAGAACTTGCGTTCCGCTTGACTGTCGTGGTCTGCAACCAGAGGCAGCTTGTGGCCGACCGCGAGTCGCAGAACTGTCTGTGCAATTGACACCATCCACGTTTAACTCTGCAGGAACCGTTCGTTCATCTTGGGTTCACGTCGATTTTGCTAAATCTGTCTGCATGAGACGCACACCGATCATATTGCTTGCGACGATGCTGACCCTGTCCGGGCCGGTGTTCGGCGCGACATTGCGCGAAATCGACGCATCCGAACTGCGCCAGATCGCAAGTGCGGGCCAGACGATCAGCATGAAACGGGCAATCGATTCGGTGGTAAAGGGGACCGGGGGCGCGCCGGTCGAGGCACGTGCCTTCCAGGCCGACGATGTGTTCTACCGTATCGTGTTGAAAAAGACGAACGGCAAGCTGATCAGCATCATCATCAACGCAAGAACCGGTGAGCAAGTCACCAAGAATTCATCGGTCGGCAAGCTCATCTCTGCTGCAGCCGAGGCTGGATCAGCGGGCAACGGAAACAAGGGCAAAAGCCAGACCGCAGGCTCCAACGGCAACAGTGGCGGCAACGCCGGCGGCAACGGCGGTGGCGGCGGCAACGGCGGCGGCGGCAACGGTGGCGGCGGTGATAACGGCGGCGGTGGCGGCGGCGGCGGTAACGGTGGCGGCGGCGGCGGTAACGGTGGCGGCTAAACCTAAGTTCTGCCACATTGATTGCCAAATCTCCGAATATCTTCCGGTTTCATGAGAATACTCCTCGCAGAAGACGAACCGGTCCTGTGTGACCAGATCAAAAAACTCCTGTCTTCAGAAGGCAGGGTTGTTGATGTCGCGCATGACGGTGAAGAGGCCTGTTTTCTGGGCTCGACCGAACCTTATGATATGATCATTCTGGATATCGGTCTGCCGATCCGCGATGGCACATCGATCCTCAAGGAATGGCGCAGAAGCGGCATCGCGACGCCGGTGTTGATTCTGACCGCACGTGACGGCTGGTCCGACCGGGTTGACGGCCTGGATGCCGGCGCAGACGACTACATGACCAAACCGTTTCATCTGCCTGAGCTTGCAGCGCGCGTTCGTGCAACCCTGCGCCGAAGCTCCGGACGAACCAATCCGCTTTTTGAAAAGGACAACCTTGTCTTTGACACGCGGTCCGGTCGTGCAACCGTTAGCGGCGTTCCGATCGATCTCACCTCGCAAGAAGTTGCGGTGCTGTCCTATCTCATTCACAACACCGGTCGCCTGATTTCCAGAACTGAATTGTCCGAGCACATCTACGAATATGACGGGGATCGCGACTCCAATACGATTGCGGTGTTCATAAACCGACTAAGAAAGAAACTGGGATCGGATCTGATCCAGACCATGCGCGGTCGCGGATACATGATCGAACCTGCCTGATGCTGTCGCTGCGCAAGAGAGCATGGCTCAGCGGCGGGCTTTCGGCGCTGGTGGCCGTCACGGTAGGCACATTCCTACTTTATTCGTTTCTCAATCTGAAAGCGCTGGAGCGGTTTGATCGCTCTCTGGCGGAACGACACACGCAGATCGTCGTGGCGCTAAGCAATGTGCCCGATGAACCTGAAAGGATGGGCGAGCTGATCGTTGACCCATCGTATCAGGTGCCTTTCTCGGGGCGATACTGGCAAGTGGTGGGCCCGGACGGACAGATTTACACCTCTGCCTCGTTGCTTGAGGCGACATTGCCCGAGCCCGCGATCAAGTCGGACCAGCTGACGTTGGGGGATTCCGAAGGGGACGACGTCGAACACGTTCGAATAGCACATCAGATGATCACGCTGGAGAACGGCAGCGAGTGGGGCGTCACTGTCGCGGAAACCAAGGCCCAACTGATTGCCGAACGGGTGGAGACGCGGCGCAGCCTGATTCTGGCCTTTGCGCTGGTCGCAGTGCTTGGTCTTTCGGCTGTGTTGTTGCAGACGGCAGCGATCATCGGGCCGCTAGACAAGCTTCGCAAGGACGTCTCCCACCGGTGGGATCGTGACGAAGAGCTGAACCACACCGACTACCCCGAGGAAGTGGCCCCCCTTGTCAGTGACATCAATGTCCTTTTGCAGCGCAATCG
>JBKJVF010000055.1:0-4129 GCA_046589965.1 Paracoccaceae bacterium
GCGGCAGGCCACCCATTCCACCCATCCCGCCCATGCCCTGCTTCATGCCGCGCGCGGCTTCTTCAAGCTGTTCGGGCGTCATCTTGGACGGGTCGGGCATCCCGCCCTTGCCCATCATTTGCTTGATGGCATTTTTCATCATGCCGCCCTTGCCCATTTTTTTCATCATCTCGGCCATCTGTTTGTGCTGTTTGAGCAGACGGTTGAGGTCCGAGACATCCATACCCGCGCCTGCGGCCACACGTTTCTTGCGGCTGGCTGCCATCAGGTCGGGATTGGCACGTTCTTTCTTGGTCATCGACTGGATCAGGGCGATCTGCTGGCGCAACATGCGGTCGTTAAAGCCAGCATCCTCGGCTTGTTTGGCCATTTTGCCCATGCCGGGCAGCATGCCCATCAGGCCCTGCATGCCACCCATTTTGAGCATCTGTTCCAACTGGGCGCGCAGGTCGTTCATGTTGAACAACCCCTTGGCGAACCGCTTGGCCATGCGTTCCGCCTGTTCAGCCTCGAACGTCTCGCGCGCCTTTTCGACCAGCGCGACGATATCGCCCATGCCAAGGATGCGGCCGGCGACGCGGTCGGCCTCGAACGTCTCGATGGCGTCCATCTTTTCGCCAAGGCCGACAAAACGGATCGGCTTGCCGGTGACAGCACGCATCGACAGGGCGGCACCGCCGCGACCATCGCCGTCCATCCGGGTCAAAACGACACCGGTGATGCCGACGCGGGCCTCGAATTCCTGCGCCACATCGACCGCGACCTGCCCGGTCAGCCCATCGACCACCAGAAGTGTCTCTCGCGGGGCGGCGATGTCGCGCACCTGTGCCACCTCGGCCATCAGCACATCATCGATCTGCAAACGCCCCGCAGTGTCGAGAAATAGGACGTCATAGCCGCCCATGTTCGCCTGCGTCTTGGCGCGTTTGGCGATCTGCACCGCCGTCTCGCCCTTGACGATAGGCAGGCTGTCGACGCCGATCTGCGCGCCGAGGATGGCAAGCTGTTCCATCGCCGCCGGGCGGTTGGTATCAAGCGAGGCCAGCAACACACGCTTGCCGTTCTTTTCTTTCAGCCGTTTGGCCAGTTTTGCGGTGGTGGTGGTCTTGCCCGAGCCTTGCAGACCAACCATCAGGATCGTCGCGGGCGGGTTGTCGATTTTCAGCGCATCAGGCTCGCCGTCACCCGCCAGCACATTGATCAGCTCGTCATGGACGATCTTGACGACCTGCTGGCCGGGGGTCACGGATTTGGTGACGGCCTGTCCGATGGCACGGGCCTTGACGGCCTTGACGAAATCGCGCGCCACTTCCAGCGAGACGTCAGCCTCCAGCAGGGCGACGCGCACTTCGCGGAGTGCGGTGTCAACGTCGGCCTCGGACAGCGCACCCTGTTTGGTCAGACGGTCAAAGACCGTGCCGAGGCGTTCTGACAGGCTTTCGAACATGGTCGGCTCCTACCGTTGCGATTGGCCGGATATGGGGTCCGGCGGTGAAAGACCCAAATCAAATGCAAGGCGACACCTGCGGGCGCAACGCGCTGGCAGATGGCGATCCCGGCATAAGGCCAAGGGACCGGAAGCGGGTGCCTCCGGGGGAATTGGGGGGCTGATAGGCCGCGAGGGCGCGGGTGTCAAGGTCGAGGTGCGGCGGCAAGCCAGGCATTGATCGCCGCGACCGCTGTGGCCGCAGCCGTCCCACCGGATTAGATCTCGGTCAGCGGCAGGTTGGGACGGGCATCGGCCAACCGCAACGCGGGGCGGTGCAAAAGGGTTCTGCCGGTCGCCTGATTGTGGTCATCAATGGACGTTGTTGTCTCAACCTCGGCGCCTGCGAGGTCGGTCAGGTGCAGCTGCTGTTCGGTCTGCCCTAATAGGGTGGCGGTGCGGATCACGACGGCGCCAACGCTGCGGTCGAATGCCACGAAGACCCGCCGCACAAAGACCGCAAGACAGCCCCCCAGCAACACCGCGCCAACCAGCGCACCCAACGCGACCCAGGGCTCCGCTGAAAAGGTAAGAAGCGCGATGCCGAGCAGGAGCAAGATAAACAGACCCAATACAGCGCTGAGGATGATCGGCTTGTCCTCGATGACCAACCGGTCGGGGGTGTTCTGCACGATGCGCATCGCCAACCTTGCCCAATGACTGCTATCAGCCTTCTCAAGCTTCGGGCTGGTTTCAGCTTGCGTCAATCCGGTTTCGATGGCGCCACCAGGTCGCCGGGTGAGTGCCATGAAAAACCGCGCTGCGACAGATGTCGCAGCGCGGCCTTTTGGGGAAGCAATCTCAACAGGTCGAAGGCGTCAGTTCAGACGATCATATTCCATCTGAGCCAATTCCGCCGGGCTGAACTGGCCAGGCGCCACACCATTCGCGCGTGCCACCATGTCCCAGCCCGAACCGGCCGCGGCCCCTACGCTGCCGTTACCGGCACGTGTCGCCACAATACCAGCTTTGGACAAAATGAAATTTACGGCGTCTTGGTCGCCGTCATTGCGTGCGTTGATCAAATTGATCAGATCGGAGGTCGACAAGGACCCCTCGGGCACACCGGCAATGGCTGCCAATTGGGCGTCGCCCTGCGACACAGATTGGGCGAAAGCCGAGCCAGCAAGAAGCGAAGCGGTGAGAGCAGCAATGGCGATTTTCTTGAACATAATATGTTCCTTTAGGGTTGAACGGGTCATGCCTTGCCACACCCTGGCAAGGGCACCCGTCAGGGTTGCGGGCCGGAAGCCGACCCATGGTAGGTTGTCAGTGTGACGGCGCTGTCATGGTGAGCAGTTCAACGTCGTCATGATCGCAATATATAAACTATACTGTTCAGTTCAATACACGAGTTCGAGATTTTTTCGTGTTTGGGGGATGATTTAGTGACAAAGTTATACCGACGGATTTAGATCAACTGGTCGCGTCACAGAACCTTATACTTTCAATATTGGTTTTGACGGGGACGATTCCAACCTCACATGTCGTCAACTTTGCGTTGCAGGTGGCCATCGCGTTTTCCTATCAGTGCGCCGCAAAAATCGGCGTTTTCGGCCCACCGTTCGAGATCCCAGGCGCAAGGTACTGCATCGGATGCGTGAGGGGTTGCATTTCGTCCCTCAGTCTGGACCAATGTGCGCTGGCGCACCAACAGATGATGGCATGAACAACTGGGACGAAATCCGCACTGCTTATCTTGTGGCGCGTCTGGGCACCGTGTCAGGGGCGGCCGAAGTTCTGGGTGTGCACCATGCGACGGTCATCCGGCATGTCGATGCGCTGGAAAGGCGGCTCGGGACCAAGCTTTTCCAGCGGCACGCGCGCGGTTATGCGCCGACCGAGGCGGGGCGCGATCTGATGGGAGTGGCCGACACCGCCGAAGGGCAGTTCACCCAGATGGTCAGCCGCATCAAGGGTCTGGGCGACCATGTGACCGGCGAGTTGGTGATTACTGCAATTGCCGGCATTGCGCAGCTGGTGACGCCGGTGCTGGCATCGTTTCAGGCCGAACATCCCGGGGTCCGCATCCGCTATCTGTCTGACATGCGCTTGTTCCGGTTGGAACAGGGTGAGGCACATGTGGCGATCCGCGCGGGCGGCGCGCCAAAGGAAGCCGACTATATCGTGCAGCACTTGGCCAAGCTGCGCATGGGGCTTTACGCCAGCGCGGACTACCTCCAGAAACATGGGCGCCCGATGGGCATCGAGGATCTGAAACATCACCGGTTCATCGGCACCGATACCGATGACAGCCGCGCGCCGTTCTACATGTGGCTGCGCGAACATGTGCCCGAGGCGAACATCGTCTTTCGTGCAACCGAGGTGGTGTCGGTCCTGCCGGCAGTCCGTACCGGGATCGGCATCGGTTTCGTCCGTCCGGTCGAGGCCGCCGAGGACCCATCGCTGGTCGAAATCATGCCGCCCGCGCCGGAATGGGCGAGCCAGCTTTGGGCGGTGACGCACGTCGATCTGCACCGGACGCTGAAGGTGCAAAAATTCCTGGCGCATCTGAAGGCGGCGGCGGCAGGCTGGTCGGACCTATAGTCAAAGGCTGGCGGTCAGGCGGTCAAATCGGGCCTTTCGCGGGGCGATGAAAGAACCCAATCGCGCATCGGGCTCGATGGTCGCGCGGGCGGGGCG
>JBKJVF010000003.1:0-12085 GCA_046589965.1 Paracoccaceae bacterium
ACCACAAACGCCGTGGCGGTGGAGATGTTCAGCGTGCCCTTGCCGTCGCCGCCGGTGCCGACAATGTCCATGGCACCCGCAGGCGCGCGCACCGCGTTGCATTTGGCCCGCATGACCGTGGCGGCGGCGGCATATTCATCGACCGTCTCGCCCCGTGTGCGCAGCGCCATCAGGAACCCGCCCATTTGCGCAGGCGTGCCCTCGCCATCAAAAAGGGCGCCAAACGCGGCCTCGGCCTCGGCGCGGGTCAGGGGCCTTGTGGCCGCAATCCCGATCAGCGGTCGCAACACCTCGCTCATGCAGCCGCCATCACGCGCGCCTGATCCAGAAAGTTGCGCAAAAGCTGATGCCCGTGTTCGGAGGCGATGCTTTCGGGATGGAACTGCACGCCCTCGATCAGCCGGTCGCGGTGGCGCAGGCCCATGATCGTGCCATCCTCAAGCGTTGCTGTCACTTCAAGGCAATCGGGCAGGGTGGCGGCCTCGACGATCAGGGAATGATAGCGCGTGGCCTGAAAGGGGCTGGGCAATCCGGCAAAGAAGCCTTTGCCCTGATGGTGGATGGTGCCCATCTTGCCATGCACGATTTCATGGCAGCGGATGACCTTGCCCCCGAACGCCTCGCCGATGGTCTGGTGACCAAGGCAGACGCCCAAAAGGGGGATGCGCGCCTCGGCGGCGGCCAGCGTCAGGGGCAGGCAAATCCCGGCCTGCGTCGGGTTGCCGGGACCTGGCGACAGGACGATAGCGGCGGGTTTCATGCCCATGACCGTCTGGATATCCAGTGCGTCATTGCGCCGAACCACGACATCTGCGCCCAGTTCACCCAGATAATGGACCAAATTGTAGGTAAAGCTGTCATAATTGTCGATCAACAGCAGCATCTTGGGTCTGTCTCGCCTTAAAGGGGGTGAAGCCGGACGCGGCTTTGGTTATAGATGGGCAGAGCAGGCGTTGGGCGTCAAGGGGAGAACACCCCTCTGTCCGGCGACAAAGGGCAGGGAATACTGCCACAAACATGGACGACGGAGGAGCAGGTGATCCGTAGTTTTGTTTTTGGAATTCTGGTCGGCGGCGTTTTGTCGGCGGTCGTTCTGGCGTCGATTTCATATGTCGCGCCGCGCCAAAATGTGGTGACGCCGGCGATTGCCCCGGCCACCGAGCCCGCAGCAGAAGGCACAGTGGCCCCAGTGGCCCCGGTGACCCCGGTGGAACCGGCGACCACTCCGGTGGCCCCGGTCCCGGGCGACGCACCGGCGGGGGCGATCACACCTTCGGCGCCCGCCACGAATGAGGCCCCCGCAACCGGCACGCCGCCCCCCAAGACCGACGCGGCCCCTGCGACGCCCAAGGATGCGACCGTCGCACCTGCGGCCGACACCGCCCCCGGCAAGGCGACGCCGCTGGCCCCGGCGGATGCCGCCCTGCCAGCCGCGCGTGATGACAGCGCCGCAGCACCTGCGCCCTTGCCGGATGTCGTCGCTGACGTCGATGGCCTGCCTGAAGATGGTGCCGTCGCAGCCCTGGTCCCGCCGCCCGCCGTTGCAGCACCAGAGGTGCGGACGGCGCTGGCCCCGCTTGCCCCCGCGCCTGCAAACGACATGATCGCGGCCCCGCTGCCCGACGATGTCGCCCGCGCCGCGGATGCGCCGGGTGGGCTGGCGATCATCTTGCCCGACTTTCAGCCCACGTTGCCCGCCCAGCCCATCGCGCCGCCAAAGGTGGTGACGGGTGGCGCGCCTGCACCTGTGACCCTTCCCGAGACCGAACCGGCACCTGTCGTGATCGCACAGTTGGATCCGGTCCCGCCCTTGCCCGGTAACCAGTCCAAGCTGCCACAGATCGGCAGTGACGCGCCGCCCCCTGTGATGGATGCGCCACTTCCCCCCCTTGTACCCAAGCCGCGCATCCTGACCCAGGAGACGCCGCCCGAGGACCCGGGCACCGACACGTTGCCCCCCGAGCCACCGCTTTCCGGTACGGTCGAGGGTGTGGTGACGGGGCGGCTTGCCCAGATCGGGGCTGCAACGCCAACCGCGCCTGCAGCCGACGGAAGCGTCGCGCAGACGCCCCTTGTCCTTTTTGCACGGACCTTTGAAAATCCGGACGGCAAGCCCGTTTTCAGCATCGTTCTGATCGACACCGGCGCGGCGGATCTGGACCGCAAGGCGCTGGCCGAACTGCCGTTTCCTGTCAGCTTTGCGCTTGACCCACTTGATCCTGCGACCCCGTCCCATGTTGCGATCTACCGCGCCGCCGGGCAAGAAGTGCTGATGTTGGCAAACGGGATCCCCGAAGGTGCCACTGCGTCGGATCTTGAGGTCAGCTTTGCCGCCCTTGCCGAAAAGATGCCCGAGGCCATCGCGGTCCTTGATCAGCCCGAACCGGTCTTTCAGGACGACCGGCCCCTGGCCACGCAAGTCGTGCCGATCCTTGCCGCACAGGGCAGGGGTCTGGTGACCTGGGACGAAGGGCTGAACGCAGCCGATCAGGTTGCGCGCCGCGAAGGACTGCCGACAGCAACAGCATTTCGGTATCTGGATGGCGAGGGCGAGAATACCGAGACCGTGCGGCGATATCTGGACCGGGCCGCGTTTCGTGCCGCCCAGGACGGGCGCGTCGTCGTCATCGGCCAGACCCGGCCCGAGACGGTCGAGGCGTTGATCGCCTGGGGTCTGGAAGGGCGGTCATCAGCGGTGGCGCTGGCCCCGATTTCGGCGGCGTTGGTGGTGAACTAGGGGCGGTTCAGCCGTTCCCGCGCCCGGCAAAGCGGCCCGCATCCTCGGCGGCACGGCGCAGGGCGTTGGATTTGTTGACGGTTTCCTGATACTCCGCCTCGGGGTCGCTGTCATAGACGACACCGCCCCCGGCCTGAATGTACAGGACCTCGTCCTTCAGGACCGCGGTGCGCAGTGCGATGCAGAAATCCATTTCGCCATTGGCCGCGAAATAGCCCACGCCACCGCCATAAACGCCGCGCTTTTCTGGTTCCAGCTCGTCGATGATCTGCATCGCACGGACCTTTGGCGCGCCCGAGACGGTGCCCGCAGGCATCCCTGCAAGCAGCGCAGACAGGGCATCCTCGCCGTCAGCGATTTCGCCCACCACGTTCGACACGATATGCATGACGTGGGAATAGCGCTCCACGATGAATTGCTCGGTCGGATGGACGGTGCCGGTCTTGGCGACCCGACCCACGTCGTTGCGGCCAAGGTCCAGCAGCATCAGATGTTCGGCCAGTTCCTTGGTATCGGCCAGAAGGTCTGCCTCCAGCGCGCGGTCCTCTTCAGGTGTTTCGCCGCGTTTGCGGGTGCCTGCAATCGGGCGGACCGTGACCTGTCCGTCACGCAGCCGGACCAGGATTTCCGGGCTGGCCCCGACCACCTGAAAGCCGCCGAAGTTGAAAAAGAACATGAACGGCGACGGGTTGGTCCGACGGAGGCTTCGGTAAAGTGCGAATGGTGCAAGGCGGAAGTCCTGCGCCCAGCGTTGTGACGGGACGACCTGAAAGATGTCGCCCGCGCGGATGTAGTCTTTGGCCTTGTCCACTGCCGCCTTGTAGCCATCATGGGTAAAGTTGGACCGGGGCTCGCCGACCGGGGCTGCATCGCCCAGATCGCGCGGCACGGCAGGGGCGCGGTCCAGATCGCGCAGGGCGTCCATCACGCGTTCGGCGGCCTGCGCATAGGCGGCGCGTGCGGTCAGCCCGCTGGTGGCCCAGGCAGGCGCCACAATGGTAACCTCGCCCTTCACGCCATCAAGAACTGCCACGACCGACGGGCGCAGCAGCACCGCATCCGGCACGCCAAGCGTATCGGGGTTCACATCCGGCAGATGTTCGACCAGCCGGATCATGTCATAGCCAAGATAACCATAGAGACCGACGGCGGCGGCCGGCAGGTCGTCGGGCATCGCGACGCGGCTTTCAGCGATCAGAGCGCGCAAGGTTTCCAGCGGATGGCCATCCAGCGGCTGGAATGCGGCGGGGTCAAAGCGCGCCTCGCGGTTGATGCGGCTTGTATCGCCCTGGCATTGCCAGATCAGGTCCGGTTTCATGCCGACGATGGAATAGCGCCCCCGGACCTCACCGCCGGTCACCGATTCCAGCATGAAGGTGTCGCTGCGCGCCTCGGCCAGTTTCAACATCAGGCTGACAGGCGTGTCGAGGTCGGCGGCAAGGCGGGCCCAGACAAGCTGGTTTTCCCCTGCGGTCCAGCCCCGCTCAAACGCGTCGAATGAGGGGCTGAGCTGCACCTTTGCGGTCCTTCAGGGCAGTTGGGTATGCACGGCGTTGATGGCGTTCTGATCCAGCTGGATGCCCGCCTCGGCCGCGATGGCGGTGGTAAAGGCGTCGAACGCGTCACCGGAAATTGCCTGTTGCATCTGCGCCCCGATGGCGGCCTTGACGGCGGTTGCCGCCGCGTCATCGGTGGGGGCCGCGGTGATCTTGTCCAGTTGCACGACGGCGATGTAGCCTGCGTCTTCGACAACCCGCACATCCCCTGCGGCCATCTCGAAGACGGAAGTCAAAAGGCTGGCCGGGGCACCCTCGACCTGGCCGTCGCGGGCAATTTCGGGGTTGGTCACCACGGTGCCAAAGGTTGACAGCGCGGCGCCGGCTTCAACGTCCGCCTTGATCTGGATGGCGCGGTCCGACAGCGCCTTGGCGGTCGCGTCAGCCAGCCAGGATGCGGTGACAGCGGGCTTGGCCTCAGCAAAGGGGATCGGCGTCGGGGGGACGATTTCGTCCAGACGCAGGGCCACTAGCCCGCCATCCTCCAGCACGATGATGTCGGATGTGACACCCTCCTCGGCGGCGTCGGCTGCCTCGCGAAAGGCACCATAGGCGGCAATGCCTTCGACGTTGGGGGCCTGCTGGGCGTAGTCGATGGTGGCCAGCGTCAGGGCCTTTTCCTTGGCCAGATCTTCAAGCGTGGCACCGGCCGCGATCATGTCGTCGAGTTCCTCGACCCGGTCGGCAATCGCACGGCGCGCGCTGTCGATCTGCAAATCCTTTGACAGATCGGCGCGGACCTCGTCCAGCGTGATGTCCTGCGCGGGCAGGATCGCGTTCATACGGTAGATCGCGGGGCCGATGGGCGATGGCAAGGGGCCAACGATCCCCGGTTCGCTCAGCGCAAAGACGCCGGCTCCCGCCGCACCAAGCTCGGCCTCGCTGACATCGCCAAGGTCGATCGCTTCCAGTGTCAGGCCCCGGTCGGCCACGAGCGTCTCAAACGTCTCGCCCGCATCGAGGCGCGCCTTGGCGGCGGCGGCGGCGGCATCATCGGGATAGACCAGCTGTTCGACGATGCGCTTTTCGGGGGCGACAAATTCGTCAATCCGGCTGTTATAGAGGTCGTTCAGTGCCTTATCGTCGATGGGCATGTCAGGGGCCAGCGTTTCGGGCAACAGGGCGGCATAGGTGATCCGCTTGGCCTCGGGCTTGGTAAAGCGGGCGATGTTTTCGGTGTAATAGGTGGTCAGTGTCGCATCGTCGGGTGCCACGGGCAGTGCCGCAAGGTCGCTTTGATTGAGCGGCAGGACAGAGAACCCGCGCCGTTCGGCCACATAGGCGTGCAGCGTGTCGACCGCCGATTTCGGGGTCGCGAAGCCGCTCGCAATTGCACCTTGTACGATCCCGCGCCCAAGGCTGTCGCGCAGCTTTTGTTCGAAATCGCCAGGGCTGAGCCCATTGCGCTGCAATGCTTCGGTATAAAAGCTGCGGTCAAACTTGCCTGTCGTGTCATGAAATGCGGGAATATCGGCCAATTCGGTAGCCAGCCGTGCATCGCCAACCGACACGCCCACACGGGCGGATTCGACGTCGAGCGCGGTCTCATTCACCAGATTGCCCAAGGCGCGGCGGTCGATGCCAAGGGCGGTGGCCTGTTCCATCGTCAAGGGCGCGCCGAATTGCTGGGAAAAGGCGTCAACCTCGGTCCGCAGGGCACGGGCATAGTCATCGGTGCTGATCGCGCGTCCGCCAACCGAGCCAACCTTGGTGATGTTACCGCCAAAGCTGGTGATCCCGAACCCGCCAAGCCCGATGATCAGCATGATCAGCATGATCCAGACGGCGATATTTTTCACGCCGTTGCCGCCCTTGCGGGGTTCGGCGGAACTGTCCTTGGCCATGGCGGTGCCCTTTGTTCAAAACGTGGCGTCTGTCTAAGCGCTCGGCCGTGCCGGGGCAAGATGGCGCTGCGAGGTCTGTCTGGTCAGGGTCGCCAGGGCGCAAGCCGGTCGAAAAGCGTGGCAATCCCCGCGGCATCGACATTGGCGAACGCGATGCGCATCTGGGCGCGCCCCGCCTTGGACCCGGCCGGTTGAAACATCGTGCCAGGCAGCATGAGGACCGCGCAATCGGTGACAAGGCGTTTGCAGATCTGGTCGGAGGGCAGATCAAAGGGATGCGCGACATAGGCAAAGTAGGCGCCGCATCCCATCAGCGTCCACCCCTGCATGGCCGCAAACCCCGAGGTCATTGCATCGCGCCGCGCAAGGATTTCCAGCCTTTCGCCCGCGAGCCATTCGCCCAGATTCCGCATCCCCCATAACGCACCGATCTGGCCCAGCTGGCTGGGGCAGATGGCGACGGTATCAAGGAATTTCTCCACCTCTGCCAGACGGGCGACGCTGGCGGTGATCGACCCTACGCGGTGGCCGGTCAGCCGGTAAGCTTTGGAAAAGCTGTAAAGCTGGATCAGGGTATCGGCCCAGTCGGGATCGGTGAAAAGATCATGCGGGCGACCGGTCCGGCTGTCGAAGTCGCGGTAGGTTTCGTCGACGACAAGCGCGATGCCCTTGGCGCGACAAAGGGTTGCAAAGGCGGCCAAAGTCCCGGCCGGATATTCGACGCCGCCGGGATTGTTCGGGCTGACCAGCACGATGGCGCGGGTCCGGTCGGTGATCAGCCTTGCGGCATCGGCAGCATCGGGCACAAGGCCCTGACCAGTGGAAAGGGGCACGGCCGTCACCGATGCCATGTCGAGCCACATCTTGTGATTGAAATACCAGGGCGTCGGCAAGATCACCTCGTCCCCCGGTCCGGCAAGGGTGGACATCACGGCGGTGAAGGCCTGGTTGCAGCCTTGGGTGATCGCGACCTGATCAGGGGAAACTTGCCCGCCATAGGTTGCTGACCATTGGGTGGCGATCTCGGCCCGGAGCGCGGGCAGGCCCAGCACCGGGCCATACAGATGCGCCTGCGGGTCGTTCAGCGCGGCTTCGGCCAGCGCCTGACGCAACGGAAGCGGTGGCGAGGCGACCGGGGCGGCCTGGCTCACATTGATCAAGGGGCGGTCGGGCGGAAACGTGACCCCGTCGATCCAGCGCCGCGCCTCCATCACGGGGGGTGGGTCGGTGGCGCGCATGGCGGGGTTCAGAACGAAGGTCATGGCATGCCTCTTGAGGGGTCAGTGGGCGGGGCTGGGCAGTCCCGAAAGTCGTCTCAGCGCGCGGTATTCCTGCCAGATCAGGCCGATCATGATCATGTCAAAGACCGCCAGCAACAGCAGAAAGGGCGATGCGGAATGGACAAATTCGTATAGCTGATAGGCCACGAACCCGCCCAGCACCGCCATCCCGGCCGGATAGGCCCACATCACCCGCCGCCAGAGCAAAAACACGATGCCAAGTTTCAGGCCGCCATGGACCATCAGATACATCGCGTAAAAGTGCTGCGTGCCGATGGGAAACTGTTCCATCGCGCGCAAGGTCCAGGCCGCCAGCGTGTCGGTGGGGTCTTCGGCGATTTCGTAATGCGTCAACCAGTAGACAAGGCGCGCCACCATCGCATTGGGCACCAGCAACAAGCCGACGCCTGCCAGAGACTCCGCACCGGTCAGCACGCCTTTGATGACGAGGCTGGCCTCGAAAAGCCAATGCAGAATCCGCGCGTTTAAAGCTTTCGACGTGCTGGCCATTGTTCCGTCGATCAGTCCACGCCGCGCATGGGCTGCACATATTGAAGTGCCATGTCCCAGGGAAAGAAGATCCAGGTGTCCTGGCTGACTTCGGTGATGTAGCTGTCGACCATCGGTTTGCCCGACGGCTTGGCATAGACGGTGGCGAAATGCGCGCGGGGATAGAGGCGGCGCACCAGTTCCAGCGTCTTGCCGGTATCGACCAGATCATCGACGATCAGAATGCCGGTGCCGTCGCCCATCAATTCGGCCTGCGGGGATTTGGTCACCACCGCCTCGGATGCCTGCGACTGATGGCTGTAGCTTTTGACGCTGATCGTGTCGACGACGCGGATATCCAGCTCGCGGCTGACGATCATCGCGGGGACCAGCCCGCCGCGCGTGATGCCCACAACCGCACGCCATGCGCCGCCATCGGGGCCCTTGCCATCCAGACGCCAGGCCAGCGCGCGCGCGTCACGGTGGATCTGGTCCCAGCTGACATGAAACCCTTTTTCGTGCGGCAGGCGGTCGGCGGACATAGGGCTCTCCTTCAGGTGGCGGCGATCTTGACGCCGAGCAGTGCGAGAATGCCACCGAATGTGCGGTCTATGCCGGTCTTGAGCCGGGCATAGACACGGCGGGGGGCATCAAAGGAAAACGCGCGGGCAACAAGGATGGTGCAGGCGAGTTCATTGACAAACACCATCACAAGCAACAGCGCGATCCAGGGAAGCGTGGTGCCCGGCGGGACGGTCGAGACAAAAACCGCGCCAAAGAAGACCGCCGGCTTTGGGTTCGATAGCTGCGTCAGAAGGCCCAAGCGCAAGGCGGCGATGGGGGTCGGGGGGGTGGCGCCGGTCTCGGCGATGACCAACGGCTCGCTGGCATGACGCCACATCTGGAACGCGATCCAGCAAAGGAAGAGCCCGCCCACGATCTTGAAGCCCCAAAGCAGCGCAGGCGCGATGTGAAAGAGAACCGCAAGCCCGAACAGTGCCGCGACCGCCCAGAAGAGCGCCCCGATCCCGATGCCTACCGACAGCCAGACCCCGGTGCGGAACCCCTGGGTCACCCCGGTGCGTGCCGCCATAAGGATCGCGGGGCCGGGGCTGGCCGCTGCCAGCAGATGGATGAACCAGGCCGTGGCAAAAGCCGCAAGCGTCACTGCCCGGCCTCTTTCTTGCCCGTGACCACGTCAATATCGGGCGCATCCACCGCCTTCATCCCCACCACATGATAGCCCGCATCGACATGCAGGTTTTCCCCCGTGGTGCCAGAGCCGAGGTCGGACAAAAGGTACAAGGACGCTTTGCCCACCTCTTCCTGCGTGACGTTGCGGCGGAGGGGCGAGTTCAGCTCGTTCCATTTCATGATGTAGCGAAAATCGCCGATGCCGGATGCCGCCAGCGTCTTGATGGGCCCTGCGCTGATCGCGTTGACACGGATGCCGTCCTTGCCGAGATCCTCGGCGAGGTATTTGACCGATGCCTCGAGGCCCGCCTTGGCGATCCCCATGACGTTGTAATGCGGCATGACCTTTTCCGCGCCGTAATAGGTCAGCGTCAAAAGGCTACCACCGCGGTTCATCATCGCGGCGGCGCGCTGACACACGGCGGTGAAGGAATAGACCGAGATGTCCATCGTCATCAGAAAGTTCGCGCGGCTGGTATCGACGTAGCGGCCGCGCAATTCGTTCTTGTCGGAAAAGCCGATGGCATGGACCAGGAAGTCGATCTTGCCCCAAAGGGCTGCAAGCCGGGCGAAAAGCGCGTCCATCGACGCCTCATCGGCCACATCGCATTCCACGAATTCCTTCATGCCGATGCTGGCGGCCAAGGGTTCGACCCGCTTTTTCAGCGCCTCGCCCTGATAGGAAAAGGCGATCTCGGCGCCTTGGGCTGCGATCGCCTGTGCGATGCCCCACGCAATGGATTTGTCATTGGCGAGGCCCATGATGAGACCGCGCTTGCCCGCCATCAGTCCGGTTGACATTCCGTTTCCCCCACCCATCCTTAACGCCTGTTGAACGTGTAGGCGAAGAGCGTGGCCGCATCAAGGTGCGGCTCCTGCGGCCTGCCAAAGGATGGATGACGATGGAGCGTGACGGAATTTTCGCGGGCGATGATCCCTTTCAGATAGCGCGCGACTGGCTGGCCGAGGCCGAGAAGACGGAGCCGAATGACCCCAACGCCATCGCGCTGGCGACGGTCGATTCGACCGGTCTGCCCAACGCGCGGATGGTGCTGTTGAAGGACATCGAGGAATCAGCCTTTGTCTTTTACACCAATTACGGGTCTGCCAAGGGGCAGGAGATTGCCGCAAGCGGCAAGGCGGGCTTTGTGATGCACTGGAAAACGCTGCGGCGCCAGATACGGGTCCGAGGGTTGACCAGCCGCGAAGAGGGGCCAAAAGCAGATGCCTATTTCGCCAGTCGAAGCCTGAAGTCCCGGCTTGGCGCCTGGGCATCGGACCAATCGCAGCCTCTTTCCGGTCGCGCCACTTTGGTCGCGGAGGTCGCAAAAGTGACGGCCCAACACGGTTTGAATCCGTCGCGCCCGCCTTTTTGGGGCGGAATTCGCATCACGCCTTTGGAAATCGAATTCTGGGCTGATGGCGCCTTTAGGTTGCATGATCGGTTCCGGTGGCAGCGTCCTGACTTTGGTGCCAGCTGGCAAATTGATCGACTTAACCCGTAGGGCGAACAAGTGCCCGAGCGTCTTGCCGTAAACATGCCAAAACCCTGTGCGTTTTTCTCTTGAAGGCGAAGGTGAAAACACTGCAAGACTGGCGCTGGGGCTTATTCTGGGGAAGTGGCTCACGACATGGAAGATGACGAAAAGGCCACGCAAGTTGTGCGTGGTCAGGTGAAATGGTTCGATCCGGCCAAGGGATTTGGCTTTATCGTTGCGGATGAAGGAGGGGCCGATATCCTTCTTCATGCCAACGTGCTGCGCAATTTTGGGCAAAGTTCAGTCGCAGACGGCGCCGGGATCGTCGTGCGGGTACAAATGACCCAGCGCGGCGTTCAGGCGGTGTCGGTCGAAGAAATTGCACCTCCCGCGACGGGCCATTTTCCCCTGGGGGAAGAGGAAAACCAGCCGGGAGCTGCGGAACTTGCCGCGCTGCCACTGGTGCCCGCACGGGTGAAGTGGTTCGACAAGGGCAAGGGGTTCGGCTTTGCCAATGTATTCGGGCGCAACGAAGATGTGTTCCTTCATATCGAGGTTCTGCGATCCTCGGGCCTTGCCGACTTGCAGGCAGGTGAGGCAGTGTCGCTGAAGGTGGTCGACGGAAAACGCGGCCGCATGGCAGTGCAGGTGGTCTCATGGGAAGCGGCGGCGCGGTTGGGCGAGGACTGATCGGTCTGATGGTGGCGTTGGCGGCCGGTCCGGCGCTGTCGTGCAGTGCGGACCGGGTCGAGCTGCGCTGGCAGGGTGGCAAGGCCAGCTTTGCGGTCGAAGTGGCCGATGATCCGGACGAGCGCGCCAAGGGTCTGATGTTTCGCGATAAAATGGCGATGTCTGCGGGCATGCTGTTTGTCTATGACACGCCGCGGCCGGCCAGTTTCTGGATGAAGAACACGCTAATCCCGTTGGACATGGTCTTTGCCGATCCGACCGGCCTGGTGACAAAGGTTCATGCCAATGCGGTGCCGGGGGATCTGACGTCGATCGACGGCGGTGAAGGTGTCCAGTTCATCCTGGAAATTAACGGCGGGCTGGCGAAACGCCTGGGGATCGCAGAAGGGGCCGAGATGCGCCATCCCGCGATTGGTCCCGATGCCGTGTGGGATTGCGAGGACTAGGCCTTTTCTTTGTCTGGCCTTGCAGGTAAGGAACCCTCGTCGGGGCGTAGCGCAGCCTGGTAGCGCGACGGTTTTGGGTACCGTAGGTCGGAAGTTCGAATCTTCTCGCCCCGACCATCAGATCATCAGACGTCAGCCGCCGGTATGGCTCATGTGGCGGGTCACTTGTCCTGCGACAGACTGGCGCGCGTAGTCGAAGTCATGGCCCTTGGGCTTGGCGGCGATGGCGCGGCGGATGGCTGTCTCCAGAAGTCCATCGTCGCCAAGCCCAAGGGCCACGACTTCGACTACGCACGCCAGTCTGTCGCAGGACAAGTGACCCGCCACATGAGCCATACCGGCGGCTGACGTCTGATGATCTGATGGTCGGG